>CANLBD010000099.1 GCA_947488215.1 Myxococcales bacterium | reverse complement strand
GTTCGGGCGCGCGCTCGAGTTCGCGGGCGACTATGATCCGCCCGAGCCCTCCGGCGACTATTGGCAGGGCGTCGATCTGGACAACGTGACCCGCGGGCGCAGGCCGATGACCGTCGAGGTGTGGGCGCGCCCGAGGCTCGAGTCGCGCTACTCGGCGTTTGTGGCCTCAAACCTGAACGACTGCCCCGCGGGCTTTCGAGAGGGCGAGTCGACGGCCGGGTGGGGCGTGGGCTTCGCCGATTCAGGGAACGGCGACGTCTTCCCATACGCCGTCGTACCCGGGCCGCCTGAGCGGCGCGTTGACCAGTACCTGGTGTTCAACGATGGCTTCGCGGTCGCGCCTGAGTCGTGGGTGTACACGGCGTTCGTCTTCGAGGCGGGCGACCGGGGCGACCGCGTCACGGCCTACCTGAACGGCACCCCCGCGGGCACGTTTGACATTCCGCCCTTGATGGGGATGAACGCTCGTTTTCTCGCGCTCGGCCTCCGGGCCGGCTGCTGGGTCGACCTCTTCAAGGGCGAGCTCGACGGCGTGCGCATCTCCAGCATAGCGCTCACGCCGGAGCAGCTCGCGGCCGTGCCCGCCTACCCTGGCCCGCTGCAGTAACGTGTGAGCCGCGCCCGCCCTCGTCGCGGGCGTCACGGCACCGCTCAGCCCCGCAGCAGCGCCGTAACGGGGTTGACGCGCAGGTCGGCGGCGGCGTCCATGCCCGCGTCGTGCAGGAGCGTCTGCAGGATGTGCTCGGGGCGCACGACCTCGCCGCCGTCGGCCACGCCGCGCAGGTCGCCGGTCTCCAAGTCGATGGCCTGCGGCGCGAGGCCCACATCGGACGACGCGCCGATGATCGCGCCGCCACGGATGTTGCCGCCCGCGAGCAGGCAGGCGTTCGTGAGCGCGTGGTCGCGCCCGCCGCGGTCGTTCAGCAGAGGCGTGCGGCTGAACTCGCTGAAGGCCACGATGGTCGTGTGGTCGAGCCAACTCGTGTTCGTGCCGGGGTGCTCGCGGGTCGACAGGTCCTCGATCAGGCGCGCCAGCGCGTTGAAGCCGCGCCGCTGGTTCGGTCCCTGGTTGGTCGTCCAGTCGGTAAAGTGCGTGTCGAGCCCGCCCGCGACCTGAATGCTCACGCAGCGCGACACGCCCCCGCAGATGGCCTGCGCTGCGAAGGCCGCCTGCGCCTCGGGCGTGCTGTCGTTCGCGCGCATGCCGTAGTGGCCGCGCAGGCGCTCCATCTCCGGCGTCTGCGCCGTGAAGTCAAAGAGCCGGTCGAGCCCGCGCGTGACCATGTCGCGCGCCCGCAGCCGGCTCGACTCCGCGCTCTGCCAGCGGCTCGAGTTCAAGGCATCGGGGCACGCGCCGACCTCGGCCAAGAAGGCGTCGAGCTGACGGTCTTCGAGCGCGCCGAGCTGCGGGTTTGCCGGGCGCAGCGCGCGCAGCATGTCCGCCACGCTGTTCGCGCTGAGCGCGGTGGCGTAGTTCGGCTGGTCGACGTTGTAGGCCTCGGTCTGCATCGCGACATACGGGATCGGCTCGTCCTGACCGAGGTTCGCGGCGAGCCAGGTGAGCACGCTCGAGCCGCGCGCCTGCGTCCCCGCGGGCGGCTTGCCCGTGATGAACCTGCGCCGCCCGACCTCGTGGGTCAGCGTCTCCATGCTCATGCCGCGCACCACGGCGAAGCGGTGCGCGTGCGTGGCGAGGTCGCCGATGTAGGGCCCGAAGCGGCCGCCGGTGCGCGCGTCGACCAGGCGGCCGTCCGTGCCGACGAGCATCTCGTAGCCCGGCTGAATCAGCGTCTGACGCAGGTTGCCGTTCGTGAACTGGCGCGGGTCGCGCGGGTCTAGGCCGACCAGGATGTCCCAGCCGCCGCTGAAGTACGCGAAGATGTAGTAGCGGGGCACGCCGCGCGGGCCCTGCGCCTGCGCGAGCTGCACCAGCGGGCCAACGCCGGAGAGCGTCGCGATGCCGCCGGCGGCGAAGAGCGCGCCCTTGAGGAAGCTGCGTCGAGAGGTCGGTCGCATGGGGGCTCCGGTCGGCGGTTCAGTAGGTGTAAAAGTCGGGGTGGCTGATGAGGCCGATGCAGACCGTCTTCCACGCGACGACGGGGTCGCGCGTGACGTGCAGGCTGCTGTCGAACAGCCACCGCCACGGCCGCATCCCGGTGCTGTGGGCCTCAAGGCGTCGCCCGTGGGCGCGCAGCACGAGCGCGCTCAAGTTCGCCACCACGTCGGCGTCCGCTCCGCGGCCCGGGCCTGCCCAGCGCAGCACCACCCGCTCCGCCTCGGGCAGCGCGAGATCGGCCTGCACGCGCCGCTCGCACACGCTCCGCGCCGCGTCGCTCAGGAACTTCTGAAACGTGGGCGTCGGCTCGAGCGACTCGTACGTCGTCATCACGTAGTCGGGCTTACCGAGCGTCGCCGCCAAGTCCACGAACAGGTTGACCTCGACGCCATTACGCACCTCGGTCCAGCCGAGCCCGCCCATTACGGCGCGGATCGCGCGGTCGAGCTGGTCGATGTCCATGCGTCGTCGCGGCCGCGTGGGCTGCGGCGCGGGCGCGTCGTGCGGCGGCGTCGGCGCGGGCTCAAACGGGTCAACCGCGGGCTCGGCGGGCGGCTCAGGCTCCGGCCGGTCGGGGGGCGCGACGCCCGCGTCCCCGAGCGGTCGCCAGCCGACCGCCATCCCCGCGTGCGGGTCGGGCGCGGGCGGGGGCGGCTCTGTGGGCGGGGCCTCGGTGGGCTCTGTCGCCGGCGTCGGCGCGCCCCCCACCGGCGGCTCAATCGGCGCGGCATCGGGCGCGGGCGGCGCAGCGTCGGCGCTCGGCTCGGCTGGCTCGGTCGCCGCGTCGCGTGCCTCGACCTCGCTGGGCGCAGCGGTGGGCGCAGCGGTGGGTGCAGCGGTCGGCGCCGTCGGCACCCGCGCGTCGGCCGCCAAGGACGCGGGCGTCGACTCCGGCTGACACGCGGTCAGGGCCAGGGTGCCCGCGAGTGCGAGCGCGAGCCGCGCAGGGAGCGAAGCGGCCATCATCGGACCCTCCGGTAGATCGGGTGAGACACGATGTCCTTCACCAGGCCCTTGAAGCTGAAGTCATCGGTCACAAAGCTCTGCGTGAGCGCGTCGAGCCAGACCTGCTCTTCCTCGGCGAGCGTCATGGAGCGGCCCAGGAGCCACTCCGCCGTGCGGCGGGCCACGCAGCGCGGCAGCCGGTTGTCCGCGACCGCCGACAGCGCGAGCAGGCGCGGCCCGACCTCGACGTTGCGTGTGTGCTCCGGCCGCCGGAAGACGTAGGCCTTCAGGTTGCCCAGATACGCGCGCTCCGAGGGGGCCGTGCTCGTTGTCAAGTAGAACCGGCGGCACTCGTCCGAGCACTGTTGACCCGTGAGGGCGCAGTTCAGGCAGTCGGCGCGCTCCGGTGGGAACGCCTCGGGGCGCAGCAGCGACACGCCCTGCTCCGCGAAGCGACCCCAGTGCGCGCCCGACGGCTCCAGGAGCGCGTGGCAGTACTTGCACCCGCACCGGTTCTGCAGGTCCGGCTCGCGGCTGCAGTCGGCGTCCGAATCCGGCAGACCGCCGGGGGGCGGCTGGAAGGGCTGACACAGGAACGCGTCGTAGAAACGCGCGGCGCGCGCGCGCTGCGTCTGAAAGCGCATGAGGAACGCGGGCTGGGTGAGCAGGCCCGCGTGTCCTTCGGGCAGGATGACCTCACGCCACGTGTTGCGGTCCGTGAACGCCAGGTCCGGCAGGCGGCCCGCCTCAACGGGCGACGGCTCGAAGACCACGCTCGCGGGGAACTTGGCGTGGTTTCGCCAGAAGTGGACGAGCGGGCCGTTCACAAACGCGCGGCGCGTCGTGAAGAGCTCGTGGTAGGGGCGGTCCTCGCCCACGAGCGTGCGCACCAAGCGGTCCTGCGCCTCGGCGAAGCTCTCGACGAGCTGCACGCGCACCGGCTCGACGCCGCACCACTGGAGCGCAGGGCCGCAGCCGCACTCGGTGTCTGTCTGACCGGCGGGCGTTGAGCAGTCTCGGCCGGAGCTGGACAGCAGCGCCTCTTGCGCGTCGAACGCGCAGATCTTCACGGGCGTGTTCGTTGACCAGTAGGGCGTGGCCCAGACCCAGCCCTCCAGGCGCGCGCCGTTGACACTCTGAGTGCGCAGGCGGCCGTCGTTGTCCCACCGCGCGGGCTCGTTCGCGCACTGCACCTCGTTCCCGCGGTAGCCGCGGGAGGCGTTGCGCCGCCAGTAGATGCCGTTGTCGAGCTGCAGCGACTGGTTCGTGCTCAGCAGCGTCACGTTCCGCACGCTGTTCCACGTGAGCGCGCGGTGCTGCCGCACGACGCGCTCCAAGAAGCCCTCGCCCTCGAGCCACTCATCCACGAGCCCGTCGGGCACGTCGCCCCAGTCGATCGAGGCGTTTGTCTCGAGCTCGCTCGGCAAGGTGCCGCGCAGGTCGAGGCTGAGGGACCGGACATAGCGCCCCGGATCGAGCTGCTCCTCGGGCTCGAGGCAGATGTCCTCTGCGTTCTGAAGCTGCGCGCTCGCGGGTGACGCCCCGAGCAGGAGCAGCGCGAGGAGCGCGCCGAGAGGTCTCAGGTCCATGGGCATTACTCCGGGAATCCAGCGGCGGCCCACCCGGTCAACAGGGCGAGCTCGGCCGCGGTCAGGGCGCGGTTCGGGGGGAGGGGCATGCGTCGCTCGCGCACGGCGGCGAGGATGGCGTCATACTCTGCTGCGACGGCCGCAGCGCCCACGATGGGGTGCGCGAAGCCGCGCGGACCGTGGCATTGCGCGCAGTGGGTCGTCACGAGCGGCGCGACGTCCTCAGTCCACGTCGGCGGCGGTGGCTCGGTCGGCGGCGGCGGCGGCGGCGGTGGGAGCGCGACCACGAAGTCAAACCGCGCCATCGCCTCGGGCGCGTCCGACCACTGCGTCATGAGTGTCAGCGAGTGCGGCCCATCCCCGAGTGCATCTACATCGAGGGCAACGCGCCACGGCGGCCCGGGCACCTCGAACGACGGCGCGGCGTCGAGCTGTGCGGACACGCGGGTCACGCGCTCCGCGGCGGTCGGCAGCACCTCGACCATGGCGTCGTCGGCGAGGGGGCCGCGCGGGGCGTCCAGCGCGAAGCCGCGCCCCGGCGAGCCGAGCCCCACGCCGTCCGTCCAGGCCAGTACGACCTGACCGTCGCTCGCGGCCGCGTGGGATGACACGTCCGGCGGCGCGGAGAAGGGCACAAAGAGCCCCCCCGCGTTGCGCCACAGCGCCGCCTCGGTCTGCAGCCACAGCGCGGGCGTGTCTGTCGCCGCTGACAGGCTCACGACAGGCTCGGGCAGCGCGAACCAGGCCTGTCTGCCCTCGCTGTCCAGCGCGCGGAGCGCCCCTGCGTCCATCGCCCACAGGGTGCCGTCCGTGGTCGCCGTGAGCGCGTCGATGCGCCAGCCCTCCGTTTCGACGGGCCACGCGCGCCACGCGGCGTCGGGCGCGTCTGCGTCCGGCGCGAGCCAGGTCAGCGCGTCGTCGCGCGCGACCCACAGGCCGTTGGGGGTCGCCGCGAGCAGCGCGTAGTCGGGGCTCCCCGCCTCGGGCCCGAAGCCCAGCGCGAAGAGCGCGCCGTCGCGCCACGCGAGCAGCCCGGCGTCGGTCGACAAGAAGAGCACGTCGAGCGTCGTCGCCAGGCCGAAGACGAAGCGGTCGCCCACGGCGGCCGCGAGCGGCGGCGCGCCGAAGACCTCGCCGCGTACGCTCCGAATGCCCTCGAGCGTGGCGAGCACGATGGTGCCGTCCTCGAGGGTCGCGCCGGACAGGAGCGGCGGACACGGGCCGAGGTCCGCCGGGGCGCCCGCACCGGGTGACCACCGCAGCAGGCGCCGCGCGACGACGGCGTACACAGCACCCGTCGGGCTCGCGTACAGGCCGGTGACTGGTCCGGCGCTGAGCGGCGTCAGCGTCAGGTCGGCGAGCGGCGCGGGCAGCACGGGCGTGGGCGCGGGCAGGGGCGCGGCGTCTGCAAGCGGCGCGGCGTCGGGCGCGGCGTCTGCCAGCGGCGCAGCATCTGCCAGCGGCGCGGCGTCCGGGAGCGGCGCGGCGTCAAGCACCGGCACGGCGTCCGGCAGCAGCACGGCGTCGGGCAGCAGCGCGGCGTCCGGCAGCAGCACGGCGTCCGGCAGCAGCACGGCGTCGACTGCGAGCGCTGCGTCCCGCGTCGCTGCGGCCTCGCTCGAAGCGCCCGGCGCGCAGGCCACCTGCGCCCAGCAGAGGGCGCCAGCGAGCGCCCACTGCGCCGTCCTGAGTGAATCATTCCGTCCCACGTGGAAATAGTACACCATGCAGGCGCAGGGGTCATGGTTTTCCCAGCAGGAGTTATTCGGAGTGAGCACTTTCGACTTGGGGACCCGCGGTCGGGCGTTCGTGCGGGTCGCGCCTTGGATATTCGCGGTCGCGTGCAGCCCCGCCACTTCGCCCCAGGGCGCACCGGTCGACGCGGCGCCGCTGGCCGATTCAGCGCCCGCTCCAGACGCTGCGCCGGTCCCCGACGCCGCACCGACCCCCGACGCCGCACCGACCCCCGACGCCGCACCGATCCCCGACGCCGCACCGATCCCCGACGCCGCACCGATCCCCGACGCCGACCCCGGCCCGCCGCCGTGCGACCCCCCGCTCACGCTCGATCCCACGCGCAGCGCGGTCCTCCCCTTCGACTTGCTCGTCTTGCACGCCGAGGGCGGCACCGGCGACTACACGTTCACGCTCGTTCAGGACGGCTCCGGCGCGCTCCTCAACACCTTCACGGGCGCCTACCTGTCCGGCGACCAGCGCGACACGGTGGACATCATCCGCGTGACGGACGCCGCGTGCGTCGGCTCGGCACAGGTCAGCATTCGCGTCGTCGCGCCCATCCAGCTCAGCCCACAAACGGCCGAGGTCCGCCCCGGCCAAGCCTTCGCCTACGAGTCAACCGGCGGCTCCGGCGCGTTGGCCTTCTCGCTGGGCGCGGGCTCACGCAGCGGGGGCCGCGTCGAGGTCGACGGCGCTTACACCGCCGGCCCGCGGCCCGGCCGCGACTTCATCGACGTCCGTGACCTCGAGACCGAAGAGCGCGCCTCAGTCGCCGTCGACGTCGTTCAAGGCGCGGCGTTGCGACCCGAGCCGAGCCGCGTCGGTGTGCCCGTCGGCGCGACGTGGCGACCCGTCGTGCTCGGCGGCACGCGCACCCTCGAGGTCGAGATCGAGGCGGACCCCGCGCGCGCCGAGGACGCCCCCGCGGTCGTCGACTATGCCGACGGCGTCCTGCGCGGCCTGTCACCGGGCGAGGCGGTCGCGCGCTTCACGGACCACTTCACCCGCGACGTCGTGCGCGTGCCCGTGCACGTCGCCGCGCCGCTGCAGACCCCGCTCCTGCGCAGCGGCGACAACACGTACTTCCCCATGGCGCCCGACGCGGTCGACATCGACGGCGACGGCTACCGCGACCTGGTGCTCGGCGTTCACGAGGCCGACCACGCCGGCGCAGGCTCGGGCTCGGTGATGGTCTACCGCGGCCGCGCCGACGGCATGGACCCCGCGCCGGTGCGCGTCTTCTCGGGCGCTGACCGACGCGACGAGCTCGGCCGCGGGCTCGCCCTCGCGGACTACGACGACGACGGGCACGTCGACCTGTTCATCGGCGCGCCCGTCGGCGATCTGGGCACCGCCGACCGCGGCGTCATCACGGTCTATCGCGGCGTCGCCGGCGGATTTTTCGAAGAGTTCCCAGTGTTTACGCTCACCTCGCCGCGCGCAGGTGACCGCTTCGGTCAGTCGATCGGCGTCTGCGATGTCAACGGCGACGGCCGCATGGACCTCATCGCCGGCGCGACGGGCCTCGACGACATCTCGGTCACGCCGAACGTGAGCGACCAAGGCGGCCTGTTCGTGCACCTCGGCTACGAGGATGGCTTCTTGGCCGTAGCCGACCAGCGGCTCCTCGTCCGCACGCCCGACGGCGGCGGCGGCACGCGCTACACCACGACGCCGCGCTTCGGCCACCTGGTCGCGACGGGCGACTTCAACGGCGACGGCCTGTGCGACGTGGCGACTGTGGGCCTCAACTACGCCTTCAACGCGCCGCGCACGGCGGACGGCGGCGTGGTGGTCTACAGCGGGCGTCGGCCGGACGCCCTCAGCCCCGGCGGCCTTGAGCCGCTGCCGTCGCGCTTCATCACCGCGAGCGCCGAGCTCGATCCGGACAGCAACTTCGGGCGCGTGATCGCGTCGGCGGACGTCGACGCGGACGGCTTCACGGACCTGCTCGTCGGCCAGCCGAACCACGAGCTCATCCCTGGGCGCGCCGAGAACCACGGCGCCGCGCGCCTCTACCGCGGCGGGCCGTTCCCCCCGCCGGGCACGGTCGAGGCCGCCGAGGTGGCCGACTGGACCTACGAGCACAACGGCTCGAGCGATAACGCGGGCTTCTGGGTGTCCTTCGGCGAGGCCACGGGCGACGGCCACCCGGACGTGCTCGTGGGCGTCTGGCGCGACGAGGCGGTCGGCGGCACGCCCGACGTGGGCGCCGCGCTCGTCTTCGCGGGGCGCGTGGGCGCTGTGCCCGAGGCCGCGCCCGCGCGGGTGTTCTACGGCCGCAACTCGACGCGCGACGAGCGCTTCGGCTCGGCCATCGTGGCGCTCGACGACTACGACCAAGACGGCCTGCCGGAGCTGATGGCCTATGCCTCGCGCGCGCCCGACGAGGGCTTCGAGGTCGGCCTGCCGCTCATCGTGGGCGGCGCGACGCCGGGCGTCGTCGGGCAGCTCTCGCACCCGTGGCCCGCGTCCGGCGTCGAGGTGGGCCGCGGCGTCGGCTTCAACGACGACCTAGACGGCGACGGCAACCCGGAGATTCTGGTCGGGGTGCACTCCGCTGACCCCACCGCCCAGGGCGTCAACGCGGGCCTGGCGTATCTGCATCCCCTGCGCCCCGATGGGCCGGACGCGCTGCCGTCCCGCACGCTGCAGGGCTTCACCGGGCACTCCGGTTCGGACCTCTTTGGCGCGTACATGCCCAACATCGGGGACTTCGACGGCGACGGCCTCTCGGACCTCGGCGTCCTCGCGCGCTCCGAGGACCGCCCCGCGACCGCCCCCGCTGGCGTGCTCGCCGACGCCGCCTGCCTGGGCGCGTTGCAAGACACGGCCGCTGTCTATGTGTGGCGCGGCCGCGCCGCGTCGCCCATCGACGCCTCGGCCAATATGGTCTGGTTCCCGTCCTTGCGCAGCTCCTCCGCCGAGGCCTTCGCAGGCGGCTTCGACGCCAACGGCGACGGCCGCGCCGACCTGCTGCTTGGCGGCTACGGCTGGGATATTCAGGTCGGCCCGAACGGCGGAATCGTCAATAATGTCGGCGCCTTCCAGCTGATCTTCGGCCGAGCGGCGCGCGGCGCCCAGACCGAGTACGTGTGCCCGCAGGCGCTCGACGCCTACGATACGGTCGACGGCAACAACTTGGGCCGCTCTGTGGTCGGTGTGGGCGACGTCGACGGCGACGGCTGCGACGAGTTCGCCGTGTCGACCCTGCGCGAGACCTACAACGGCCTGACGCTCCAGGGCGCCGTGCGTGTGTTCCGCGGCTACGGCGGCCCCGGTTGCCCCATCGGGCCAATGGCCGCCGCGCTGGTGCCCAACGAGCGCAACGCCAACGCGGGGCACGCGATGGCCGGCGGCGCCGACTTCGATCTGGACGGCCGCCCCGACCTCGCGATCTCCGGCCTCAACCACGTGACCGGCCCCAACACGGTCGGCGGCGTGTGGGTGCTCCCCGGCGCGTCGCTCGCGGCGCTCGACTACCAGCAGTTCGCCGGCATCTCGCCACTCGTCGCGCCGCAGGCCTTCGCAGACGCCGGCGCCCAGCTCCTGCAGGGCACCGTGACGGGCGAGCGCTTTGGCTTCTCGGTGGCGTGGGTGCCGGGCCGCGATCCCAGCGAGCCCGCCTGCTTGGCCGTGGGCGCGCCTGTCGCCGACACCAGCGGCACCGCACGCGCCGGCGCCGTCAAGGTCTTCTGCCCCGAGGACGGTGTGTTCCCCGTGACGCCGACGGCCGTCATCGGCGGCGAGACCGCGCGGGTGTTGTCGCGCTTCGGCGAGTTCATCTCCGCGGGCGTGGCGCACGGTCGCCGCTGGATCGTGGTCGGCGCGCCCGAGGCGAGCGGCCTGAGCGTCGACTACGGCGCGGCCTATGTCTTCCCGCTCGACCCGCCCTGAGGCGGGCGAGCCTCAGAACTCCTCGACCCGCGTGCCGATGGGCCCCGAGAGCGGCGGCGTGCGGGTCGCTGCGGGCGGACGGACCTGGTCGGGCGGCACCTCGGGCAGCGGCGGGCGCTCGCCCGCGGGCCGCGCGGTCACCTCGAGGCGCAGGTTCAGCGCGTCCCGCAGGCGCTGGAGCGTGGCGCCGTGCAGGTGGTCGGCGCGCGCGCCGTAGAGCGTGAGCGCGAAGCGCGTCGGCGGGGCGTCCCCGAAGGGCCGCGGCGCGGGGGTGTTAGACACCTGCAGCATCGCCCGCTCAAACGCCGCCTCGGCGGGCGCCTCGCCCTCGTCGAAGAGCCTGTGGGCGTCCGTCCCCGGCTCAAGCTCCAGCGCCACCCACTCGCGGGCCACGGCCTCGGCGACGGGCGTCGCCCAGCGGCGGATCGCCACCTCGCGCACGAACGCGCGCAGGGCGGCCTCGGACAAGGCGAAGCCCGCGTCCGCGGGCGCAAGGAGCAGGTCGAAGCGCGGCATGTCGCTCAAGATACCGCTATTCTGCGCCCAGCGAAGGGTC
>CANLBD010000098.1 GCA_947488215.1 Myxococcales bacterium | reverse complement strand
TCGGGCGTCATCACAACGACGTGGCGCGCCTGCAGCGTGGGGTCCTCGGCGAAGCGCGCGAGCAAGGCGTCTCGCAGGGCCTCGCACTGTCGCAGGGCGCCGCGGGTTGAGTGGCGCTCAACGGACTTGCTGCGACCTTGCTCTTCAGTCCACCGGCCGGTCCCCAGCGCGGTGCGGTCCGAGGCGTCGGCGATCCAGCGCTGCAGGTGCCCAAGCACGCTCTCGGGGTGCGCGATGGGCTCGAACGCGTCCGGCGAGGTGGCGTCGAGAACGTCGTCCCCCTCGCGGTTGAACACCCACGCTTGCAGGTCGCGCGTGGGCCCCGCGTTGGCCGCCAGCAAGCTGTTCTGGACCCGCGCCTCGGCCCGCGCGCGCTCGGCGCGCGGCGAGTTCGGCGCGAAGCGCGCGATGGCGCGCACGTCGTCGGGTGACTTCAGATCGCCGAGCCAGTGCGCGCTCGGCGCCATCACGAAGAGGTGGATCTCCATGAAGCGCCCGAGCTGCTCAAGGCGGAGCAGGTCTCCGGGGCGCAGCGTGGAGAGCCCGAAGACGAACATCACGCGCCCCGTGCTCCGCGTGGGGAGCGCGCGGAGCGCCTCGAAGCGGGTCAGGGGGGAGCGCGCGGCGTGCGGGCCTTGATGCAGCGCGCGCAGGACACGCCCGATCCACGGCTGCGGGTCGCGCTCCGTACGTTCGCCCCGCAGCGCTTGGCTGGCCTCTGCGGGCCGGTCGTGGAGCCAGCGCTCGAGCGCGGTCGCGATCTGCGCGGCCAGCTCGTGCTCGAGCGGCTCGACCGCGCCGCCGCCCGCCGCCTGGGATGCCTTGAGATAGTCCCGCAGCGGGGCCATGTCGTCCGTCTGCTCGGACAAGCACGCGCGCACCGCGGTCAGCGTGCGCGCCGCGAGGGCCTCGCCTTGCCACGCGGCGTCTGCCTCCATGGTCGGCGACCAGAAGCGCGCGCGAGGGGCGCTCTCGGGCTCCAAGCCCGCGCGCTCACCGCGCAGCCACGCCGACGCCCCCTCGAGCGCCGCGCTCGGGAACGCGAACTCGACGGACGAGAGCGAGCCGAAGGCGGTCGTCAGCGCGTGACGGAGCCAGGTCTCCATGCCGCGGGTGCCCACGACGACGGGGACAGGCTCGAGCGCGTGCTCAGGCCAGTGTGCTTGAAGGGTTGTGGCGAGCGCCTCGACGAGGGCTTCAACACGGGGATGGGGGTAGACCACGAGCGCCATGCAGACCTCGACTCAGAGGGGCTACAAGAGGACGCCGTGTCATACCCGATTCGGTCACTGAATCGTGGCCTTTTTGATGTAGTCGAGGTGGGCGAACTCCGCGCGCAAATACGCGTTGCCCTCGCCCTGCACGCGCGCCTGATTCGGCCCGCGGCCCATCGGCGCGCCCTCACCATACTCTCCGTTCAGCTTGTCAATGCTCGTCATGTCGCGGACCACGCCGAAGGGCGCGAAGCCCATGTCATCGAGGCGGCTGTTGTCGACGAAGTTGATGAAGATCTGCGTGCTGCGCGAGTTGGGCGCGCCGGTTTTGGCGAACGTGACGTAGCCGCGCTTGTTCGACTGCGTGACGGGGTCGTCGGGGATCGTCGCGGCGCGCCACGCCGCGTTCGCGCCGGGGTGACCGTTGATGCCCACCTGAGCCATGAAGCCCTGCACGACACGGAAGAAGGCGATGTCGTCGTAGTAGCCCGCCTTGACGAGGTTGTAGATGCGGTCGGCGCCGTTGGGCGACCACGCGCGGGTCACGTCGATGAGGACGTCGCCCTTGGTTGTCTCGAGCTTGATCGTGAAGTTTGCCGGCGCCTGCTCAGCAGCGAGGGACGGGTTGAACAGGGGCTTCGTCGTATCGACCGGCGCGAGCATCGGGGGCGCGGCCTTCGAGGCGACTGGGGGCGCAGACGGCGGGAGCGCGGCCTTCGAGGCGACTTGGGGCGCAGGCGTCGCCGGCGCCGCAGGGGCAGCGGGCTTCTCCTGGCTGCACGCGGTCAGCGCGGCCGCGGCGAGGCAAGCCATGACGAGTGGGCGAGCGATGATGAAACGCATGTGGAGCTCCTGTGTGGGTTTGGCGGCCGCAGCATACGAGAGCGATTGACCGCGCGCGAGGGGCGCGCGAGAGTCCCGCGCCATGAGCACCCCGGCCCCGCCGCGCGCTGTCTTGGTGGTCGATCTCGGCGGCACGAACGCCCGGATCGCGTGCTGTGTCGAGTCGCCCATCGGCCCGATGTTGGTCGACGAGCGCTGGTATCCATCGGCGCAAGCGACGGGCCTGGTGCCGCTGCTGCGGCGCTGGATGGCTGAGGTGCCCGAGGGCGCGGGCGGCCTCGCGGCGGCGGGGATTGCGGTCGCGGGGCCGGTCGACGCCGACACGGCGCGCGTCTCGAACCTGAGCTGGTCGGTTTCGGCGGCTGAGGTGGCCGATTGCCTGGGCCTCTCGCGCGTCGCGTTGCTCAACGACTTCGCCGCCGTCGCCCTGGGCGCGGCGGACGTCGCGCCCGCTCGCCGCGTGACCCTGCAGGCGGGCCGTCCGCAGGCCGATGCGCCGCGGGCCATCATCGGCGCGGGCACCGGCCTGGGGCAGGCGCTCGTTGTCCCCGGTCGCAGCGGGGCGGCCGACCGCGTGCTGCCGACCGAGGGGGGACACGCGGACTTCGCGCCGCAGAACCCCGCGCAGGACGCACTCTTGGTCTGGCTGCGGGGACGCTACGGCGCGCACGTGAGCGTCGAGCGCGTAGTGTCTGGACAAGGGCTCGCGGACACGCTCCGGTGGGCCGCGGAGCGTGGGCCCGAGCGCGTGACTGCAGCGACGCACGCAGCGCTCACCAGCGACGGCGACCTCGCCGCGCACGTGACCGAGCACGCGGCGACCGACCCCCTGTGCGCCGAGGTCCTCGACCTGTTCCTCGCATGCTACGGGGCCGAAGCCGGCAACTTGGCCCTCAAGAGCCTGCCCTTCGGCGGCCTCTTCGTGGCGGGCGGCATCGCCCCGAGGCTCGCCGAGCGATTGGCGGACCCCGATGGCCGGTTTCTGCGCAGCTTCCTCGATAAAGGCCGTTTTGCGGGCCTGCTGGAGGGCGTGCCGGTCACGCTCCTGCTCGACCCGCGGGTCGGGCTGCTCGGGGCCGCTCGAGCCGCCCGCGCGCTCTGCGTCTCTGCGTGAGGCCACTAACCGCGCGCGAGGGCCTCATCGGCGCCCTGGGGTTCTCCTCTGGTCTGCCCCTCTTGCTCACCGGAGGCACGCTCTCGGCGTGGATGACGGACGCCGGCCTCGACCTCAAGACCATCGGCGCGATGACGCTCGTCAGCCTGCCGTACGCCTTCAAGTTCCTGTGGGCGCCGCTCCTCGACACCTACCGGCTGCCATTTCTTGGTCGCCGACGCGGGTGGATGCTCACGACCCAGCTCGCCATCGCGGCCGCATTGCTCGGGATGGCGGCGTTTGGGCCGTCGGCGGAGTCCCCCGACCCGGTGCCCATCGCGTGGCTCGCAGTGGCGGTCGCCTTCTTCTCCGCGAGCCAAGACATCGTGCTGGACGCTTGGCGTGTCGACACGCTCGCGCCGAGCGAGCGCGCAGCGGGCACGGGCGTCTTTGTCGCGGGCTATCGCATCGGCATGTTCGTCGCGAACACGGGCGCGCTCCTGCTCGCAGACCACCTGCCGTGGCCCGTCGTCTACACTGTGCTCGCGGGCGTGGCGTGCGCCGGCGCGCTCGCGACGTTTGCGGCGCCCGAGCCCGCTGAGTTGGCGGAGCGGCCGCCGCTGGTCGAGGCCTTCTGGCGACCCTTTCAAGACTTCTTCAGCCGGTTTGGGCTGCGGGTCGCCCTCGGCCTGCTGCTCTTCCTGACGTTCTACCGCTTGGGTGACACCGTCGCCGCCAAGATGACCAACCCCTTCTTGATGAAGACAGACTTCACCAAGACCGAGATCGCGCTCGTCAACAAGACTGCGGCCTTTCTCGCGACCATCGCGGGGGGGCTCATCGCCGGCCGCATCGTGAATCGACTCGGCCTGCTGAGGTCACTCGCGGTCTTCGGCGCGCTGCAAGCGGTCGCAAACCTGGGCTACGCGTGGATCGCCGTCCGCGGCCACGACGTCGCCCTGCTGTTCGGCGTCGTCGCCCTCGACAATCTCTTCGGCGGCATCGCGGGGGCCGCGGTCGGCGCCCTGCTGCTTGGTCTGTGCGCACCCCGCTGGGGGGCGACGCAGTTCGCCCTGCTGACCGCGGCGGCAGGCATCGCCGGCCACCTCGTCTCGGGCCTCTCGGGCGTGCTCGCAGAGAAGCTGGGCTGGGCCGGCTTCTTCGCGCTCTCAGTCGTCGCCGTGGTGCCGGCGCTGACCTTGCTCCTCACGCTCTTGCGCGAGGTCGTCGTTCACGCCGGGGCGTCGCGCCCCGACTGAGCGGGCTCAGCCGCGGCGGCCCGCGCCACGGCGGCGGCGCAGAACCGGGACCGCGAGCAAGGGCAGAATCAAGAAGGCCGCGTCGGAGCGGCCGGTGCTGCTGCAGGCGCAGCCGGTCTCGTCGCTCCCGCCGCCGCCCTGCTCGCCGCCCGCGTCGGAGCGGCCCTCACCGCTGTCGGCGTTGACGGTCGCGTCGCCGGTGCCCATGCCGGTGTCGACCAAGCCGCCCTGATCGACCGCGGGCGTCGTCGCGTCCACGACCACCTCGGCGTCGGGCACGCCGCCGTCGGGGATGGGCTGCGCGGCCCAGTCGGACACGCACTGTGCCGTGCCGGCGACCACCGCGCACGCCTGGTTCGGCGGGCACTCGATGCCGTTGCAGGGGTTCTCGGCGCACGCGTCGTTGACGCAGGTCTGACCCGACGGACAGGCCGCGGGGTCGCAGGTCGGCGCAACGCAACCATCGTTCACGCAGACCTGACCCGCAGCGCAGGACAGGCCGCCGCACAGGTTGTCGCTGCACTGGCCGTCGACGCAGGCTTGGCCGAGCGGGCAGGCGATCTCGGCGCACGAGAACACGCAGTTGCCCTCGCGGCAGAACGCGCCCGCGCCGCACTCGATGCCGTCGCAGGGGTCGGCCGCGCACGCGCCGGCCACGCAACGCTCGCCCGCCGGGCAGCCGAGCGCGTAGCAGTCGTTGTTCACGCAGCCATTCGCGGTGCAGACCTGACCCTCGGCGCAGCCGCCCTCGCAGACCGGCGCCTCGCAGAGGCCCGAAGCGGGGTTGCATGCCTGCCCAGCGCGGCACTCGACGCCGGCGCACAGGGAGACGCAGTAGTCGTTCGCGCAGTACTCGCCCGCCGGGCAGGTGCCGTCGTTGCACGGCCGCGCGCACTCGCCGAACACGCAGGCCTGACCGCCGCCGCAGAGCGCGTCGCCGTCGTCGGCCACGCCGTTGCAGTCGTCGTCCACACCGTTGCAGCGCTCGACCGGCGCGTCGCCGCAGCGGCCGCACGCGTTGCGGGTCCCCTCGTCGATCTGGCCATCGCAATCGTCGTCGTTCTCGTTACACGTCTCCTCAACGGGGCTCACGTCCGCGCGGCAGATCACCCGGCCGCCCGCGCTGCACTCGTTGTGGCCCTGCGCGCAGGCGCCGGCCAGGCCGGTCGCGCAGGCGTCCGGCGAGACGACCGGCTCGCCCGAGGGCAGCGTGTCGAGCAGGTTGTCGCAGTCGTTGTCGAGGCCGTCGCAGACCTCGGGCAGGCCGTCCGGCACGCACTCGTAGCGGTCACAGGCGTCGCCCGAGCCGTCCGAGTCGCGGTCGTCCTGGCCGCGGTTCACGACCTTCGGGCAGTTGTCGCAGGCGTCACCGACGCCGTCCTCGTCCTCGTCCGCTTGGTCGGGGTTCGGCAGGTCAGGGCAGTTGTCGTCGAGACCACAGAGCCCGTCGTCGTCCGTATCCAAGCACACGCCACCGAGCGACCGCTCCAAGGTGAGCAGCGCGAAGCCGTGCGTGGACTCACCCCAGCCGCGAATCGAGCCACCGAAGCCTGTGCCCCACGCGCCGTTCGGGTCCTGCCACTGCAGGAGCGAGTAGGCCATGTCGAAGTACTGCTCGGGGATCTCCTCGGGGTAGCCGAGCGCGCCGGGGTCGCGGTCACCGAACGCATTCGAGTAGATCGCGCCACCGAGGCCGTCGTCGGGCGACACGGCCAAGGCCTTGGTGAACGCCCACATGTAGTAGAAGTCGCTGGTGCCCGACCACGGGCCGACCATGCTGTTCGGGCGACCGAGGCCCATGTTGTCGTACGTGTAGTTCTGCCGCATCCAGCCCATCGCGGCTTGCACGCGCGGGTCGCCGGCCGGCCCCTGCGCGAGGCGGTAGCACCAGATACCCGACGCGGTCATCGACGAGTTCGAGCCGTTGCCGGGGTTGTACTGGAGGCCCCCGTCCTGGATCGTCGTGTTGGCCATCAGCATCTGCGGCACGCGAGCGAGCGTCATCGACGCCCCCTCGATCAGGTTCTCCGACGCCGCGAGGCCGGCGACCGCGAACTGCGTCGTCGACAAATCGGTGCCGGGACCGTTGTAGAGCCATGCTTGGTTGCCCATGCCCTGAGTGCGCTGGAGCGCGACCACGCCATTCGCGATGGCCTGCGACACCGTCACCGCCGCGCCGACGTCGTCGGGACCGCCGGTCGCCGCGAAGACGGACAACGCCATCAGGTTGCCGCCGGTCACGTACGTGTACGGCACCTGGTTCGGGTTGGTCAGCGCGGTGTCCGCGTTGATCATCGACGTCACGCCGCGCACGACGAGCGCTTGGTCGTTCGGGTCCATGCCCTCGTAGCCTTGGACCTGACCCTGCCAACCCACGCCGCGCCGCTTCTCAAGGAACGACAGCACGCCGAAGAAGTTGTGCTGGAAGTCACCACCGCCGGTGAAGCTGCCGGTGCCGCGTTCCGTGTTGCGGTAGTACTGCAAGCCGGCCTGAATGGCCTGATCGACCGCGCAGGCGAACGGCGTCGCCTGGCACTCGCCCGCTTGGACCGCGGTGGGTGCCGACAGCGTCAGCGCGAGCGCGCTGAGCATGAGGTTTTTCGTCGACTTCGTCATGCTGACTCCCCTTGTGACGGCGGACGCCCGGTAAAAATACTAGGGGCCCAAGTTAGCACACCCGTGTGAGAGTGTGCCAACGCCCCCGAGCGTTTTTTTTGAGGGGGTGTCGGACGACTTCAGCCGGGGGTCAGTGGACCGCCCGACGGCGCCACGTGTCGACGATGAGGCCCAGCCTCAGCGCGGCAGTGGAGATCGTCCAGGACTCCAGCGCGAGCGCGCTCGACAGGGCCTCAAAGACCAGCGCCCCGCCGAGGAGTGACTCTGAGCGGTCCGGGTCGATGCCGGGCAGGCGCAGGCGCTCCGCGGGGCTCGAGGCCGAGGCCAACGCGCGGACGACGCGCGTGAGGTCCGCCACTGACAGACGCTGACCATTCAGGTCGCCGCGAGGGTCCGTTCCGCTGAGCGCGAGCGCCATGCGGGCGAGGCGCTGAATCGAGCCGCCCGTACCGACGGCCAAGTCAAAGCCGAGCTGTCGAATGGGGGCAGCGCAGTGCCCCAAGCGCTGCTCGAGCGCGCGGCGGGCAGACGCGAGCGCCCGCTTAGGCGTCGCGCCGTCCTCAAGGTGGCCGCGCGTCACCACGACGCTGCCGACGGGCACGCTCGAGACCGCGCGCACCTGACCTGCCTGTCCGAGCAGGAGCTCTGTGGAGCCTCCGCCGACGTCCACGCAGAGCAGCCGCGACGCCGCGAAGCGGGGCAGTCCGCTCTGCACGCCGACGTAGACGAGCCGCGCCTCCTCGGCGCCGTCGATCACATCGACCCGCATGCCTGCTTCGTCGTGGGCGCGCTGAAGAAAGACGTCTGCGTTCCGAGCGGCCCGGATCGCCGCGGTCGCGGCTGTCCTGATCTCGGCGTTGTTCTGGTCGGCGATGCGCTTGAATCGCGAGAGCGTGCCCACAGCGCGATCGAGCCCTTCGTCGGACATCTGGCCGCGTTCGTCGAGGGTCGCCGCCAGTCGCGCGGGGTCCTTGATCTGCGACATGATCTCGACGCGCCCGTCTCCGTGAACGCGCGCGAGCGTCAGGTGGATCGAGTTCGAGCCGATGTCCATCGCCGCGATCGGCCGGCCGGGGCCGCGGGGCCACTGCGCCTCGGGCATCATGCCGACGGGTCGACCGGTGCCGGAGTTGCGGCGGCGCGTCGCTCGCAGGGGTCCCGCTGGCAGCGACCGTAGAGGACCATGCGGTGCTCGGCGACGACGAAGCCGTGCCGCGCCGCCTCGCGCGCCTGCAGCGCCTCGATCTCCTCGTTCTCGAACTCGAAGATGTGGCCACAGTCGAGACAGACGAGGTGGTCGTGGTGCTCGCCCGGCGACTCCGGCTCGTAGCGCGTCTGGTTGTCGTGGAGTTGACGCGGCGAAGCGAGGCCGCACTCCACGAGGAGCTTCATGGTCCGATAGACCGTGGCGAACCCGACGCTCTGGTCGCGCGACTTCACCTGTCGGTAGAGCGTGTCCACCGTCGGGTGGTCTTGACGAAACTGCGGGTCGAAGAAGACCTCGGTGATCAAGCGCCGCTGCGCGGTCGTCTTGAGGCCCTTGCGCTGAAGCGCGCGCTCGAGCTCTTCGATGGCCTGTTCGCCGGTCATGCGGGCGAGGTAGCACGCCCCCGCGCGCGGCGTAAAGCCGTGTCAACCCACCCGGCGCAGCAGAGCACGCTCGACCAACGCTGCGACTGCAACGAAGACCACCGCCAGCAGGGTCTGCGCGGCGCCGACGGGCAGGTCAAAGCGCCAAGCCAGATAGTAGCCGCCCGCCCCGCACGCTGCGCCCACGGCGGCGGCGACGACGAGCGCGCGCTCGATGTTCGGACAGACGCGCAGCGCCGCCATCGCTGGCAATACGCTGAACGCAAAGACCGGCAAGGCGCCGAGCACGCGCGTGCACAGCGAGATCGACAGCGCGATGCTCCCGATCAGCGTGACGTCCAGCAGCCATACAGGCAGCCCACGGACGCGCGCGCCATCGGCGTCGAAGGCCGCTTGCACAAAGCCCCGCTGCCACCACACGTGAAGCAGACCGAGCGGCAAGGCGAGGCCGATTACGCGGACCAGATCATCATCGAGGACGACGACCGCGCTCCCGAAGAGGATGGCTTGGATGTCCTGAACCTCTTGAACAATGCGCGTCCCGACGATGAGCGTGCCGGCGGCGCCAGCGAGCCACGCGAGCCCGAGCAGGCTGTCACGCTGGGTGCCTTGCTGGGTCCTGCGGCCGACCAAGAGCAGCGCGGTGGTGGTCGTCGCGAGCGCGGCGCCGAGCGTCGGTGAACCCCAGAGACCCTCAAGGCCAAAGCGGATTCGGCCAAAAAACGCGAGCGCGACGCCGAGCCCGGCGGTCTGCGACAGCGCGCCCGCGAGAAAGACCATGCGCCGGAGAACGACATACACGCCCAGGAGGCCCACCAGCGCGCCTGCGATCGTCCCGGCGATGACGGGCGCGCGAAAGAGCTCCCATGCGTCGAGGAACGCCGCGAAGTCTCGGCTCGGCTCGGGCGTCATCGCGGGTGCTCTGTGGTCGGGCCGTGATGGTCGTGGTCGTCGCAGTGTCCGCCGTGCGCCTCATGCGGACCCGGCGGGTCGAAGAGGTGACCGTAGTGCTCGACGAACGTGGCGTGGCGGGCGACGTCGCCGGACGGACCCGCGAGGACGAGGCCGCAGTCGGCGTCGAGGTAGACGAGGTGCGTCGCGCGGCGAGCGAGCACAGCGAGGTGGTGCGCGACCACGACCACGCCGAGGCCGCGCGCGCGCTGGAGACGTTCGACCAGGTCGAAGGCCGCCTCTTCGGCCACAGCGTCCATCGCGCTGGTGGGCTCGTCCAGCACCAGGAGCCCCGGCTCGCAGGCGAGCGCCCGCGCCATCAGCACGCGCTGCTTCTGGCCCTCGCTCAGCGTGACGAACTGGCGCTCGGCGAAGGCCAGCGTATCGGTCTCGCGCAGGGCTTGTTCGACCTGGGCGCGCGCCCGCAGCGGACGCAGCGCGTCGAGAAAAGACCAGCCTCGGTCCAGTCCGCCGCGCACGACGTCCACGCATCGCATGGGTACACCCAAGTCGAGCCCGAGCCGCTGCGGCACGTAGCCGATGCCGCGTACGCCGAGACGCTCAAGGCCGCCGTCGACGCGGGGTGTCAGGTCGAGCAGCGTACGGAGCAGCGTCGTCTTGCCGCTGCCGTTGCGCCCGATGATTGCCCACATCTCACCCACGCGGACCTCGAAGGTGAGCGGAGGCAGGAGCGCGCGACCGGCGTAACCGATCCGAAGCGCTTCGGCGCGAAGCAGCGGGTACTCAGAGATCACGTCACTCAGCGTGCCCGTGTCCCGCCTCAATGACCAGCCCCACAGTGACGGGCTCGGCTGTGGTGAGCTGCAGGGTATACGTCCCGACGTCCAGGTCGTAGACAGCCCAGAGCTTGATGTCTGTGCAGAGCGTCGACGACGTGTGCGCGTGGTCGGCGGTCAGGACCGTCCCGTCGGGTCCGGTGAGCTGGAGCCCGACCTCGGCGTTGAAGAAGAAGGAGTGCTCGCCCGCGGCCTCGCTCGCAAACTCGACGACGCCCGTAGCCGCATTATCGGCGGCGGAGAGGGCGATGTCGTAGCGCTTGTGGTCGTCCGAGACGCTGGGGGCGCCGGCTGTGCCCGGCGATACGGCGGCGACCGCCGCTGCGGGGCCTTCGGCGAGGTGCTCGCAGGCCTCGGCCTCAGCGCTCTCAGCAGCGGCTTCGCCACCGGCGCCGTGGTTGTGGTCGTCGTCATGCGCGTGGTCGTCGCAGGCAAACAGAACCAAGGCGAGCGCGGGGAC
>CANLBD010000097.1 GCA_947488215.1 Myxococcales bacterium | reverse complement strand
GTCGAAGGGCGTCCAGTCGATGCGGCGCGTCGGGCCGAGCACACCCTCGACACCGGGATTCACGATCTCGGGCGCGCCGAGGAATGGCGTGATGAACACCCCGTTCTCGATGTCTCGAGTCTCCTCGATCGTGATCGCCAGCGGTTGGTTGGTGTCCGTCGGACTGAACGCCAAGCCAAACAGGTAATAGGTGATGTCAGCGTCCCAGCCGTCGAGCGACGGCATGCTCCCCAAGTTGAGCGCCGGCTCCAGCGCGACGGCCTGCGTGTCGATCTCCCAGAAGCCTTCTGCGCCCAGGTTAAGTCGCGGCAGCACGGCGTAGTACTCGGGGCCACGCTCAGGCGCATACGGCGGGTTGTCGAGGTCCACAGGGACGACGATGTCCATCGGATGGTCAATCGTGATGTCAGCGCCGTCGACCTCTTGACCGGGGCTCGCCGAGATAAAGCGACGCAGGCCCATCGCGAGGGGCCTGAGCGACTGACGCATCGTCCAGTAGTCGACCTCGTCGTTCTGGAACTGCTGCAGGACTGCCCGATCAATCTCGCCTGCCGTCGCCACGATGGCGAGCTCACCCGGCCGCGCGATGATCTCGAAGGGTCCGTCCTCGAAGAGCAGGCCCCCGGGGCCAGGCGGCGGCAGGTCGGCGCGGTTGAACGGGCTCGAGTGCGAGGTCTCGACCACGATGATGTTGACGCGACTCTCGACCACCGGCTTCGGGATGTCGTCCAGGCCAGTCACGACGCCGCGCAACACGGCAGCGCGCACGCCGGGGGGCGGCGGCCCCATCTCGCTCGTGTTCGGGCTGAGGTAGATCGTGACGTTCTCGGCCTCGTTGTCTTCGATCGTCGTGACTTCGAAGCCCTCTTTCGCCGCTGTGATGTTCAGGGGCCCTCGCAAGCCGGCTGCGGATAGCGTGACCTGACCATCGGTGTTTGTCAGCCCTTGCAGGCGCGTGTCGACCCCCAGCGCGAGGACGTTGACCTCGTCGACAGGCTCGCCGGTGTTCGCGTGGAGCGTGGTGATGTTCACCGAGCCGCGAATGGGATCGCCCCACACGCCACCGAAGCGCGTGAGCGGGTCGAAGTAGAGGTAGCCGGCGGGGAGCGTAGAGCGTGTGAGCGGGGTCTCGGCGCGCACGTCCACGGGGCCAGCGGTGTTGGCCGGTGAGTAACCCTCGATCCGCGTCGAGTCGATGATGCGCGCGTCGCGCAGAGGCAAGCCGCCGAGCGTGATCGTCGTGCCCTCGACGAAGCCAGAGCCCGTCAGGACGACAAACGTGCCGCCGGCGATCGCGCCTTCGTCCGGGCGAATCGAGACGAGCTCGAGGCTCTCAAAGTAGGTGTAAGCGCCTTCGAGCGTTGCGCGGTCAGCGCCATCGGTGACGGTGACATCGACGGGACCTGCGCTGCCGGGGGGCATCGTGCAGCGGAGCTGGTGGTTGTCGACGAGGTCGCAAGGCACGTCTGCGCCGCTCGACAGTCGAACCCGTGTCGACTCCGTGAAGCCTGAGCCCGCGACCACGACGCTCTGCCCGCCCTGGGTGGGGCCGCTCGACGGCGCAAGTCCGACCACGCTGAGCCCGACCGCGTTCGGATCGTAGTACACAAAACCGCCGCGAAGCGTCGCCTCGCCGTTGTTGTTCGTGACGCTCACGTCCACCGGTCCGACCTGGGCCCCTGCCGGGGTCGTGAGCGCCAGCGCTGCGTTGTCGGGCGATGCTTCGCCCACGACGGCCGCGACACCGCCCAGCGACACAGCGCTGCCGTTGACCAAGCCTTGACCCAAAAGGCGCACGCGGGTGCCACCTGCCAGAGGGCCGACGGGCGGATCGACGCGGTCGAGCGTCATGTCCTCGTAGTAGAAGACGCCGTTGGGCAGCGTCGCGCTCCCGTTGAAATTCGAGACGCGAACATCGGCGCCGCCCGGCTGGCCGGGAGGCGCGAAGACGAGCAGGCTGCCGTCGTTTTGGAGCTCAGGAGCGTTTGTCTCGACGCCGCCGATGCGAACCTGCGTGCCCTCGACGAGGCCGGTCCCGCGGACGACAACGCGGACGCCGCCGCGCGCAGGCACCCGGCTCGGTTCGACCGCGGAGATCGCCACGGTCTCGAAGTAGGTGTAGCCCCCCGACAGGAGGCTGCGGTCGAGGTCACTCGGGTCCGCGAAAGGGTCGTTGGAGGGCTGAATCGCCAGCAGATCCACTTGACCCGGTGCGGCGCCCGCAGGCGCTGCGCACGTCGCTCGATTCGATGTCTCGATGACGAGGTCGACGCACTCCGTCTCCAAGTTAAACAGGACGCGCAGGCCTTCGCGAAAGCCGGTCCCAATGAGACGCACGCGTGTGCCCCCCTCGAGGACACCGCGATTCGGGACGATTGAGTTCAGCAGGAGAGGCTGCTCAAGCGGTGGCTCGCCGTCGGGGACGACCAGCTGACCGCGGTCGTCGATGACGTAGGCGTCCCGGCCGGGCTGCGCGTCTTCTCCGCCGTCGGTCTGGGCGTCGCGCTCCGTCATCGCGTCGGAGCCGGCGTCCGCTCGGGCGCCCCCCGAGGCCGCGTCAGCCTGGGCGTCGGAGCGGGGGGGATCGTCGCCGCCGCAGCCTGACAAGCTGCCGAGCGCGAGGACGAGGGCTGCAGCAAGCGCGAATCGCAAAGACGTGATGCTCTTCACTGTGCACCTCCAGCTTCACCGGTCTCGGGGTCGACGACGTTGAGGTTCAGGCCGCCCGGATAGCCGTAAGACACGAATTCGTCGTAGCCGTAAACGATGACGGCGACAGGGACGTCCGCTTGGATGAAGTGAACGCCATCTCCGACCGGAAAACGCGCGATTTGCCACTCGGCGCCATCACCGACGGGCTCCCAGTCCACCGGAATGACGTCGTTGTCGAACGAGACGTCCGCCGCGACCGGGGCGATGATCGACACGTAGTCGTAGGCGTACTTGTCGGGGCACAGAAAGACGAAGTCGTTGCGGAACTGCTCGACGGGGACGGCGAGGATCATCGACGGGTCGCCTGTCCCTGCGTCTCCGGGCTCCTCGAAGTCGCGCAAGTTCGGGTCTGGGGCCTGCTCGCTCGCGAGGAACTGGCCGACGAGGACGGGCTTATCGCTCAGGATCTCGAAGTGTTCGCGTGAGCCGAACTCGAACCACTCGCCGGCATTGAGCGTCGGGAGAACCGCCTGCGGCGGGACCGTCTCGACCTTGGTGTCGTCCTCGACCGCGAGAATGCGCCAGTAGTCGTCCTCATTGCCGCGGTCGAAGCTCTTGGTCGCGATGTACCGCGTCCCGAGCGTCTCGACGGGGAAGAGCTGCTCCTCGAGATGGTCAGCGCAGCACGTGTTGAGCCGCGCGTCGTTACAATCGTAGTTATCCGTGCATGGTTCGTCGCGCTTGTACTCGCAGACGCCGATGCGCGTCACAGGGTCGATGTCGACGCAGTGGTTCGTGTTCGGCGCGTTCGCTGCCTCGCTGCCGCCGAACACCACGACCTTGGCGTCTGCCTCTACGAGTGAGCCAGTGAGGTCAGCGCCGGGCGCATTCGTCTCGATGTTCAGGACGTCGTATTGATTGAGGTCCGTCTCGTACGTATCGCCCGGCATGAGGGCGGGGATCCCGCCGGGGCCGGGTCGCGTTTGCGCCGTCACGGTCACACGGACGCGCGTCGGGCGCTCGCCCTCGATACCCATCACGGTCAGGTACCCGCGAAGGTTGTCGAAGCTCTGCTCGCGCGTCATCACGAAGTACCGCTGCCCGAGCACATGGCTTGGCAGCAGCAGCGAGGCGTCGTTGCTGAAGACGTTCTCGTTCTCGAGCGGATTGAACTGGTAGGCCACGATGGGAATGCTGCTCTGCACGCGGTAAGCGAGCGGCGCGCGGATCGTGCCATCGACATCGCGACGCGGCAGATTGAAGACATGGAGGCCGAGCGGCGGCAGCACAGCCTGCTCGACGATCTCCTCATTGTTCCGCACCGTGACTTCACCCGTGTATTCCGGGTGCGGGTTCGAGACGACGACCGCGAACTGCTCCGAGGCGGCGTCGAGGAAGCCCTCAGCGCCCCCGGGCACGAAAGCGTTGTCCAAGTCGGCGGCCCAGTAATCGCAGCCGATGTTGGTCTTCAGCTTCTCGGTGAGCTTGCAGATGGGCTCGCACACGCCGCGGTCGCACTGCCGGGCCGTGCGGGCGCCGTTGCAGTTCTCGACGAACTCGTAGCCAGTGCCGTTTGCGTTGCACTCGACGACGATCTGGTCCCCGGAGCAGGAGCGTGCGCCCGCGGTGCACACGACATTGTCACACCGCGCGCCCGTCCCGGGGTCGAGGCAGCTTCCGTTGCAGGGCAACTGCATGAAGCCCGTGCCGTCGGGCGTGCAGATCTCCAGCGTCGTCTCGTCGGAGCAGCGTGTCTCGTTGGGCACGCACACGCGCGGGACCTCGCACGCGCCTTCGACGCACACCTCGTTGGGCGCGCAGGCATCGTCGAGCGTGAACGAGCGGCCGTCGCGGCAGACCTCCGGCCTGCCCTCATCACGGCAGCGACGCGCGCCGCGCTCGCAGCCCTCACCGCTGTCGGGCATCGACGCCGGCGCGCCTCCGGGTTGGCCTGCGGCGTCCCTCGACGCGTCCGGCGCGTCCCCGGTGCTCGCTTGGTCACACGCGCTGAGCGCGAGAAGGAAAAAACAGACCGCGAAGGCCTGTGGTCCGTTGAATGCAATCATGTCGTCGTTCTATACGCATCGCCGACGCTTGGTCAACGCGCGCAAGGGGACGCGCCGCGCTCGGCGGGGCCGTCGCGCGCTGGCTTGCGCGCCAGCGAGTTCGGGCTATGATGCGGCCGTCGACTTTCGGAGTTGCATGTCGCGCGAAGAATTCTCTGCGGACGCTCTACTTGGTGCGGTCATCGACGACCGCTTCGAGGTGATCGAGAAGCTCGGCGAGGGCGGCATGGGGGCCATATACAAGGCCCGCCAGCTGTCTGTCGACCGCGTCGTTGCGCTGAAAATCCTGCTCCATGACCAGCGCGGTGACCGCATCTCGGTCGAGCGGTTCAGGCACGAAGCATACTTGGCCTCTCGGCTCAAGCACCCGAACGCCATCGTGATTCATGACTTCGGTCAAACCGGCGATGGGCTGCTCTATATCGCGATGGAGTTCCTCTCGGGCGAGACGTTGAAGCAGCGCCTGCGGAGGGTCGGCCCGCTCAGCTTGGACACGTCGCTGCGGGTGATGTCCCAGACCCTCCGAACGATCGCCGAGGCGCACCGGATGGGGATGGTCCATCGAGACCTTAAGCCCGACAACGTCTTCCTGACCGAGATGGATGGCGACCGCGACTTCGTCAAGGTCCTCGACTTTGGCATCGCCAAGCTCACGGCTGTGCAGGACGGGGTCGAGAGCAACCTGACCGTCGCGGGCAAAATCTACGGCACGCCGAACTACATGAGCCCGGAACAGATCCGCGGCAAGCCGGTCGAGCCGCAGTCGGACCTCTACTCGCTCGGTGTCATCTTTTACGAGGTCCTCGCGGGACGCCTGCCCTTCGTCGCGTCTACGCCCGTCGACGTCATGATGATGCACCTGCGGGACCTCCCGTCCCCGCTGACAAGCCTTCGCCCTGAGGTACCACCCGAGCTTGAGCGTACGATCTTGCGTGCGCTCGAGAAGGACCGGCGCGCGCGCTACCAAAACGCGGACGAGTTCCTCGAGGCCCTGGAGAACTACAAGGTCGCGAGCGGCTTCTACTCTGTCCCTTCGGCGATGGCCGTTCGTCAGCGCGCGGCCCCGCCCAAAGTCGAGCCGATCCCTGAGCCCGACGAGTCTGTGGACGGAATGTTCGCGTCCATCGACGAGAGTGCCGCGGGCGGCGTGGTCCACGAAGAGCGCACTTTCCTCGAGATGCCGGATGACGTCGCCCCGCCTGCGGGAGAGCGGACGCTCTTCGAGACCGATGGCGACGGCGACGACGGCGGCGATGACGTCGTCGCGAGCATCAATCGGCCAGCGGTCGCCAAAGCGTCGCCAGTTCGGCACGACGAGTCGACGATGCTTGAGCTCGACCCCGAGGAGATGATGGAGGTCGAGGCTTCGAAGGTCGTGCCGATCCCTGAGCCACAGTCTCCGCAAGCGGCACAGCCGTTGGCGAAGCGGACGCTGATGGGCATGGGGGCGACTCTGGGGAAGCCCGAGCCCAAACGAGCTGCGCCGAGCTTCGAGGCGCCGGATCCGCCTGCAGCGCCGCCGGTGGCGGCAGCCGCACCCAAAGCGGCGTCGCCGCAGCCCGCGGCGAGCCCTGCGCCGAATCTGGCACCCATCGCGGCGCCGCGCGCGCCTGCTCGAGAGATTAATCCCCGGCCCACGGTCGTCGGCTTGCCCGTCCCCGGGCCCGCGCTGACGCAAAAAAACGGTCCGTCACGGACCGTGCTCGTGGCCGGCGTCGCGCTGCTCGTGACCGCGCTCGGCGCGGCGGCGCTCGTCGTGTTCAATCCGTTCAGCGGTCAGGGGGGGGGGACCGAAGCGCCCGTCGGACCGCCGAAGCTTGTCTTCACGAGCGTGACGCAGGGTATCGAAGTCTTCGACAACAATCGGTACGTGGTCGATACCGCCTCGACACCCCAAGAGGTCGATGTGCCTGCGGGCATGGCCGGAGACTTTCACCTGCTGTCGTTGGTGAAGGCGGACCGCAAGTTCAAGGCGAAATTGGCAAAGCGACCGGGCGCGCACTTTGTGCACGTGCGGCTGCCCGATAGCGGTACCGGCCTCGAGCTGGGCACCGCGACGGTCCGAACGCCCCAGAGCGGCGCCGTCGTCCGCCTGGGAGGCATCGAGATCGGCAAGACGCCGCTGAGCCTCGTCGCGCCTGTGGGCGTACCTGTGCAGGTCGAGGTCGCGATCGACGGTCCAAACGCGGTCAAGCGCGACCTGACGCCGACGCCCGAAGGGGCCGTAGTTGACGTCGCTCCGGGCGCGCCGTGATGTTCATCTCTGAGGGGAACTCCATGAAGCTGTCCAGTCTGAGGGTCGCGCTGGGTCTGACGATCTCCCTTGCGCTCGCTGGCCCTGCGTTTGCCGGTCCGGTCGAGGACGCGCAGGGAATGGCGAACGAGGGCAAGGTCCTCCTCGAGGGCGCCGCGAAGGCGAAGGGCGACAAGAAGACCGAGCAGGTCGCGAATGGGCTGCGGCGGTACGCGCGCGCCTACCTGCTGATCACGGAGCGCAAGCTCCACAACGACGCCCCCGACCTTCTCAAGGACATCACTGCCCACATCGAGTCCGCGAATGCGCTGCCCGAGGTCCTGGCACTGCGTCAGAGTCTGCTCAACAAGGCCTTGACGGCGACGATTGAGGGGCGCTTGACCGAGGCCTACGACCAGTTCGCGAGCTTGCGCGATTTGGACCCGCGAGATGCGACCGTCGATTATGCGCTGACCGTGGTCGGCCAGCGGATGCCCCAGTGAACGCCGTGAGCCGAAGGAGCGGACCGATGAACGTGTTTTTCCGATGGGCCTCACCGATCGCGCTGGCCCTCTCCATGGCCGCTTGCGGCTCGCAGCCGGTCTCCCTCAAGGGGCGCGTCCTCGACCGCAACGGGACGGCCGTCGCCAAGGCGGAGGTCTTCACTGAGCCGGAGACGGACATGGTGACGACGAACTCTCGCGGCTTCTTCGCGCTGACGAAGCGACTCGACGATGCCGGTGACCAGAAGCCCATCGAGCCGGGTCGATACGTCATTCGCGTTCGGCGATTCGGCTTCGAAGACGGCACGTTCGAGGTCCTCTTGAAGAAGGGGCCGACTCAGGTTCCCGACATCGTGCTCGCCCCGCGGACGCCCGACATCGACGATACCGCGCCTGATCCGACGGCGGAGAAGGACTTCGAGGCGGATACGACCTCGACCCCTGTCCAAGGCAACTGAGGTCGCCGCGATGAACACGCAAAACGCACTGAAGATGCTCGCTCGGGTGGCGCTCGTTGGCGCGGCCTTCGCGCTGACTTGCCCGTTGACGGCTTGCAAGGACGAGGCGCCGGCGGCACCCGCCCAACAAGAGGTCACGCTGAACGTCACGACCGTGGACTTGCAGGGCAAGCCGGTTGAGGCCGTGCGCTTCTACATCAACGGCAAGAAGTTCGGCATCACGGACCAAGAGGGCAAGTTCGTCGGTCGGTACCCCGCGAAGAACGGGGAGACGCTGATGTTCAACGTGGAGGCGCCCACGGGCTACTCGGTGCCTGCGTCCCTCGACCAGAGCCGCTGGCAAGTCCAGATCCAGTATCCCGAGGATGGACGCCCGCTTCAGATTGACTTTCCCGCGCAGCTTCAACGGCCGGAGAACGAGTATCTGCTGGTCGTGCGTGCCGACCAGCCCGGCACGCCGATTAAGCTGAACGAGGCGGTTGTTGGCGCCGCGAGCGCAACGGGCGACGCCCTCGTGAAGGTCAAGGGCGTTCCAGGGACCGCGTTCGTCGCGAGCGCGGGGGCGATCTCCTACAAGGGCACATTCGCCGAAGACGTCGAGGCGTACGTCCTGTCTGCGCGTCGTGTGGGTCCCATCGCCGAAGGGGCGCCGGGTGCCGCGCCACCGCCGCCCGAGCCCGCAACGGTCGCCGAAGTCGCTGCGGCCGCGCCCGTCGCTGCTGAAGCGCCCACCGCCGAAGATCCGCCTTTCCCAACCACACGCACCGTCGCAGCCGTTCAGGCGCCTCCGATGGGGGCGTATGCGGCGCGCGAGCCCGAGCCGCGTGAAGAGGCGCCCGAGCCGGTCGCTGTCCGCGCTGCGCCGCGGCAGACGGAGACGCAAGATCTGCTGCTCGATGAGCCCGAACCCCAAAGGGTGGCTGCGGCACCCGCACGGCAGCGCGAGGAGCCCGCCATCGATGACTTGCTGGGTGACGCGCCAGCCCCTGCGCCGGCGCCCGTCGCTCAGCGCCGCGCCCCCGCCGTCGAGGCCCCGGGGGGCTTGATGGCCGAAGGCGGCGACACGGTCGACCCACGAACGGCCGGTCGCGCCGCGGTCGCGGTGGTGGGGGGCGGGGCTTCGCCCGCGACAATGACGCGTGAAGAGATCGACGCGCGCCTGTCGCAGATTCAGGGCAACCTCTCCGCCAGTCGTGTCCTGACAAAGGCCGACGTCGACTTCCTCGGACAGATCGACCGAACGCACCCCGGCTACTTCGAGGCCCACCGCCTGCTGGCCGACTACCACAGCAAGAACAAGGACTACCGGCGGCAGGCCGAGGAGCTTGAGGTCGCGACCTCAAGTGGCAAGTACAAGCGTGACCCGACGATCCTGCTCTCTCTGGCGAAGGCGTACGGCAAGCAGCAGAACTACGGCCGCGCCCTCTCATCGATGCAGCGGGTCGAAGAGAACATGCGGAATCTGCCGGCGAACCAGAAGTCGGATGCGTACCGCTTCTACGCCGAAATGTATGAGTTCGAGTTTATGCGGCAACACAACGACGACCCCAAGAAGGCGAACGTCATGTTGCTCGAAAAGGCGATCACCCAGTGGGAGCGCTACGCGACTTTCAGTCGTGGCGCCGACCCCGCGGGCGTGGCGCACGCAGAGTCCAAGCTCCGAAAGCTCGGCGAGCTGAAGAACGGCTTGGAGCTCTAACGTGCCCACGGACTTGAAGGGGTTCGGGCGTTCGGCGTGGGTCGGCGCAGCGGTGTGTCTGCTCGTGTACGCATGCGGTGGTGGTGAGTCGACGAGCGGCTCGAAGGGCGCCGTCGCGAGCGCCTCGGCGCCCGCGGTCGATGTGACCGCCGACCGCGGCGCAGCGAAGCAGAGCTGGCTCGTGGGCGTGGCCCGCGACCCCGCTGACTTGGTTCGGCTGGCGCAATCGAACCCAGGGTGGGCCAAGATTTTCGGGAGCGATCCCGTCGGCGCGCTCGGCGACCTGCGCAAGCCCGCGCTCGCCGCGGGCGCTTCGGTCGACGTCGAGCTCGGCGCTGCGCGCGCCGCCTTGGAGGTCGCGCAGGCTTTGCAGCACGTCGCGCGGCTCACGTCTGCGACGTGGATTCGGCTCGGTGAGGTCGGTGGCACTGCGGGTGGGCCAGAACTGACGGCCTGGCGGGCTTGCTTCGAGGCGCGGGCGCTGCAGAGTGAGGGCGGCTCGATCGACGCCGCTCGCAAGCGGCTTGATCCCAAGGCAGCATGCGCCCCGCTCATGGCGGCGATGAGCGCGGGAGATGCCTCCCCTGTGTCCCTGTGGTTGAAGGGCTCGGCGCCCGCTGGTTTTGTGCCCCCGGCCGGCGCAACGCCCGAATGGTCGAAGCGACTTGAGGTCGCTGCGCTGGTCGCTGGTGGTCAGTATCTTGAGGCCGAGCGTGCCTACTCGGCGATCGATCATCGCGCAGCCGACGTTGTGCTCGGCGCAGGCGATGCGACTTCGCTGCTCGCAGACCCCGCGTTGGCCTCACTCGGCGCGCGTGTGATGGCGGGCGTGACCGTGAAGATCGCCAAGGATGGGGGCGAGTGGGCCGCGCTGACTGCGGCTACGGCGCTGCTGATGCTGGACCAGCCTGCGGCGGCACGGGCCCGACTGGCCCCTCTGCTGGCGCTCGGTGCTCAGCCCACGGCCACTGCGCCGCTGGCCGCGCTGATTCTGACGGGGGCGCTGGACGCCCGGGACGTCTTGCTCGAGGCCAAGGCGCTCGATGCGGTCGCGCAACATCGGGCAGGGGACGCCGCTGGAGCGAAAGCCGCCGTCGAGGCGCTGCCGACCGATACGATACCGCACCGTGTCCTCAAGGCGTGGGCGGTTACGCAGACCGGCGGTCAGCTCGACGCTGCCGTCTTTCCCGAGGACCGCAGCGTGCTCGCGCGCACGGTGGGAGATGAGGTCACAGCGCTCGGGGC
>CANLBD010000096.1 GCA_947488215.1 Myxococcales bacterium | reverse complement strand
TGCGCTCGGGTAGGCGCTCCAGGCGGCCCAGGTCGAGGCGCCGGACCACGCTCGGTGGCAGGGCCGAGGCAAGCAGAGCGGCGAGGCGGGGCGGCGACGCGAAGACGCGTCGAAAGAAGACGTCGTGTGGGGAGCGCATACACGGAAATCGGTTCGACGCGGCGCGTGTCGCACGAAAAGCGACGAACGCGTGTCGATTTCTGCCGCGGGTGCGTCGTCATCGCTTTCACGTGGCCCCTGACGTAAAGTCTGACCCGCCAGCGGGCAATCTGCCCGCGCCTGCCCCGAGGTCGCCCTGATGCCCTTGAATCGCCCCCTGCCTGCGCTCGTCGGGCTCCTCTTGTGCGCGCCCCTCGTCGCCCGAGCGGCGTCCGAAGACACCGTCGAGTTCCTCTACGAGCGCGCGGTCACCGCGAGCCAAGAGGGGCGCAACGAGGTCGCCGCTGCGCTCTTCGACGAGGCGCTGACGCAGCTCCCCGAGGGCCACTCCCTGCGCGGCTTGGCCTTGTATGGCGCGGCGCGCACGCAGCAGCGCCTCGGCACGCCCGCCTCGGCATGCGCCGCGGTCAAGCACTACCAAGCGTTCATCGGCCGCGCAGACGCCGAGGCGGAGAAGCGCACCAAGGCCGCGGCCGCGCTCCCCACGCTCATCGAGCAGTGCCGAAGTGGCGGCGCTGCGGTGGCGCCCGCGGTTTCGCCGAAGCCCACGGCGCAAACTGCCGCGGCTGAGTCGTTGGCGCCCGCTTCCCCCGCTTCGCTCACCGCGTCGGCCGAAGTCCCCCCGACCGGACCTGACCGCACCTGGGCCTGGGTCGCGACGGGCGGGTCCGTGATTGGGTTGGCCGCCGGGGGCGCGCTCCTGTCGATCGCCTCGGGGCACCTCGACGACGCGAACGCCGCGGACAAGCGCTTCCAGGCGAGCGGTCGCACCAGCCAGCGCGACCTTGAAGCGCGTGACGCTGCGGATGACGACGCCCGCTCTTCGGCGTTGGCGGGTTACGCGACGCTGGGCGTAGGCGCGGCGGTGGGCGGCGTGGCACTCTGGCTGTGGCTGCGCGAGCCGGGCGGGAGCGAGGCGGGCGGCGTGACCGTCGCGCCGACGCCGACCGGCTTCACGCTCGGCGGCCGGTTCTAGGCGAGCGCCGGTCAGCGTGGCTTGGGCAGCTTTGCGTCGAAGACCGGCATCGCGTCGTCGAGCGCGTCCGAGCCGAAGTAAAGATACCTGTAGACGGCGTAGCTCGCCGTCACGCGCTTGGTATAGCCGCGCGCCTCCTCGAACGGCATCGTCTCGACGAAGAGGTCGAGCGGCAGGTGGCCGCGCGCCTTGAGCCAGCGCGTGAGCGCGCCCTCACCCGCATTGTAGCCGGCCGGCATGACGGGCAGCGCGCGCGCTCCGCCGCCCGCCTTGAGCACGTGCGCGATATACCGGGCGCCCAGCGTGACGTTGAGCGCGGGGTCCGTCAGACGCGCGCGGGTGACCGGTCGCTCGGCGGCCGTCGCCATGCGCTCGGCAGTCGGCAGGATGAGCTGCAGCAGGCCGACGGCGTTCGCCCATGACTCGACCTGCGCGTTGAAGCCGCTCTCCTCGCGCATGATGCCCCACAAGAGCGCGGGCTCCAGGCCGTTGGCCTTGGCCGCAGGGACGACGAGATCACCGAAGGGATTTGGATAAGCCAGCGTCCAGAGGCGCCGCCCTGGGCCCACGGGTCCGAACCGCCGAAAGAAGGGCAGGCGCCTCCGAAGCACGTCATGGCTCACACGCACTGCGCCCCCGCGGTCGAGCAACCACGACTCGAGCCACAGGTCGCCGTTGTCTTCTTGGTCAAAGAGGGCGTCGAGGGCCCGCTGAGCGGGCTCGGCGAGCCCGAGTCGAACGAAGCTCAGCGCGCGCTCAAGCGCGACCGAGTCCACGCTCGCGGGCACCTCGAACGCCCACGCTGCACCGCCCCCCCCCGGCAGGCCGGGCAGCGCTTCGTCCGTCCGGAGCGCGCCCCGCAGCGCCTCGCGCGCGAGCTGTGGGCCTGCGCCCTTGAGACGGTGCAGCTCGCTGTAGGCCATGAGCGCGTACCATTGGAAGGGCCAGCTCGACATCACGCCCACGAAGCCGTCACGCGCCGCATCGAGCCGCCCCTGCGCGGCGTCGACGCGGGCCTGCCAGTATGCGCTTCGGCCCGCCTCGTGGTCGCGATAGCCCGTCAATGGCAGCCGAGCGTTCAACGCCAGAACTGCGCGCGCGTCATCCCACCGCGACTCGACCAGCGCCGCCAGCGCTACGAAGAACACCGCCTCGTGCACCATATCGCCCTCGGGCGTCTCCCGCACCATCGCCTCGGCCAGCGCCCGTGCCTGCGCCCAGCCCTTCGAGCCCCCGACGTCGTCGAGCGCGTGCCGCACGAGAAAGAAGCCCGCATCGTCGGCGAGGCTGTGTCGGGCGTGCACGCGCCGGAGTTGAGTGTAGGCCTCCGCCGAGCCCGCCTCGTCGTTGAGCCGCTCGCGAATCTGCGCCTGCTGGTAGAGCGTCCAGGGTGCGTGCGCGTGCTGTGACCGCGCGCACGCCACCACCGCCTCGTCCATCGGCTCCCGGGCCTTCGCCCACGCGCGCGCCTTGCGGTAGGCGCGGCCCAGCGCGTAGCGATGGCGGCACATCTGTGCGGCGTCGAGCTTCGCGCCGCGCATGCCCTCGAGCGCTTCGGCCGCCTCGGTGTTGCGATGCGCCTCCAAGAGACGCTCCGCGCGCGCGAGGCGCTCTTCGGCAGTGCGCTCCTCGAAGCGCGACGCGAGCTTGGGGTGGGCCTTGATGACCTCGGCGGCCAGCGCGCGACCCGCCTCGGCGGTGGGCAGCGCGGGGGCCTCGAGGTCGAGCGCTTTCAGGTGCGCCAGCGCTTCTGCGGGGCGCTGGGCCGCGACCTCGACGCGCGCCAGGCCCAGGCGAGCGACAGGGCGACCGTCCGCGTCGGCTTCGACCGCGCGGGTGTAGAGCGCGCGCGCCTCATCGAGCGCCCCCCCTTCACGCAGGCCCCGCGCCCGAAGCCGCAGGGCCTCGGGCGTCGACTGAGCAGCGACCGCGGCCGCTGCCTCTGCGGGGCGCTGGAGTGCGAGGAGCGCCTCGGCGCGCAGACGTGCGAGGTCACCCGTCAGCGCGGGGAGCGCGGCGTCCAGATCGCGGGTCAGCGCGAGCGCGGCCTCGGCCTGCGCGCCGCCCCCCGCGCGCACCCACATCCAGGCTCGACCGAACTTGACCAGGGGGGCGTCGCCCTGCGCCGCTGCAGCCGCGCGCGCCCACTCGCCGCGCGCCATCAGGCCGCGGACCTCGGACGACCGGGGTCCGTAGCTCACCGGCGCAACGTCTGCGTCCCGCAGCACGCGCTGCGCCTGGGCAGCGCACGGCCAAAGCAGCGCGGAAAGAATCATGATTTTGAGCATCGTGCCCTTTTGTCAGCCTGAGTAGACCGCAGCGGCGGGTGGGGCGTTCCTCCTGAGAGCACAGGAGGTCCAATGCGCTCCCTAAACCCGCCCGCGCCCGTCGACAAGCCGCTCGTGGGGTCCATGCGTCTTCGGGGAACTTCTCCCCAGCGACGGGGGTCGAACGCTGTGATGCGCGCCCTCGACGCCCCGGCTGACGTAGACTCGCCTGACGCGGCGGCGGCTCCGCCTGTGGAGCGCGCGCCGTCCGCGGGCGGGGGCGAGGCATGGCTGCTTCGACGCCTGCGCCGCAGGGAGCCTGAGGCGTTCCGTGAGATGGTCACGCGCCATCAGACGCCGGTCTACAGCCTGTGTCTGCGAATGCTCGGCAACGCCGCTGAGGCCGAGGACGTAGCGCAGGACGTCTTCGTGCGATGCTTCGTATCAATCGAGCGATTTCGCGGTGACTCGTCCTTGTCGACCTGGCTCTATCGAATCGCGGTCAACCTTTGCAAGAACCGGCTCAAGCACTTGAGCCGGCGGCGGTGGGGGCTCTTCGACCGCTTCGAGGAGCTCGCGGAGCGGCTCCTCGGCGAGAGCCCGGGCGTGGGCAGCAGCATGGGCGAGGCCCTGCCGCCGCCCGACGCCGCCCTCACCGGCACCCAGACCGAGGACCGCGTGCAGAGGGCGCTCGCCACGCTCGACGTAGAGCATCGCGAGCTGCTCGTGCTGCGCGACATCGAGGGGCTGAGCTACGCGGACGTGCAGGCCGTTACCGGTCTGGCCGAGGGCACCGTCAAGTCGCGGCTGCACCGCGCACGCTTGGCCCTGAAGTCGGCCTATGAGCGGCTATCGGCGGCGGACGGAGGGACGGAGGACCCATGAACGCAGCGCCCGAGGCGCCCAAGCCAGAGCAGCTGACCGAGTGGCTCGACGGATGGACGGACGACGTCGTGCCTGACGAGGCCCGTGTCTGGATGGCGCGCGATCCGGAGTTGGCGCGTGAGCTCGAGGCCGCGCATGAGGCCCGCGCGCTCCTGGGCGCGCTGCGCCCGGTCTCTCCCCCTGCGGGGCTGGCGCGCAAGGCCCGCCGCACGATGCGAAAGCGTCAGGCCAGTGACTTGCGTGTCTTCGTCGCGGGCCGCCTCTCGGCCGAAATCTTCGTCGTCGTGGCCCTCGGCGCGGCCGTCGCGGCCCTCTGGATGTTGATGGGCGGCGCCTGATACGGTCCTGCCTTATGACAGGGCCCCTTACGCTCGTGCGCGCCCTCGGCTTATTGGCCGAGCGGCCCTCTCTCCTCGCGCTGGCGCTGGTGCCCGCCCTCGTGGCGCTCGCGGGCATGGTCGCTGCGGTGTGGGGTGTCTACACGCAAATTGACCTGTTCGTGGCGGGCTGGGCGAAGCCCGAGGGCTGGCTCGCCGGCCTGTGGTGGCTCACTTGGCTGCTCGAGCACGCCGCGCGGCTGCTGATCGTGGCGACCGTGGTGCCGTGGGTCGTGATGCTGCTCGGCGTGCCGCTGTGCGAGCCGCTCTCCATGCGGGTCGAGCAGCTCCTCGGCGGGCAGCCCGCCACGCCGCTGGGCTTCGTGCGCGAGGTGCTCAACAGCCTGCGCGTCTCCGCGGGCCTGCTGGCGGTCAACCTCGTGGGCACGCTGACCTTGCTCGTGCTGGGGTTTGTGCCGGGCGTCGGCGTGCTCGCCGGCCTCTTCGGCGTGCTGGTCTGGGCGCCGTGCCTGCTGGCGCTCGACCTGCAAGACGGCGCGCTGTCGCGTCGCGGCCTCGGGCTGCGGGCGCGCCTGGGCGTGATGGCCGCGCACTTTCCGTCGACGTGGGCGCTCGGCCTCGCCGCGCTGCCGCTGGTGTCGGTGCCGTTCCTCAACCTGTTCGGGCTGCCCATCGCGGTGGTCGCGGGTGTGCTCCACGTGCGCGGCCTCGAGGCCCGCGGTGCCCTCGCCGCAGCAGACCCTTCGACCTCACGCCCGTAGGCCCGCAGTTGCACCCGCGGGGGGGCGTGCGTATGGTCCCGCCATGTTTGAAATCGGTGCGAAGCCCAAGCCCGCCGCCGGCGGTCCTCCGAAGCCCCATGTGACCGAGGGCACGGAGCAGAACTTCACTCAGGTCGTCATGGAGCGCAGCCTCACGGTCCCCATCGTGGTGGACTTTTGGGCGACGTGGTGCGGCCCCTGCAAGACGCTCGGGCCCGCGCTCGAGAAGCTTGCGGGCGAGTACGGCGGCCGCTTCGAGCTCGTCACGGTCGACGTGGACGCGAACCCGCGCTTGGCGCAGGCGTTCCGCATTCAGTCGATCCCGACGGTCTTCGCGTTCGCTGGCGGCCAGCCCGTCGACGGGTTCCAAGGCGCGCTCCCGCCCGCGCAGCTCAAGCAGTTCATCGACCGCCTGCCGCTCGCGGACGTGCCCGGTGTGGAGCGCGACTTGGTCGAGGTCGCCCGCGAGGCGAGCGCTCAGGGCGACACGGCGCTCGCCGCCGCGCTCTGGCAGCAGGTGGCCGTCGAGAGGCCTGAGCAGGCGCACGAGGCGCACCTGGCGCTGGCGCGCGTCGCGCTGGCCGAGCGCGACCGCGACGCCGCCGAGGGCTGGCTCAAGCGGGTCGCCGAGGGAACGCCGTCGTGGGAGCAGGCGCAGCGGCTCAAGGGCGTGCTGGCCTTCTACGAGGACGCGGGCGACGAGGCCGCCCTGCGCGGCGCGGTCGAGGCGGATCCGCGTAACGCCGACGCCTGGTATCGGCTGGGCTGCACGCTCGCCATCGCGCTCGACTACGAGGGCGCGATGCAGGCGTTCCTCGAGGTCGTCGGCCTCGACCGCGCGCTGCGCGAGGACGCCGGGCGCCGCGCGCTGCTCTCGCTCTTCGACCTGCTCGGCGCCGACCACGAGCTCACGCCGCGCTACCGCAAGCGGCTGGCGAACGCGCTCTACTGAGCGCCCGAACTCACTGACCGCCGGGCGGGACGCGCACGCCGAGCTCACCCATGCAGGTCGCGATGCCCTCGCAGAGCGGCTCGTTCTCTGACCGGCTCAGCTCAAGGCACGCCCAGCCCGCGACCGGCACCTTGGCGCAGTCGTCCTCGCACAGGAAGTTCGCGAGGCGCCGACCGCAGTTGTCGTTGCGCGCGAGGTCCCCGCACGTTCGGTCGCAGCGCGCGTAGAGGTCGAGCACATCCGTCGTCTCCCGCGTCGCCTTCACCGCCGCCCACTGGGTGCACAGCGGCTGCATCGCGGCGGACTGCGAGGCCATGACGTCGAAGAAGGGCTTGCTGAGCGTTCGACAAAACGCGAGGCACTCGTCGCCGTCGAGGTTGTCTTCGCACGCCGTCAGGTCCGTGTCGTCGCTGGTCGGGGCTTCGCACAGCGCCTCACAGTAGGCCTCGTAGTCATCGCACGACGCGGGATCGAAGACCGCGGGGTCGAATGCCTCGACCGCAGCCCGGCCGAGCTGCACGCAGCCGTCGGGCTGCCCGATATAGGTCAGCTCGCTCGGCGTCGGCCCGCCCATGCGCACGCAGCTCGCCTCGCACTCCGCTAGGCTGTCGGGGTCGCTCGTCTTCCCGGTGACCTCGAGCGCGTCGCACGCCGCGCCCAAGCAGGCCAGGTAGCGCCCGCAGAAGTCTCCGCAGAGCGCGGGCTCGCGGGTGGCTCCGGCGGGGGTGCCCGCCAAGCCGGCCAAGTCCTGAAGCGGGAAGACCTCGTCTACGCCGGCGTATTGGCGGTCAAAGTCGAGCGCGACCGAGCAGGCCAAGGCGCCGAGGGCGCTGAGGGGGAGCAGGGGCTTCACAGGGCGCATGGTCGTCACTCTCCGGTCGGCGACGTCATGGGGATGCGGCGCAGCCGCGCGTACAGCGCGAGACCCGTCGCGGCAACAAGGATGCTGATGAACTGCGATGTGGACAAGAACGTGACGCTGCCGGGCGCCAGACCGAGCAGCGCGTTCAGGGGCTCTACGACGATCCGGGCCAGGAACTTGCGGTCCTCATCGCCGCGAAAGAGCTCGTTCAGCGAGCGGACAAGCGGGTAGAGCACGAGCCATGTGACCATCACCTGGCCGTGCCAGCGCTTACGGTTGTGCGCCCACCAGAGCACGCCGAAGAGGATGAGGCCCGTGAACGCATCGTAGAGCTGCGTTGGATAGACAGGCAGGCTCGTCAGCGCAGACGGCTCAATCAGGTGCTCTTGGACGTGCTGGTCCCACGCCATGGAGCCGCGTGGAAAACTGAGCGTCAGCGCGCCCTCGTGCGGCTTGCCGAAGCAGCAGCCCGCTCCCAGACATCCGAGCCGCCCAAAGAACTGGCCGAGCGGCAGGTAAATGATGATGACGTCCGCGACGGGCAGCGCGGGCAGCTTCTCGCGGCGCATGAACACAAACAGCGTGATCAGGCTCGCGATGGGCGCGCCGTAGAAGACGAGGCCGCCCTTCCAGAACTGAAAGACGAGCGTGCAGTCCCGCTCGGCGAGCGCCTGCTCGGGGAACATGCGGTTGAAGGCGTCCAGATCGACGCAGGGGTACCAGTACTGCTCCCAGTTGGTGGCGATGAAGGCCACGCGTGAGCCCACGAGGCCCATCACGAGCAGCCACCAGCACAGGTCGAGGATCATCTCGCGGTCCATGCCGACCTTGCTGGCGTGGCGCGCGGCGAGCCAGACACACACGATGAACCCGGTCGCAATACACACCGCGTAGGTGTGAATGGGGTAGTCGCCGAGCGAGAACAGGACTGGATGCATCGTCAGGGGCTCTCAGGGGGCAAGGGGGCAGGAGGCGGCTCGGGCGGGGCGCGCAGGCCGCGCGCGAGGAGCACGACCGCCGCCACGAAGATCGGGAGCGCGATGAGCTGGCTCGTGGACAGCGTGTCTCCGAGCCACAGGCCGCGGTCATCGGCGCGCCAGAACTCGACGACGAAGCGGCCGAGCGCGTAGAGCGCGCACATCTCGTAGAAGACCTGCCCGTTGAAACGGACGCGCTTACGGCGCCACAAGAACAGGTACGCGAAGATGAGCGCGCAGAACGCCGCCTCGTAGACCTGCGTCGGGTGGACCGGCAGGCTGTGCTGCGCGGGCGCGTGTATCCAGCCGCGCTCGACGTGCTTGACGAGCGCAGGGCTCCCGAGGGCGCAGACCTTTTCGCCCGCTTCGGTCGTGACCAGGTCGTAGTACTGCGGGCAAGCGCCGGTCGCGCTCACTGCGCGCGCATCACCGGGGAACTCGAGGCCCACGGGCGCTTGGGTTGGGTTGCCGAAGCAGCAGCCCGCGAGCAAGCAGCCGACGCGTCCAAAAATCAGGCCGAACGCGATCATCGGCGCGCACAGGTCCGCCATGACCTTGAAGTCGATGCGGCGTCGCCGGAGAAAGACGACCGCGACGCCGACCGCGAGCACGAAGCCGCCGTAAAAGGCGAGGCCGCCTTGCCAGAACTTGAGGGCGGCGAGGCAGTCGCGCGCAGGGCGGCAGGTGAGGGCGGTCGGGTGGCAGAGCGCGCCCGCGTCCGCGCTCACGCAGTCCGTGTCCGTCGCGCAGGCGACGTGCATGAAGCTCGGCACCTCGACTTGGAGTGGGTCCGTGCACAGGTGCACGTAGTCCATGAAGTATCCGTCGGCGAGCACGTGCAGGATACGCGCGCCGAGCAGGCCCGCCAGGAGCATGTAGAGCCCCAGATCGACCATGTCGTCGGGGTGAATGCCGTGGCGCGGGGCGAGGCGCTGCGCCCAGTAGATGGCGAGCATGAACCCGCCGATGAGCAGCGTGAAGTAGCTCGGCAGCGGCACCAGGCTGTCAGGCGGGGTCAGCCACGGGTGCATGGCCGCTCAGCCGTTGGCCGGCGGCGGGTCGGGCTCGGGCTTGTCCTCGGGCTTGGCCTCGGGCGCGTCGTCGCGGGTGAGCAAGGAGTCGAGGAGCAGGAGTCCGACGCCCACCGAGATACCGACGTCCGCGACGTTGAAGTTCGGCCAGGTGAAGTCGCCGTAGAACCACTCAACGAAGTCAATCACATAGCCGATCCGGAGTCGGTCGATCAGGTTACCGATCGCGCCGCCCATGACGAGCATCAAGGCCCAGCGCACGCGGGCCTGCGAGGGGGTGGCTTGCTTGTAGGCGTAGGCGATGCCGGCGCACGCCGCGAGCGTAAGCACCAAGAAGAAGTGCACGCGCCACGCGTCCGGCAGGTCGCGAAAAATCCCCCAGGCAGCGCCGGGGTTCCCGACCACGCGGAACTTGAACCACGTCTCGCTGACTGTATAGACCTCGGACGGAATGTAGCCCCACTTCTCGGGCAGTCCCTTCGGCACCAGCCAGTCGACCATCGCGATCTTCGACCACTGGTCGAGCACGATCTGGACGACGGCGCCGATGATGAGGAAGGCGTAGCGGTTCATGTGGGGGGGCGCGGGCGATGCGTCGTGCCCGCGAGCGGTCGGTCGGGTCTCAGAAGTCGAGCAACAGGCCCATGTAGCCGTTGCGACCGTCGTAGCTGACGATCGGGCGAGGCGCGCTCGCGGTGCTCTCGATGTTCTTGCGCAGCTCGGTGTTGTGGTCGTCGACCGTGAGGCCCGCCCACGCGGCGCCGAGCAGGGTGGTCGCGGCGTAGGTCGCGCCCATGACGATCAGGCCGGTCTTCTTGCCGTCGAAGTCCTCACCCTTTTTCGCGGCGCTGTACTTGCTGGCGTTGTCGATGAACTTGCCGCCGTTGGGGTCGCGCGGATCGACCTCGTCCTGCCAGTCACCGGCTTGCCCGTCGCCGTCGAGGTCGGCCTCAAACTGGCCTCGGCTCTGGACGAGGCGGCACGCGTTGTTGGACACCTCTTGGCTGCCGTCGTAGAGGCAGACGGTCGACTGCTTCTCGTCGAAGAGGCCCGCGATGTAGAGCGCGCCCACGACGTACCCCGTGATCGACAGCGTGAAGGGCACGACCGCGGCCGCGGGCTTCTTGGCGTACATCAGGCCCCAGCCCGCGCCGGGCAGGAAGCTCAGGCCGACCGCAGCGCCCATCGACCACGCGTCTTTGTCGAACTCGATCTGGTTGAGCTCCTCGAGCGACTCCTCGCGGCCCAGGTCCGAGTCGTCGACCGACTCGGAGTCGGCTTGCGCGAGCAGCAAGCGAGGCGGCGCGGCCAGCTCGGGCGGGACGGCCTGTGCGGCGGCCGCGGAGGGCAGGCTGGCGAGCAGAGCGAGGGCAACGGCGCGCTTCATGGGGACCTCATCGTGACGACGGTGGCGGCACTCTAGCACCCCTGCCGCAACCCTCGAAAATCAGAATACGTAGAAGATGTTCAGGTGCGCGCGCGGCGCGGTGCTGCTGAAGGTCGTGGCGCGCAGCGGCTTCGCCAGATCGAGCCGCAGCGGGATCTGGCCGGTGATCAGCCAGCGAACGCCGCCGCCGACGCTCGGGTAGAAGCGGTCGGCGGAGAGGTCGCGCCACCGGGTCGCGACGCCGGCGAAGTCCGAGAACGCCGCCAGC
>CANLBD010000095.1 GCA_947488215.1 Myxococcales bacterium | reverse complement strand
GTGGTCGAAATCGCGCGCGAGCTCGACCGATTTCGCTCGGCGCGCGGCCGTGAGGCGGCGGTCGACGCCGCGCTCTTCGTCGCCGGCCACACGGACACTGTGGGCGGACCCGGCGACAACCTCTCGCTCAGCGAGAAGCGCGCGCGCGCCATCGCGGAGTACTTCCGCGCGCAGGGCGTCAAGGTGCCGGTCTACTACCTGGGCGTGGGAGAGAGCGGCCTCGCCGTCGACACGCCCGACAACACGGACGAGGCGCGGAATCGCCGCGCGGTCTACGTGCTCTCGAACGCGCCGCCCGCGGTGGGGTCCTATGCGCGTGGCGGCTGGAAGAAGCTGTGACGACGCCGCTGCGGATCCAGTTTGTATGCCTCGGCAACATCTGCCGCTCGCCTGTCGCGGAGGGGGTCTTTCGCGCTCTGGTCGACCAAGCGGGTTTGACAGCGCGCTTCGAGGTCGCGTCCGCCGGCACGGGGCGCTGGCATGTGGGCGAGCCGCCCCACGCGATGACGCAGGCGGTCGCGCGCGGCCGCGGCGTTGACCTGTCCGCGCAGCGCGCCCGGCACTTTGGGGTAGACGACCTCGACGCCTTCGACGAGGTCCTCGCGATGGACGCTCAGAACCTCGCGCACATTCGAGCGCTCCTGCGCCCGACGCACCGCGCTCGCGTCGGGTTGCTCCTCGACGAGCTCGGCGCGGCGGCGCGCGTCCGCGAGGTGCCCGATCCGTACGGCGGTGACCGCGACGGCTTCGAGCGCGTCCACACGCTCGTCGAACGGGCGTGCGCGGCCCTACTCGAGCGATTGACCGCCCATCACTGAGCGTCCTGTCGCTTTTTCATGCGACATCCGCCCGCTGCGTCCGATAAGAGCCGCATGATGTCAGCGACCGTCACGACCGAGTGCGCCGCCGATCCCGTGCGCGACGCCCTGAAGCGCTACTTTGGGTTCGACGACTTCCACGCAGGGCAGGCCGAGGTCGTCGAGGACGTCCTCTCGGGGCGCCCCACGCTCGCGATCATGCCGACGGGCGCGGGCAAGAGCCTGTGCTACCAGCTCCCCGCGCTGATGGTGCCGGGGATGACGGTCGTCGTCTCGCCCTTGATCGCGCTCATGAAGGACCAGGTGGACGCCCTGCGCGCGCGCGGCGTCGCCGCCGAGGTGCTCAACAGCACGCTCGCGCCCGAGGCGCAGCAGGAGGTCGCCGTTCGGGCCGCGCGCGGCGAGGTCAAGCTGCTGTATGTCGCGCCCGAGCGCTTCCGGAGCGGCGGCCTCGTGCGGATGCTCGAGCGATGCCCACCGGCGCTCTTCGCGGTGGACGAGGCCCACTGCATCTCCCAGTGGGGCCACGATTTTCGGCCTGATTACGTGCGAATCGGCGAGGTCATCGAGCGGGTGCGACCGCAGCGCGTGCTCGCCTGCACAGCGACGGCCACGCCCGAGGTGCGCGCCGACATCGCGCGGGTGATGGGCCTGCGCGACCCCGCCGTGCACGTCGCCGGGTTCTTGCGGGACAACCTCTACCTTGAGGCGCGGCTGTGCAGCGGCGACACCGACCGCACCGACCGCCTGCTCGGCTTCGTGCGGGGCCAGGGCGAGAACGGCGCCGTGATCGTCTACGCCTCGACCCGCAAGCGCGTCGAGCGGTTCGCGGCCGAGCTCGTCGACGCCCTCGGTCAGCGCTCGGTGGCGGCCTACCACGCGGGCATGGACGACGCCGCACGCACGGCGGCGCAGGAGCGCTTCATGCGGGGCGAGGCCCGCGTCGTGGTCGCGACCAACGCCTTCGGCATGGGCGTCGACCGCAGCGATGTGCGCGCGGTCGTGCACGTGGACCTGCCGCGGACGCTCGAGGGCTACTACCAAGAGGTCGGGCGAGCGGGGCGTGACCGCAAGCCTGCACGGGGCCTGCTGTTGCATGCCGCGGGCGACGTTCGGCTTCTCGAGCGGATGATCGACCAATCTCACCCCGACGAAGCCCGAGTGGGCGCCGTGTGGCGGGCGCTCCGGCGCGCGGGCGACGACGGCACCGAGGTCGAACGCCTCACGCATGCGGCGGGTCAAGAGTACGACGGACAGACCGAGGCGGCCCTGCGCGTACTCGACGGCGTGGGCGCGGTGCAGCGCGACGGCAGCGGGCGCGTGCGGGCGCACCCCGAGGCGCCCGAGAGCGCGCGGGACCTCGACATCGACTTCGCGGCGCTCGCGCGGCGGGCGCAGGGCGAGCATGACCGCCTGCGCGCGGTGCGGCAGTTCGTGCAGGCGAACGTCTGCCGGCACGCTGGCCTGCTGAGCCACTTTGGCGAGCGCTACCTCGAGAAGCATCGGGGCCCGTGCCCCGGGTGTGACCGCTGCGACCCCGCGGGTGCGGCGGGCGCGACAGCGGGCGAGCCGCCGTCCCCGGACGACATCGCGCGGATCCGCGCGGCGCTCGCAGCCGTGGGCGATCTCGACGGCCGCTACGGCCTCCGCAAGCTCTCCGCGACGCTCGCCGGCTCAAAGAGCAAAGACCTCGCAGGGTCGCCGCTGCTGCGCTCAGACGCCTTTGGCCTTCTCCGGCCGCTGTCCGCGGACGCGTGCTTCGCGCTGCTGCGCGACCTCGTCGACCGTGGCCTGGTCGCTGTCGGCTTGGGGGAGTACCCCACGGCGTCCCTCACGCGCGAGGGCTGGGACATGGCCTCGGGTCGAGACGAGCCCGACTTCAAGCCGCCGCTCGTCGCGCGCACCTCGCCCGGCGTCGCCCGCAAAGCCGCTGGATTCCGACGCGGCGCGCCGCCGGAGAGCGCGCCCGCCATCGCAGCCGAACCCGTGCGCCGACGCCCGCGCGCGTGATAAACTCGCGACTCCCTGTGCAGGAGCGGACCGTGTCCAAGTCGATCTGGAAGTCCCATCGAGACGCCCTCGCGGCGCGACTGCGAGACGCGGTCGCCGTCGTCTTCGCCGCGCCCGAGCAGATTCGGAACAACGACGTCCACCACGACTATCGGCAGGACTCCGACTTCTTCTACCTGACGGGGTGCGAGGAGCCGGAGTGCGTGCTCGTCATCGCCCCTCACCGTGCGGTGGGCGACCAGACCGCGCTCTTTTTGCGAACGAAAGACCCCGAGCGCGAGGTCTGGGACGGCGAGCGCATCGGGGTCGACGCCGCGCCGGGCGTGCTCGGGGTCGACAAGGCCTTCCCCATCGCGAAGCTCGCGGAGCTTCTGCCGGAGTGGCTCAAGGGCGCACGCAAGATCAACCACGCTTTCGGGCGCTGGCCCGCTCAGGACGCCATCGTGACCGACGCGATGAACGCCGCCGCCCGGATCCACCGCCGCCTCGGGCACGACACACCCAGCGAGTGGGTGCTCCCCGAGGAGCTCCTGTGGGAGCAGCGCCTCATCAAGACGCCAGAGTCCATCGACGCCATGCGCCGCGCGGCGCAGCTCGCGGCGGTCGGTCATCGTCGCGCGATGGCCGTTGGCCGTCCGGGTGTCTTTGAGTACCAGCTCCAAGCCGCGATGGAGTACGAGTGGATGGTTCGGGGGTCGCGTCGCACGGCCTACTCCAGCATCGTCGGCAGCGGCCCCAACGCCTGCGTGCTCCACTACCGCGACAACGCGCGGCAGACGCAGGCGGGCGACCTCGTGCTGATCGACGCGGGGTGCGAGCTTGAGGACTTCGCGAGCGACATCACCCGCACGTGGCCCGTCTCGGGTAAGTTCACCGCGCCACAGGCGGAGATTTATCGCCTCGTTCTGGCCGCGCAGAAGGCGTCCATCGCCCACTGCCGGCGTGGTCACACCTTTCAGGCGGTGCACGACGCCACGGTGCAGGTCCTCACCGCGGGCTTGGTCGAGCTGGGCCTGCTCGAAGGCACGGTCGAGGCCTGTATCGCGAGCGAGGCGTACAAGCGCTTCTACATGCACCGCACCAGCCACTGGCTTGGGATGGACGTGCACGACGTGGGCCGCTACAGGCTCTCCGGCGCGTCGCGCACCCTGGAGCCGGGCATGGTGCTCACGGTCGAGCCGGGGATCTACATCTCGCCGCGTGACGAGAGCGTTCCCGAGCGCTACCGCGGCATCGGCATCCGCATTGAGGACGACGTGCTTGTCACCACCGGCGAGCCGGAGATCCTGTCGGCGAACGCGCCGAAAGAAATCGATGAGCTTGAGGCCCTTATCGGCACCTCAACCCTCGCCTGAGGCGATTGGGGGGCGCCGGCCACCCAGAGGAGGGAGGGACCAGGTGGCCGGCGTTGCGGCGATAGGGTGCACATTCGGTGCCAAACCGCCGGGTCTCACTGTGTGGCGTTTTGGGCGTGCGCATGTGTGACAGATTGTGTCTGCGGAGGTTTTGAGTGTCTCACAGTGGCGCAATTCGTACCGCGCGCGCGGGGGTCAACATCGCCCTCGTCAAGTATTGGGGCAAGGCCTCTGCGCTGGACAACTTGCCGGCCGTCGGGAGCCTCAGCCTGACCCTCGATGGGCTCGGGACGACCACGACGGTCGAGTTCGACGACGCGCTCTCGACGGATGCGTTCACGCTCGACGGCGTGGCGCAGCCCTTGGACACGCGGGTGCCCGCCTTGCTCGACGAGGTCCGGGTGCTCGCGGGGATTCGAGCGCGCGCGGCGGTCCGCAGCATCAACAGTGTCCCCACCGCCGCCGGACTCGCGAGCTCCGCGAGCGGCTTTGCGGCCCTCGGGCTCGCGGCCTTCGCCGCGGCCGGCCTCGAGGTGAGCGGTCCCCCAAGCGCGGCGCTCGTCGACTGCGTGCGCCGGGGCTCTGGCTCAGCGCCGCGCTCACTGCTCGGCGGCTTCGTGCGCCTCGACCGTGACTCCGGGGGCGTGCGCGCCGTGTCGACCGGCTCTGCGCCGTGGTCCGTCTGCATCATCGTCGCCCGCGTCGCTTTCGGGCCGAAGGATGTCTCGTCCCGCGACGGCATGGCACACAGCCGCGACACGAGCCCCTTCTACGCCGCGTGGGTCGACACGCACGCCGCGGACCTGGACGCCGCAGAGGCCGCCATCGCCGCCCGCGACCTGAGCGCGCTGGGCGAGGTGATGGAGTTCAGCACGATGAAGATGCACGCCTGCATGCTCGCGAGCCGGCCGGCGCTGCGCTACTGGGCCCCGGGCACGCTCGCCGCCCTCGACGCGGTGCACGCGCTGCGTCGAGCGGGCGTCTCCGCGTGGGCGACCATGGACGCCGGGCCGCATGTCAAGGTGCTCTGCGCGACCGAAGACGCCGCGCGCGTGCGCGCGGCCCTTGAGCCCGCGTGTCTCGGCACGTTGACCTGCGGGGTGGGCGCGGCGGCGCAGCTCATCGAGGAGCGCGTCCCGTGACGGGCGTGCGCGTTCGCGCGCCGGGCAAGGTCATGCTCTTCGGAGAGTATGCCGTGCTCGAAGGCGCCACTGCCCGGGTCGCCGCGGTCGAGGCCTGGGCGCGGGTCGCCGCACACGCGCCCGCGGACGCCGCGACGTATCGTGTTCACGGCGAGGTCGTGGGCTCACCCGGACCCTTCGTCGAGGCCGCGCTCGCGACCGTGGACGCGCTGCGTGACGCAATCTGGGACTTGGACTCACGCGCGTTCTCGATCGAGTGCGCCGACGGGGGACGCACCAAGCTTGGCTTGGGCTCGAGCGCCGCGATCACGGTCGCCGCCGTGGGCGCAGCGCGCGCGCTGGCCGGCCTGAGCGCGCGCCCGCAGGACGTCCTCGGACCTGCGCTCGTCGCGCACCGCGCGGCTCAGGGCGGCCGCGGCAGCGGCGCCGACGTGGCGGCGTGCGCGCTCGGGGGCGTGGTGGACTGCGCCTTCTTCGCCCAAGCGGCGTGGGGGCCGCCCGGCGCGCTCCCGGTGGGTGAGGCCAGCCTCGCGGTGTCCGCTCGCTCTGTGGGTCGTGCGCTCCCGCACTTGACCCTCGTCTTCTCGGGCGCGTCGGCGTCGACGCCCGCGCTCATTCAGGCGGTGATGTCGCAGCGTCACGCGCGGCCAATCATTTGGGACCGCGCCTTGTGCGCGCTCGCGGACGCCTCGGACGCGGCCGCAGCGGCGCTCGACGCAGACTCTCGCCTTGAGCTCGCGCAGGCTGTTCGGCAGGGTGACCGCGCGATGGCGGCGCTGAGCCGCGAGCTCGGCGGCGGCACTGCGCTGCTCGGGCCGCTCCATGCGGAGCTCACGGCGCTCATCGGGCCCGCGTGCGCGCTCAAGACGACCGGCGCTGGCGGCGGGGACCTTTACTGGCTGTACGGCGATACCGAGGCGGCCGAGGCCGAGGCCGCGGCGCGCGTAGAGGCCGCGGGGCACCTTGTTCTGCGCCTGGCGCTTGAGCCGCGCGGCTTCGTCGTCGAAGCGCCGGGTGCGGAGTGAGTATGCACATCGTCATCCTGGGAAACGGTATCGCGGGGGTCACCTGCGCGCTCGGGGTGCGACGGCGGTTGCCACAGGCGCGCATCACGCTGGTCTCGGGCGAGAGCGACGCGTTCTTCTCCAGCACCGCGCTCATGTATGTGTTCATGGGGCACATGCGTCTGCGAGACACCGAGCCCTACGAGCGCCGCGTGTGGGACGAGCAGCGCATCGAGCGCGTGCGCGGGTGGGTGGGCGCGGTCGACGTCGTGAACGCGCGCCTGGAGTTCACGGACGGCCGCACCCTGCCGTGGGACAAGCTCGTGCTCGCGACCGGCGCGCAGCCCAACCGCTTCGGGTGGCCAGGTCAGGACCTGCCCGGGGTGCAGGGCCTCTACTCGGTGCAAGACCTCGAGGCGCTCGAGGCGAGCAGCCGTGGCCTCAAGCGCGGCGTGGTCGTCGGCGGCGGCCTGATCGGCGTCGAGCTGGCGGAGATGCTGCACAGCCGGGGCGTCGACGTGACGATCTTGGCGCGAGAGCCGCGCTACTGGAGCAACGCGCTGCCGGGACGCGAAGCCGACCTCGTCGGGCGCGTCATCGAGCGGGCGGGTGTGCAGGTGCGCTACGGCACGGAGCTTCAAGCGATCGAAGCGGGGTCGAATGGCCGGGCTGCGGAGGTCGTGACGCGCGCGGGCGACCGCTTGGCTTGCGGGCTCGTTGGTCTCACTGCGGGGGTCTCGCCGAACGTGTCCGCGCTGTCGAACGGCGCAGTCCCCACGCGACGCGGGGTCCTCGTGAACACGCGCCTCGAGACACGCGTCGAGCATGTGTATGCGTGCGGTGACTGCGCCGAGATCACCGAGGACAACGCCGAGTCCGGTCGCGTTGAGCAGCTCTGGTACACGGGCCGCGCGCAGGGCGAGATTGTCGCCGCGAACCTCGCGGGCGAAGGCCGGACCTACGCCCGGGGCGTGTGGTTCAACTCCGCGAAGTTCTTCGACTTAGAGTGGCATACGTACGGCGAGGTCGACCCCGCGCCGGTCGTCCGTGCAGGCGAGCGCCACCTCTGGTGGAGCGACCCGAGCGGCCTGCACGCTCTGCGGATCGTCGAGCGCGACGGCGCGGTGACGGGCATGAACAGCCTCGGCTGGCGGCAGCGGCAAGACGTCTGGACTCAATGGATCGAGGCGCGTCGGCCCGTCGAGGCGGTTCTCAAGGAGCTCGCGCGCGCGAGCTTCGAGCCGGAGTTCGCGCGCCGCTTCGAAGCGGCAGTGCGACAAGGCGGTCAGTGGCTCCAAGCGGGGGAATCGACATGAGTGTTCGGACACCCGACGCTGTGGGGGCCATCGGCGCGGTGGGCGTGGCGCTCGGCCTCGCTCAGATGGGCGCGGCGCTCCTCGGCGCGCCCATGGCTGGATACACCGGCGCTGGCCTCGCGCTTTGCCTGGTGCCCTTGGTCGTGGGCGGGCTCATCCGCGCCGTCGCGCCCTATTGGGGAACGACCCCGGGCATCAAGAACGACGGGGTGCATCACGCACCCAGCCAGTCGCGCGGCTGGCCGGCGTGGCTGCTCGGCGTCGTCATCACCGCCTTCTATTGCGCGGTCTACTGGGCGCCGGCGCAGCTCGTCGGCCTGATGAACTTGGTCACGCCGCTCTACGCCGCGCTCACCGGCAAGGCGCCCGCGCTCGCGACCGTCGAGGGCGTGCGCGCGGCGGGGTGGGACCCGCGGCAGTGGTTCCTGTACGGCCTGCTCTACACCGTGGCGGTCGTCGTCATGGGCGCGCGGATGGCGATGCGCTATCGGCACAGCCGCTACCAGCTCGCGCGCACGGCCTCGGTCTGCTTCTTTCAGCTCACGTTCGGCTTCTTGGTGCCGCAGCTCTTGCAGGCCTTTCAGCAGCCGGAGTTCTACTTCACGTACTTCTGGCCGCTGAAGAAGGAGTACCTGTTCCCGAGTGACCTGCGCGGGCTCGTCGAGCAGGGCACGCTGGGCGTCTTCATGGCTTACTGGGGCGTTCTCATGGCGCTCGTCGCGGTGCCCGTGCTGACCTACTTCTACGGCAAGCGCTGGTACTGCTCGTGGGTCTGCGGCTGCGGCGGCCTCGCGGAGACCGCAGGAGATCCCTGGCGGCACCTGTCGAGCAAGTCGCTCGCGGCGTGGCGCTTCGAGCGGTGGTCGATTCACGGGGTGCTGGTGCTGATCACGCTCACGACCGGGCTGGTATGGGCGAACTCCGCGGCGCAGGGGCAGGTGCTCGGGCACGCCTCAAGCACGGCGACGCACTGGTACGGCTTCCTCGTCGGCGCGGTCCTGAGCGGCGTGGTCGGGGTCGGCTTCTACCCGCTTCTCGGCACCCGGGTGTGGTGCCGGTTCTTTTGCCCGCAAGCGGCGATCCTGGGCCTGCTTCAGCGCTTTTTTAGCCGGTTTCGCATCACCACCAACGGCGGGCAGTGCATCTCGTGCGGCAACTGCTCGACCTACTGTGAGATGGGGATCGACGTGCGCGCCTACGCCCAGCGGGGGGCGAACATCGTCCGCGCGTCGTGTGTGGGCTGCGGGGTGTGCGCGGCCGTTTGCCCGCGCGGCGTGCTCCGGCTCGAGAACGGCGCGACCTCGGGCGACCGCTTCCCGCTCAGCGACAAGCCCCTGCACGCCCTGATGGAGGCCCTGCGCAAGTGAGCGAAGCCCAGGAGCGCGTCCGCATGTTGTTCGGCCCTAGGGGGGCACCGAGCGTACGTTGCGGGACTGAAGAGCCTCACGGACTTGCGTTCCATGATCATCAAGGCAGATGCTGTAGGGCGTGGGTCACCCTTGGCACATGACTGAGCGCACTTTGGATTCGGGGCTCAAGGTTTGACCACAGCGCCCGTCTGGCAGACACGACTATTCGCGGGGGCCGTGGTCCTTTTTTGTGGCGTCGAAGCGCTCTGTGACGCGGACCTAGAGACGCAGGCAATCGTTTTGGCGCCAGCAGTTGCTTTGCTCGGCTTGCCCCACGGCGCGCTTGACCTACCTGTGGCGCGGGCGCGCGGGCTCGCTCAAGGGAAGCTGGGCTCGCTGTTGTTCCTATTGTCGTACTTCATCGTAACGCTGAGTGTCGTCGCGATCTGGCTCGCTCTGCCTGAGGCTTCGTTAGCCGCCTTCCTGATTTATTCGGCGATCCACTTTTCACGCGACTGGGATTATGCCACCGCCGCTTGGCGACTTGTCGGTGGGGTCAGCGCCGTGGCCGCCCCAGCGCTCACTCACCCCGCAGCCGTTCGCGAGATTTTCGCGCACTTGACCTTCGCCCCTTCTACCGGGACCGTTGAAGCTTTGGCCTGGAGCGGTGCGACTGCGCTCATTGCTTTTTTGGCTTTGCTCTTCGGGTCACGGCGAAGTGCGCAAGCGACGTACGAGGTCATCGGCATCTGGGGCGCAGCGGCACTGCTGCCGCCGCTCCTGTATTTTGTCGTCTACTTCTGCTTCCTTCACTCGCCTCGGCACCTCACGGAAGCATTGCGTGAAGTCGAGTGGAATCCGCGCGTGGTGATGACCGTAGCCATGTTGAGCATTACGGCAGGCATCGCCGGTGCGGGCGTGTACTACTCACTGCCGGTCTTCGAGGTCCCTCCGAGCATCGTTCGAGTCGTCTTTATCGGGCTCGCAGGGCTCACAGTTCCCCACATGGCACTCCTTGCAATGACGTCGCCGCGAAGGGCGGTGGAGCCCTAAACCCTTGCGTTCGGGAAAAAAATCCAATTCCACCGGAACCGTCTATCGATCCCGCTCATCCCATCAGCACGCGGTAGACGCGGCAAAACCTGGGAGGGGTAAATGGATCATTCGGGAGCGTTGGAGCTGTTCGCAGGTAAGTTCAATGTCCAGCAAGGCGTTGCCTTCACGTTCTTCATCGGGTCTATGGCGATGATGGCGGCGACGGCGTTCTTCTGGCTCTCCATGCGAGAAGTAGGCGAGCGCTGGCGGACGTCAATGCTGGTGTCCGGCTTGATTACCTTCATCGCCGCCGTCCACTACTTCTACATGCGGGACTTCTACCTCGCGCACAAGCTGTCTCCGACCTTCTTCCGCTACGTCGACTGGCTCCTCACGGTCCCTCTGATGTGCGTTGAATTCTATCTCATCACGAAGAAAGCCGGCGCGAAGATCGAGCTGCTCTGGAAGCTGATCGCCGCTTCAGTCGCCATGCTCGTGTTGGGCTATATCGGGGAGGGCATCTACCGAGACGAAGCAGTGTCGTGGGTCTGGGGCTTCCTCTCAAGCCTCCCCTACTTCTACATCCTCTACCTCGTCTGGTCGGGTGAGGTCGCGGCACTCGCCGCGCAGGCTGGTCCGCTCGTTCAGAAGGCGAACCGCGTCCTCGCTTGGTTCGTGCTCGTCGGCTGGGCCATTTATCCGATCGGGTACATTCTGGGCACGAAGGGCGGCCTCTTCGGCATGGACCTCGGTACTGACGCCGGCTTCATGGACCTCGTGTACAACATCGGCGACGCGATCAACAAGATCGGGTTCGGTTTGGTCATCTACGCACTCGCCCGCAGCGAGGATTCGGCGGAGTCTTCGAAAGCCTAATGGGCGAGATACGCCGCTCTGCGTTGGGGCCTCGCTTACACCCGCAACGTCGAGGCCATGTGGCAATGAGCGAAGCTCAAGAGCGCGTCCGATT
>CANLBD010000094.1 GCA_947488215.1 Myxococcales bacterium | reverse complement strand
GCTCACCTGGCAGAGCGGCGTGGGCCTGGTCTACGATGCGGAGCGCTTGATTCGCCTCGGCGAGTGGCGCTACGCCGGCGAAGGCTGGGGCCTGACGCATGACGACCACGCGCTGTACATGAGCGACGGCACGGCAACTATCCGCGTTTTGGACCCCACCACGCTCGAGACGATACGGACCTTCGCGGTCCAGGACCGCGGCCGCCCCATCACCCGCCTCAACGAGCTGGAGTGGGTCGAGGGTGAGCTCCTCGCGAACGTGTGGATGACCGACCGCATCGTCGTCATCAACCCCTCGACCGGGGACGTGACCGCATGGATCGACCTGCGCGGCCTCCTCTCGCCCGAAGACCGCAGCCCCGAGACAGACGTCCTCAACGGCATCGCGTATGACGCCGCAAACGCCAAGCTGTACGTAACCGGCAAGCTGTGGCCCAAGGTCTTCGAAGTGCGTCGGGTGGCTGCGCCATGACACTGACCGACGCCTCGGAGCGGGTCCGGGTCTGTCCCGTCTGCGATACGCAGACGACGGAGCAGCGGTGTCCGCGCGACGGTCAGCTCACCGTTCGTCCAGAGGAGCTCGTCGGCCGTGCGATCGTTGATCCGCTGGTCGGTCAGACCCTCGAGGGCAAGTTCGAGGTCCAGGCGCGCGTCGGCGCCGGTTCTATGGGCACGGTCTACCGCGCGACGCAGCTCCGCACCGGCGCGACCGTGGCCCTCAAAGTCCTCCACCCCGCCCTCGCGGAGCACTCGACCGCGGTCCGGCGGTTTCTGGTCGAGGCGCAGAACGCCGGCCGTCTGGAGAGCGCGCACTGTGTTCGGGTCCTCGACCGCGGCGAGACCCCCTTTGGCCTGCCCTTCCTCGCGATGGAGTTCGTCTCGGGTGAGACGCTTGCGGAGCGGGTCGCCCGAGTCGGCCCGCTCACCGTCGCGCAGGTGACACCCCTCGCTGAACAGGTCGTGAAGGGTCTCGGCGAGGCGCACCAACGCGGGCTTGTGCACCGCGACATCAAGCCCGAAAACATCATGCTCGTCGCGCAGTTCGGCGATGAAGACCTCGCGAAAATCCTCGATTTTGGGATCGCCCGCACAAACGACTTGGCCGTGCCCGGCACGCAGGTCCTCGGCACGCCGCGCTACATGGCGCCCGAGCAGTGGGAGGGCCGCGCAGACGCTCGAGCGGACCTCTACGCGCTCGGGTGCCTCCTGCACTTCTTGCTCACAGGCCGCCCACCCTTTGAGTTCTCGGGCGCGGATGAGCACGTGGTCGTACAGCGGTATCAAGCCGCGCACCGGTCCCAACCCCCGCCCCCTCTGCCGCTCCCCGCGCGCTCGCCCTTAGCGGAGCTCATCGACGATCTGCTTCGCAAGGACCCAGAGCAGCGGCCGCGCGATGCGGGCGTCGTCCTCACCCGACTCCGAGCGATGCGCGGGCACGCAGACGCGGCCCCCGCGCCCAGCGACGACCCCGGCGTCGTGATGCCTACGGTGATGCTGCCGCTCTCGATCGACGAGGACGCGCCGACACGCGCCTTGCCGCTCGCGCCGCCGATGGCGAGCCACGGACCGCTCAGCCACACCGACGTGGACGAAGACGCGCCGACGCGCGCCGAACAAGTCTCGCCTGGCGCGCAGCAGCGCACTGCGCTCGACCTGAAGGTGCCTGCGCTGCCGCGCCTGCGAGCCCCCACCGCAGGCTCAGACCGCGCGCCGCCTGAGCCGAAGCGCGCCGGGATCAAGGCGACACCGACGACCGTGACGACCGCGCCCGAGACACCGCCTCAGCGACCTTGGGTGATGTGGCTCGTGGGCTTGGGCCTCGCGCTGCTCGGTGGCATCGCGCTGGGGCTCGCCTTCGGAGGCTGAGCGGGTCCTAGGCCCCGCCGCCGAGCTGCTGCGTCGTCGCAAAGTGGAGCTTCGCGACCTCGCCGAGCGCTTGCGCCCCATGCGCCTCGATGAACGCGCGCCCTGCGGCGAGCGTCGGCGCACCCGCCCCAGGGTGCAGGCGCACACCAAACCGCTTCGACAGTCCACCGAGCGACCGCACGAAGGCCGCCCGCGCCAAGATGCTCGCGGCCGCGACCGCTGGGTCCGCCTCGGCTTTGGTCCGAAGCGTCAGGGCCGCTGCCCGACCGCGCTCGCCGAGGCCGCGGCGGAACGGCTCGGGCTCCATGAACTTGTCGACGAGCACCCAGTCGGCAGGCCCGCGCTCAAGCAGGTTCTCGATGACCTTGCCGTGCGCCCACGCCAGCAGCCGGTTCAGGTTACCGAACTTGGCGTACAGCGCGTTGTACTTGGCCGGCATGATGACGAGCTCTTCGTGCCGCAGGAGCGCGCGCAGCCCGGTGACGAGCTCGCCGATGCGGTCGTCCGAGAGCGTCTTGCTGTCGGCGACGCCCAGCTCGGCCAGCACCTCGAGGTCCTCGCGCCGCACAGCAACGCCGGCGACGACGAGCGGACCGAAATAGTCCCCTTTGCCCGTTTCGTCCGTGCCGAGCCACACAGCCGGAAGCGGCTTCGGGTGCAGGGCGAGCGCGGCGTGAAAGGGCCGAGCGTCGGGCGTCTCATCGCCCAAGAGCCCGCGCCACAGGTCGGCCTCGGGCCCTTGAATGAGCAGCTTGCCCGACTGATAGAAGGTCGCGACGCAGCCGGGCCCGCGGACCTGCCAAAACGCGTGCGCCGCCTCGCGTTGCTCGAAGCCCTTGTCCACAAAAAAGCGACGCAGGCGCGCCTCTTCGGTCTTGGGCAGGACGAGCGTGAAGCTGTGCGAGGCGGCCATGCGGGTCAGGGCACCAGGTACTCGATCTCGACGTCGAGGTCGGCGATGGAGCCGACGTCACGACCCGCGTTGTCCTCGACGCGCAGCGTGAAGATGCCGAGGGCGGCGCGACCCGCAAACTCAGGGTAGCGACGCATGTCGAAGTTGATGTCGCCGCCCGTGAAGGGCAGAGAGTCGTCGTCGAGGCCACCGTCGCCGCCGCTCGCGTCACCGTCACGGTTCCACAGCACCGCGACGTCCTCGCCGTCCCACTGGGCGACGACGCGCAGGTCGCGCAGCCAGCTGTGGTTGATGTCGAGGTCGCGGATCGTCAGGTTGCGGATGATGGCGCCATCGGGCGCATCGAAGAGCAGGTCGACCTCGGCTACGCCCGGAGCGCCGTTGGCGAAGTCGGGGATCGCGACGTCCGCCGCCGGCATCGTCTCACGCAGCGTCGCGGTCTGTCCGCTCGTCACGAAGACGCGATAGGCATTCTTCGAACCGTTGAAGCCATAGACGCGCACCGAGTAGGTGCCCCGCTCGAGCATCTGCTCCATGATCTCACCGTCGCCCACGCCCGCGCTGCGTGTGACCGCGATAGGCGAGTCGTCGCGGAAGAGCTCAGCGTCGAGGTCACCGTTCGCGTGCGTGAAGAGCACGTCGACGCGGATGTTGCGTCGAGCGTCCACGGTGAACGTGTACCAGTCGTCGTCAAAGTCGCAGATCTGGCGCGTCTCGCCCGCGTCCGGCATGGAGGCAGCGTCGCCGATCGTGTCGTTCTGCTCACCACCGCGCGTCACCGCGTCGTCCGTGCACTGGCTGAAGACGTTGACCGTCATGGAGTACACGTTTCGGCTGTCGTCAAAGCCGTAGACCCGCGCGTAGTAGGTCGTGGCGCGCGCAGCCCGCGGCTCGTAGACCGTCTCCGTGTCCGTCACGCCGACGCTGCCGTCCACGAACGACGTCGTGCCGTCCTCGTTCAGCTTGAAGAGGCCCACGTCGATGTCACCGAGCGCGTGCGTGAAGGCGACGTCCACCTCGAGGCCGTCACCCGCCTGCAGGTCGATGCGGTACCAGTCCTCGTCCGCGGAGCAGACGACCAAGTTCGCGTACTGCACGCCGAGCGTGTTGCCGTCTTCGACGCCCGTCGCGGTGCCCGAGGCGCCGTTCGACGACGCGCGGTCGAACGCGTCATCGTCACAGCCATCGGGGGTGGCGGGGTTGCAGTCGTCATCGACGCCGTTGTTCACGATCTCGTTCGGGCCCGGGACCGCGGGGTTGTTCGGCGCGCAGTCCGCCGCGCCCGTTACGCCGTCGCCGTCTGCGTCGTCGTTGAGCGACGCGCAATCGGCGTCGCCGCCGCGGCAGTCGTTGTCGATGCCGTCGTTGCAGTTCATTCGGTTCTCAGGGACGCTCGGCGTGATCGACGGGTCGTTGTCGTTGCAGTCCGTCGCACGCGTCACCCCGTCGTTGTCGAGGTCGTCGTCGCGGGTCGCGGGGTTGCAGTCGTCGTCCGCGCCGTTGTACGTGACCTCCATCGCGTTCGGGTTTACGGCTGCAGCCTCGTCGTTGCAGTCCGTGCCGCCGGGGCCACCGGGGAAGCCGTCGCCGTCCGCGTCGCCATCCGGCGTCGCCGCGTTGCAGTCGTCATCGAGGCCGTTGTAGCCGACTTCCATCGCGTTCGGGTTCACCGCCGCATTGCTGTCGTCACAGTCCTGAGGGCTCTGGAAGCCGTCCGAGTCGAGGTCGTTGTCGCGCGTGCCCGCGGCGCAGTCGTCGTCGATGCCGTTGTAGGGCACCTCGGGCGCGCCCGGGAAAACGGTCTCGTTCTGGTCATTGCAGTCGCCGGCGGCCTCGGTGAAGCCGTCGCCGTCGCCATCCTCGCCCGAGGCGACGCGGTCCATGCCGTCGCAGTCCTCGTCGATGTCGTTGCCCGCCACGTCGCGCGCTTCGGGGTTGATGTACGACGCGCGGTCGTTGCAGTCGGGGCCGCCGGCCTCGACCGCGTCGTATCCGTCACCGTCGACGTCCGCATCCCGCGTGCCCTCGTCGCAGTCGTCGTCCACGCCGTTGTAGGGCTGCTCGGCGGCGTTCGGGTTCACTGCGGGGTTGTTGTCGTCGCAGTCTCCCGCCTTGTCCGTCACGCCGTCGCCGTCACGGTCGACCTCACCGCAGACGGCGTCGCCGCCGCGGCAGTCGTTGTCGACGCCGTCATCGCACAGGGCGTCCCCGCTCTCGGTCACGCCGGGGTTCACGTCCGCGCGGGCGTCGTCGCAGTCGGGGCCTAGATCGCAGCCCTGGCCGTAGCCATCGCCGTCGCCGTCGACGCACTCCGCGATCATCGCGACGCACCGGTTCTGCGCCGTGCAGCGCTCACCCGGGTCGCAGTCCGTGTCCACGCGGCAGTCGACCGCACGACAGACGTTGTCGATGCAGAAGCCGCGGTTGCCGCACTCCGCGTCCGACATGCACGGCGTCTCGCCGGGGTTCGAACCGGAGCAGATGAAGGTCGCCAGGTCGCAGGTCTGGCCTGCCGGGCAGAGGCGGTCCTCGTTACACTGGCCGGGGCGACAGACGCCGCCGACGCAGACCTTGGCGTCGCCGCACGACAGGTCCGTCGTGCAGGCGGCCGTGGCGTCGGGTCGAAGACCCAAGTCCGGCAGAGCGGGCGTGCCGCCGCCCGGGGCGTCTTCGCTGCAGGCGGCCAGCGCCGCGAAGCTCAGGGCCAAGCAGACCCGGCTGGTGTGGACGAGACTCATCGCGTGCGCTCCTCAATGGTCCATCGGACCGAAGTTCAGGCCCCTCTCCGGGGGCGGACGCGCGCCGCGTGAGCAAATTCCGGGCCACCCGAAGTGGCTACTCGTCAAGCCAGAGTTCGACGCCCACCGCCCGGCCCGCGGTAAATCACCCGCGAGACGTCGTTCTCACGCAGTACAAGCTGCACCAACCCGGGAATGCGGGGCGCCGCGTGCTGCCAGAGCCACGCCACGAGCACCTCGCTCGTCGGGTTCTCCAACCCCGGAATATCATTCAGGTAGTTGTGGTCGATCTGGTCACGGAGCGGCTTGAAGACCGCCTCGATCTCGCCGAAGTCGATGACCCAGCCGGAGTCGCCGGTCATGTCCCCCACGACGTGAATGTCCAAGTAGAACGCCAAGCCATAGAGGCGGCCGCATGGGTGGCCAGCGGGGACCTTCGGCAGTCGACGCGCCGACTCAAAGCGGATGGTCTGAACGAGCTCGTAATCGCCCATGGGCGCTCCTCGGTCCTGCCGGGCTTACGCCGGCGTTAGGGCAGCTCGACCAGCACGATGCCTGCCCGAGCGCGGTCTTGAGATACACCGGGCTCGATACGCGATGCACCCCCGGGGCGAAAAATCCGGACGCGCGTCTCGAGGGGCACGGGGCATTCGACGGCGTCCACGCAGTAGGGCTGCCCGCTCGCGGCGTTCGCGAAGGTTGCCGTGCCGCGCGAGATGCCGAGCAGCGCCGACTTCACGGGCGCGTCCGGGGCCGCCGGTGAATCCCCCGCGATGCGTTTGACGACGGCGGGGGTGGGCGCGTCGGCGGTCGTCGCGGGCGCAGACGCAGGCGCGACCTGCGGGGCCGAGGTCGAGGTTCCGGACAGCGTCCACACGGTGCCCATGCCCACCAGAACGAGGGCAACCCAGGCGATCTTCCCCCACCCGCTCGACTGTGAGCGCCGCGCGGTGAAGTGGTCGTCGACCCCCCGCGGGCCCAGGGCGCCCGGATGGCGCGCCCCGGCCTTCGCCTGGTCTGCCGCCCAGTGCTTGCGGTGCTTGTCGTTGACGGCCTGAGGATCCACGGCGAGCTCGAGCGGCGCCTCTGTGGCATGGACCGCCACGCCCCTTGCGACCGTTGCGGACACTTCGAGCGCCTCGGCCCGCGCGTTCGTCTGGACCCGTGCGCCCCCGGCGCTCGGAGGCACCACCCCGAGGCCGCCGAGCGCGTCCGGCTCGGGCACGCCCATGAGCGCTTGCAGGCTGCGGATCAATGCCTCCGCAGACGCGGGCCGCCGCTCCGGCGCCTTCTCCAGGCACGCGAGCACGAGGGCGTCGAGCGCCTCCGGCACCGCATGGAGCGGGCAGCGATTGGCCAGCGGCATCGGGGCGTCGTTGACCTGCGCGCGCAGCTGGGCCTCGCGCCCCTCGGTGCTGAAGACCGGCTCGCCCGAGAGCATGCGATAGAGCGTGCAGCCGAGCCCGTACAGGTCGCTCTGCGGGGTCACGGGGCCGCCCAACACCTGCTCCGGCGCCATGTAGCGCGGAGACCCCTTGATGCCGACGACGGTCTCTTCGGCCCCCTCCAGCGTGTCGAGCACCTTTGCGACGCCGAAGTCGAGGACCTTGACCACGGACTGCCCGCCCGGGAGCGCCTGCAGGAAGACGTTCGCGGGCTTGATGTCGCGGTGAACCATGCCGAGCGCGTGCGCTTCGGCGAGCGCCTTGAGAACGTCGATGGCGATGCCCGCCGCCTCGGGCCACGGCAGGGCGCCCAGCCGCTCGAGCCGCGCGCCGAGGTCCTCGCCGGTGAGCAGCTCGGTCACGAAGTAGGGCCGCCCATCCAAGCCGACGCCCGCGTCCTGAACCTGGACCGTATGCGGGCTCCGCAGCCGACTGAGCACGCGGACCTCCCGCGCAAAGCCCTCTCTCAAGTCCGCGCGGTCGCCCAACTCAGCGCGCAGCACCTTGACGGCGACGTCGCGGTCGAGCGTCGGGTGTCGCGCGCGCCACACCTCGCCCATCGCGCCCCGCGCGAGCAGCGCTTCGAGCGCGTAGAGGCCCATCATCGACTCGCTCACGCGGACCTCCTTCGTCGAGACACGGCGACGCAGACAGAGAGTGCGAGCCACGCGACACCGCCGCCTGAGCGCCCTGCGATGGCGGTGCAGCCGCTTGAGCGCGCGCGCTCCGGGGCGGGCGCGGCGTCGTCCGGGGCAGGCGCGGCGTCGTTCGGGGCAGGCGCGGCGTCGTTCGGGGCGGGCGCGGCGTCGTTCGGGGCGGGTGCGGCGTCTGTGAGCGCGTCGACGACGGCGTCTGTCGGCGCTTCGACCGCAGCGTCTGCGACAGCGGCGTCGTGCACCTCGCATGCGGCGGGGTCGATCGCGGGCCCCGGCACCTCGAACCTCGCCCAGCCCTTCGAGCGCCACCGACCGGTGCGCGTCGGCCGCGCGCTCGCCTCACCGACGACCGTCAGCGTCGCGGGCGGACCATGAGCGGCGACGCACAGCGTCCATGGCGCGGCCTCCGCTGCACCCGTGGCGCGGCCATCGACCAGCGCCCGCAGACGGACCGGTCCCCGCGCCAGAGGGTCGGACGCCTCAAGGGCGACTCGAGCGACCTGACCCAACGGCTCGACGCTCAGGGACACGCGGGGCCTCACGGCGAAGGGCGCCGCGAGCGGGTCGCCCACGACCATATTGTGCCAATACGCAAACGGCATGCGACCCAGATAGGCCTCGGCCAGCGTGGCGCCGTCGAACCAGTCCAAGAGCAACGCACGGTCTGGAAAGGCGCCGTTGAGCGGCTCGTCCGTGGTGCCGTGAACGCCCGTGACGCCCTGAGAAACCCAGCGCGCGATGGACACCTGCGCGTCGTCGGGCTGCGGACCTGTCCCGGCCGTGGCGGGCGCGAAGTTCTGCGGCAGCGCGCCAAAGCTCGTGAGGTTGTCGACCAGCGCGCCCGGCGCAAACGTGTTGCCCTCGATCGTCGTGCCCAGCGACGCGGTCCCCGTCATGAAGCCGGCCAACCGCAGGCCTGTCAGGTCGGGCTGGAACGCGGCCCGTCGCGCCGAAACCCCGCGGCGCGTAAGCTGGTCAATGACCGCGTCCGCCTGTGCGTCGAGCACCCCTCGCGCAGGGTCGGCGCCGTCCATGAAGAGCACCTCGGCGTCGGGCGCGGGCGCCCCGTCGCCCCCCTCGGCCTGAAGCGCACGCTCGAACAGCCCGCGCGCGTCTGCGTCCGAGCGCCCGCTGAGCCAAGTGACGAGGCGCGGGCGCCACGCCACGCCATCTGCGGTGCGGGATTCAGCCCGGTCGAACGGCCCCGCCTCGACCGGATTCGGCCATGCGGGGCCGAGGCACGGCGCGCCCCCGCAGTCGAGGACCCGCCCGGCGGGCATACCCCGCAGCCGCTCGCCCGAGTCGCTGAGCGTCGAGTCGGCGACGCCCAAGATCGCCGACATCGAGACACGCCCGCCGTCCGGCAGCGATACGCGCATCGGCACGCCGCGGACCAGCAGCAGCGCGTCCACGCCCTCGGGATCACCCGTCTCTGCCAAGCACGCCTCGAGCGGCGCCTCGACCTCGCTCAGGTACGCCTCGAACGTCACGTCTGCGTCGGTCGTCGTGGTCAGCAGACACACACGCTGCCGAGGGACCCCGCGCGCTTCAGCGTAGGCATAGGCCAGCGCGGCGCTGCCTTCAGCGGCGGTGTTCGCGAGGACCAAGAGCGAGTCGGGGCCCGGGGCTGCGGCTGCCGAAGACAAGAGGCTACACAGCCCCCAGGCACCTGCGGCGACTGGCCTCACGGTCGCCGCGTGGCGCGACGACGACGCCAGGTCGCGCCGCCCAGCGCGAGCGCTACCAGCCCCAGCGTCGCGTGTCGCCCTTGAGGCGGCGTCATCGAGCATCCGCCGCTGTCTCCGCCACCGCCACCGGCGCTGGGTGCGGCGGTCGGCGCCACGGTCGGACCCACGGGCGGCGGCGGCGCGAGCGGCCCACCATCGGTCCCCGCTTGGGGTCCGAAGCGGTCGTCCGTCACGGCGCCGCGGCGGCACTCGGGCTGGTCGGGCGCGACCTCGACGCAGCCGTAGCCCGCGGGGCAAGGCGAGGAGAACCCGCAAGCGCGGGTGCAGTACGACTCGCTCTCGCCGACGAGGCAGGTCGCGCCGTCCGCGCAACCCACGAGCAACGGGTCCGCGCCCTCTCCCACACAGGCCTCGCCGAATCCCGGCTTCATGAAGACCGGGTTCGAGACGCAGTGGTCCTCGGTGCACGCGTAGCCCTCGGCGCACTGGCCCTCGGCGCACGGCAAAGCGCAGAACGGCACGCCGCGGCTCGGGTGAGACACGCACGCGAACCCGTCCGCGCAGCCTCGATCGGGCGCGCAGGGCTCCTGGTTGCCCGGCAAGCCGCGCAGCAGCGAGCAGGCGGGGCGCTCGTTGCCCGCGCAGCGAAAACCCTCGGGGCAGGTGCCCGGCAGCGTGCAGTAGCGCGTGCAGTACCGAGCGTCGTTCTCCGCGAAGCACAGCAGGCCGTCCTCACAGTCGCCTTGCGCTTGACACGGCTCGCCCATCGCGGCGCGCACCCGCGTGTCGGGCCGAAGGCACAAGGGGAACGGGAGCGAATCGGCCTGACGGCACTCAAGCTCAGGGCCGCAGTCCACGCCCGCGTTGCAGCGCGTCGTGCAATACCCCGGTGAGTCCGCCTCGGGAATACAGGTCTCCCCGGGCGGGCACACGCCGTCCGTGCACGGGTCGCCGATGGCAGCCCACGCGGGTGAAAGACCCAGCCCAAGTGAGCCCGCCAAGAAGGCACCGAGAAAAGCGACACGCGCCATCCTTCACCTCACCGCATGGGGATGCACGGCCGCGAGCATACAGTAGGATGGGCCCATGAGAATGCCTCTGACGTCCCCGCGGGCCTTCGATTGCCGCCTCGTCGTTGCGTGGATGACCGCCGCGGCGCTCTTCGCTTGCAGCGCAGACGACGCGACCTCGGACGCCGCGCTCCCCGCGCCGAGCGACGCCGGCCCGCCCCCCACGCGACGTGACGTCGCGCCGCCCGACTTCGGCGTTCCAACGGACGGACCGATCACCACGGGCCCAGAGCTTGAGGTCTCTCTCGAGGTCGTCGAGCTGGGCGCCGACCCAGGCGAGACCTCTGCGCCCGCCCTCATTCGGCTCCGCAACTTTGGCACGTCTGACCTCACCCTGACCCGCCTTGCCGCGACGAGCATCGACGCCCCAAGCGCGTTTCGGCTCGAGGACGCGCCCGGGCTGCCGCTGGCGATCGCGCCGGGAGAAGCGCTCGAGCTGCAGATGACCTACACCGCGTCAGCGACCGCTCAGGTTGAGGGTACGCTCGACATCGAGAGCGACGACGCGGACGAGCCTCACGTCGAGGTTCCGCTGCTCGGGCGCCCACCCGTCGCGTGTGCCGAGCTCACGCCGGGGGCGATCAATCTGGGCCAGGTCGAGGTGGGCCAAGCCTCGGGCCGAGCGGGCGCGACCCTGCGGAACTG
>CANLBD010000093.1 GCA_947488215.1 Myxococcales bacterium | reverse complement strand
GACGAAGAGCGCGGCGTCGACCGCCGCCTCACGGCCGAGCTCCGAGCGAAATCGGTCGAGCTCGCGCGCGATTTCGACCACAGCGACGTCGAGCTTGGGTGCCTCGGTCGCGCGGACGTCCCAGCGGCTGCTCTCGAAGATGACGTCATCGTGTGCAATCTCGACGTACCAGCTCACCGCGCGCATGAGCGACCACAGCCCGAACGTGTCGATGAACTCCAGGTCGACGCGGCGAATGTCCGGGCCTGTCTCGGGCCACTCGATGCGCGTCGGCTGGCCGGGCGGCACGGGCGCGAGCGCGACGGTCGTGTCCACGACCTGCGCCCCCTGCTTGTCGAAGACCTGAACCCGAGTGCTCGCCAGCGTGCGGTTCGAGACCGCCACGACGCGCCCCGCAGGCAAGTTCACGCCCGCACGGTCAAGCCGCACCTCGAGCGGATCGAGCGCGGCGACCTCAAAGTCGAACTCCACCGTGATCGGCGGTCCGCCCGAGCGGCCCGTCAGCACGGCGTGCCACTTCGTCAAGCCCGCAGGCGTCTTGAAGGTGAGCGGATGCTCCCGCCCGCCCGCCAGATTTCCCGGCCGCAGCACGGTCTTCTGCTTGCCCGCGGTCAGCGTCAGGCTCACGTCCGTCACGTCCGTCTGCGGAAACAGCACGATCTTGCCCGGCTCGCCCCGCTTGACGACACCGGCCGTCTTGTAGCTCCACGTCGAAGAGGTGGCGGCGGCTGCGGCCTCGCCCTCCGGCTGCTCTTGGGCGTGAGCGGGGGCGAGGGTCAGCGCGAGGGCGAGAGCGGCGTATCTCATGGGGTCACCCAGTCGAAAGAGAGCTGAACGACGATCTCAGCGTCGCCGCCCTCGGTGGGGTAGTTGACGGCCTCGAGGGCAGCGGAGACGCAACGCCGCAACGCCGCGTCTATCGGGGCGTCTTCCGCGATGCGCGGCTCGCGCAGGCGTCCGCGGCCGTCTCGCTGCTCGATGACGACATCGACGACAAGCGGCGCCGGGCGGGCGCGGTTCAATTGACGAGCGCACGCGCGCACGCCCCCCTCCGCCGCCGCGAACGCGCGCTTGACCGTCTCGGGAGAGAGCGCGCCCGCCTTGCTCGGTCGCGTCGCGGCGGGCTCGTCGAGCGGGCGGGGATCGAGCTTGGGGGTCGGCGGCGCGTCGGGCGCAGGGTCGGTGCCCGGCCCGCTGGATGCGCTCGTCGTCTGAGTCAGCGCTCTCGAGGCCTCGGCCGCGGGGGAGCGAGACAACGCATCGCTCGGCGGCGACGTGCCGGTGTTTGCTTCGCTCTCGAGCGCGGGCGGCGGGTCGTGCGGGCCCGACAGCCAAGCGGCCAGCGCGAGCGCGCAGACAAGGGCGAGCGTGAAGGCGGCGCGGAGACGAGTGGACACCATGGAGGCACAATAGCCCGCCGGTGCGGTCGCAGAGAAGACGCGACGCGCGCATCTTGACCGCGTCCGCCGCGCGCCTGTAAGCCCATGACATGCAGAGCAGTCGCGTTTTTCGGGCAGACCTCCTCAAGGACCAGACCGTCATCGTTACGGGCGGCGGATCCGGCATCGGGCGCGCGATCGCGTTCGAGGCAGGCCGACTCGGCGCTCGTGTCGCCATCGGTGCACGCAAGCCCGAGCGGTTGAACGAGACGCTCGACGCCCTGCGCGCCGAGGGCATCACGGCGTGGGCCCATCCGCTCGATATTCGTGAGCCTGAGCAGTGCGAGGCGTTCGAGCGCGGCGTGACCGAGCACCTCGGCCCGCCCGACGCGCTGGTGAACAACGCGGGGGGGCAGTTCCCGTCTCCGGCGGCCGACATTCGCGTCAAGGGCTGGCGCGCCGTGGTGGACACCAACCTCAACGGCACGTGGTTCATGACGCAGGCCGTTGGGCGCGGCATGATCGAGCGTCAGCGCGGTCGGGTGGTGAACATTGTCGCGAACATGTGGCGCGGGTTCCCGGGGATGGCGCACACTGGCGCGGCGCGCGCGGGCGTCGTCAACCTGACGCAGACGCTCGCGCTGGAGTGGGCGCGGCACCACATCCTCGTGAATGCCGTCGCGCCGGGCGTGATCGAGAGCACGGGCCTCGACCACTACGGCCCAGAGATCAAGGCCACGCTCGTGGCCGACGCCCCGAACCATGTGCCGCTCAAGCGCATGGGCTCGGTCGACGACGTCGCGTTCGCGGTGATGTACCTGCTCGGCCCGAGCGGTGACTACGTCACGGGCGAGACCGTGTGTGTCGACGGTGGGCAGCGGCTCTGGGGCATGGCGTTTCCGCCCTGAGGCGCCTGGGAGGATGACAATGACAAAAAACCTGCTCACGGCCGCGCTGGCGGCGTCTCTTGTTTCGGCCGCCTGTGACCCCGCCGCGACGATACCCGAGGGCGAGGCGGACGCTGCGGGCGACGAGCGCACGATCTCGCCGTCGACCGACGCAACATCGCTCGACGCAGGCGACGCGGGTGACGCCGAGCCGCCCCTCATCGACGCTCAGGTGGACGCATCGACCGACGCGGGGGCCGACGCCGCGCCCCCCGACGCTTCACTCTGCCCCCCGTTCGACCCCGGCCCCTCACCGCCCGTCGGCGCAGGGGCCCTCGATGAGCTCGTCGATGGCCCCCCCATCAGCGCACCCGGCGGAGTGGCCGCTGAGCAGCTCGCGCTGACAGGCCGACCTGGCGCGGCGCCGGACCTCGTGGTCGTCCGAGGCGGCCGTGTCGAGTCGCTCCGGGCCGACGGCGCGATGCGGTGGCGGAGCCCAGCGTTCGGCGCGCTCTCTATCACCAGCGTCGTCGACCTGAACGGCGACGGCCGCCCCGAGGTATTGGCGCGCTCACAGCGCCAGCTCAGGGCCGTCGATGCGATCACCGGCACGCTCCGCTGGACGCTGCCCGAGCGCCCGTTCGGTGACGAGACCGTCATCGGTGGCCTGCACCGCGTGATGCTCGCCGACATCGACGATGGCGGCCGCCCCTGGCTCTTCGTCACCGACAACGGCTGCGGCGGCTCGGACGGCACCGCGCGCACCGCCGCGCTGCGCTTCGCCTCGGGGGACGCCAACGCCGATGGCGCCTTTGACGTCGTCGAGACGCGGGCCGTGCTACCGCCGCTCACCCGCTGTGGTCAGTCCTTCACGCTCGCGGACCTGAACGGCGATGAGCGCCTCGAGCTGGTTCAGCCGGGCAACGGTGTGCTGCGGAGCGTCGACCCTGAGACGGGCGCGGTGCAGGTGTGCGGGCCCGTCACCGGGCTCATGTCCGGCAACATGCCGACGTGGGCGCGCGTGCTCCGTGCGGGCTCCGCACAGTCGTCGCTGCTGGCCCACGTCGGCAACGCGCTCGTCCGCCTAGACGCCAGCAACGCGCCCGCCTCGGGTGACTGCGCGGCCGGCTCGACCGCGCTCGTGGAGCGCTGGCGCGTGCCTCTCGGCACTGTGACCCGCCCCGAGTCCCTCGCGACCTTCGACCTGACCGGCGACGGCACGGCGGACGTGCTCGTGAGCGGCATTGACCGCGCGGGCGACGACGTGTGGCGAACCTTCGCGGTGGACGGCCAGAGCGGCGAGGTCCTCTGGCGCGCAGACGCGACCGTCTTGCTGGGCGCGGTGGAGCTGGGCGACGGGCCGCGTGTCCTGGTGCGGACGGACGCGCCGCCGGTGCTTGACCGGTTCGGCTCCGTCGCCCTCGCGCGCCCCACGCGCGCCGGTTTGACACTGACTTGGACCCGGCCGGACACCGCCCTCCCCGTCGAGCGTCGCGATGCGTCCACTTATACCGCGCGGAGTCATGCGCGCGCGCTGGTCACGCGCGGCGACCGCGTCGTCACCCTGGAGCGCGACCCCGCGACCGGTGTGACAGGCGCCGTCGTCGAGGTCGGCGCAGACGGCGTCGCCCGCCGATTTGAGACGAACGGCGACGTCGGCGCGGTCGACGTGCGCTGTGACGACGCGGCCGGCGCCTGCACGCTCGCCGTCGCGCTGTCGACCGGTGGTGTGGCGGTGCTCGACGCCGATATGACGCTCATCAACCCCGGCGAGCCGCCCGAGAGCCCCGCGGCACGCGCCCCTGCCGGGAGCGCGACCCTGCTGGCCGTGCCTGTCGAGGACGGCGGCGGCGTGGTCGGCATGCTGCCCGACGGTACGCTCGCACGCTTGGACTTGAGCCAAGTCGACGCCCCGCGCATCTGGGGCGTGCGCCTCTCCAGCGGCCAAGGCTCGACGCGGCCTGTGCTGCTGCGCGCAGCGGGTGGCGGCGCTCGCGTCGTGCGGCGCGACTATCGCACCTCGGACGCGCTCGCCCTCACCGCGTTCGACGTCGGCACCGGCGCACCGGTATGGACCGACACGCTGCCGACCGCTGAGTTCGGCGACGGCGCGCAGCAATTCGCCGTGGACATCGACGCAGACGGCGTCGAAGACCTGCTCCGATTCGACCTGTTCAAGCGCCCCGACGCCGACTGCCGAACAGGCACAGAGAGCGAACGTCAAGTGCGCGCGCTCTCGGGCGTCAACGGGGCGCTGCTCTGGCAGTGGCGAGCGCCTCCGACCGTGGCGTGCGGCGGCGTCGCGTCGGAGCGGATGAGCTTGGCAGACGCGGACGCCGACGGCACGCCCGAGGTCTACATCACCGAGACGGAGGCCATCGTGCGGCTGTCCGTCGTCGACGGCCGCGAGTCAGGCCGCGCGCGGATCGACCGCCTGCCCTCGGCGTCCCGCGGCGGCGGCCAAGTCATCGCGACCGGTCGTCCCGAGGCGCCCCTGCTGCGCTTCGGCGGCAACGGGCCCATCGAAGCGCGTGCGGCCGACATGAGCTTACTCTGGCGAGCGGACGAGGCCCTGAGCAGCGGTGTGCGGACGTGGATCGACCGCCCCGCGCACGTCGTCGACGACACCGTGTGGGTGTCGCCTGAGGTCGGACGCCCGGTCGTCGTGCTTGACCTGATGACCGGCACACCCGTCCGCGAGATCGGCGTCCGAGACGGCGCCGAGACCGCGCCGCCGGAATCGGCCACCTTCGCGGGTTTTCAGGACGTGCCCTTGCCGACCGCGGGCGTCGAATTCGGCGTGCTCGCCGTCACGGATGAGGCCACGCTCTACGCCTTCGACCGCGGTGGCGCGCTCCTGTGGAGCCGCAGCGTCGACGCTCAGCCCCGCATGCCCGTCGTGGCTGACCTCGACGCCGACGGCGTGAACGAGCTGCTCGTGAGCACGAACGACGGGCAGATCGTGCTCGCGGACGACCGCCCTCCCCCGCGGAGCCTCGCGGCGTGGGACCTGCCCTGTCCGCCGCCGCTGTCTTGCGGACCCGACGACGACATCGACGCCTCAAGTGATGTCGATCGCCTCTGCGCCGCGTGGCGACCGGCTGCCGGTGCCACAGGCTACGTAGCGCGACCGGTGGGCGAGGACGGTGCGGCGCTCGGGGCGTGGCGCGATGTCGGCCCAAGCACCCAGGTCACCTTTGCCGGTCTGCCCCTCGCCGCTGGCCAGCGCTACTGCGTCGAAGTCCGCGCGCGTCAGAGCTTCGGCGACGTCGCGCGCCTCTCCGCACCGACGCGCACCGACTGCCTGACCGTTGTGGACGACGCGCCCCCCACGATTCGGCTCAGCATCGACGACGCCGCGCTGTCTCGCATTGACCCGCCCGCCCGCGTGACCCTGACCATGACGGACGACCGCGCGCTCGCGGCCTGGCGGCTCGAGCTCTTCGAGCCGGGGGGGCGTCTCGTAGCGTCTATCGACCGCGGCCAAGCGGACGGCACGGCGTGGACCGTCCAGCGCCCATGGGGGGGCCGTACGTCGGGCGGCAAGGCCGTGCCCGCGGGTCGCTACCGCTTGGTCGGCACCGCCCAAGATGTTGCGGGCGCCGAGGCCACCGATGGGGTCGACGTGACGCTCTGCGACGCCGACGAGTGCCCCTGACATCTCGACGCGCGGCGGCTATCTTACAGCCCGTGGAAACGCCCACTCGCCGCCCCTGCGTCGTCCTGGCTCTCTTGCTCGGGGCGGCTTGCCTCGCGCTGCCCGCGCACGCCGCGCCCCTCGGGCACGCGGCTCAGGCGATCGTGAACGGTCAACGCGCGCCGCGCGTGGTGCCGATGACCACGGGGGAGCAAGCTGCGGTGGGCTGGCTCTTCCCTTGGGGTGCGCCAGACGCCGTCTACTGCACCGGCACGCTCATCGCGCCCGGCGTCGTCCTGACCGCGGCCCACTGCGTCAACGAAGCGCCCGAGGGCGTCGTTGGGTTTGGGACAGGCATGATGCCGGCCGCGCCCGACGCCGTGAGCGGCGTCATCCGGCACGCGATTCACCCCACGGCGGATCTGGCGCTGCTCGCGCTCGAGTCAACACCCGCCACCGCGACGCCCATCGCGGCGAACGCCGACCCGCTCAGCGACCGCCTCGTCGGCGTCGAGGTCGAGGTCGCGGGTTACGGCGACACGCGCACGCCTGACCTGACTGGGCGCTTCTTCGCGGTCGTCGCCATCGGCGGTGTCGACCGCGAGTATGTGACGGTCGACGGCCGCGGCGTCGAAGGCCTCTGCAGCGGCGACTCCGGCGGGCCAGTGCTCGCGGTGAACGCCGGAGGGCGCGTCGTGGTCTTCGGCGTGGAGCACGGGGGCGAGATCAGCTGCGTCGGCCGGGACCAGCTCACCCGCACTGATGTCTACGCCGAGTGGATCGCCGCCGAGACCGAGGCCTTGCAGACGGGCTGCGCGGGGCTCGACTACGCCGGTCGGTGCGACGGCGCCGTCGCCGTCTGGTGCGACGACGGCGGGCGCGCGCAGCGGCTCGATTGCGCCGCCGAAGGCCGCATCTGCGGCTTCGTAGACGACGCGACCGGTTTCTATTGCAAATCAGGCGCACCCTGCCCGGAGCTGCCGACGGGCGGTGTCTGCGACGGCAGCACGCGGCTGGGGTGCGCGGACGGCGTCGTCGTGCGCGAGGACTGCGGCCTCCGAGGCGCCCTCTGCGTTGTCGACGCCACAGGCGCGGTGTGCGCCGGCGGTGAGTCTGCAGTCGACGCGGGCGTCACCGGGCCCGGCGCGGACGCCGACGCGACCTACGAGGGCGCGTGCACCGCTCGGCCCGGACGAGCGCGCGCCGAGGTCATCGCCTGGCCGTTGCTCCTGTTCGCGCTGACCCGCGCTGCCCGCCGTCGCCGGCTTTAAGGTATGAAGGTCGCCATGAATCGCCTGTCGCTCCTCGTGTGCCTCCTCTTCGTCGCCACGCTGGGGTGCGAGTCGGCCCAACAGCCGCCGCGCGCGCCACCGGGGAACAACCCCTTCCCATTCCCGCCGGCGCCGGATGTCGGCTCGCGCGATGACGCCGCGACGCCCGACGCCGCCGAGGCGGACGCCGAGCCCCCCGCGCCGCTCGACGCCGCTGTAGACGCAGGCCCCGAGCGGGACGTCGCCGTCTTCGAGCAGGTCGCCTACGCGATCGAGACGCGCGTCGGCGAGCGCCGCACGCCCGCGGGCTTGGAGAATCGCCTGACCTGCGAGGTCCTAGACCTTCAGGGTGCGCCGATCCCCGGTCATCGCACAGTCATCGAGGTCCACCCCGACACGGGCTTCGAGCGCACCGCGGCGGGCGCGATCGGGCGGGTCACGAATGAGTACACCGTCACCTGTACCGCGCCCGACCTGGGCCTCCGCGACCCCACACCGGCAGCCTGGGGCGTTGTGGGCGCCGGCGTGTCGCGCGTCGAGGTCACGCTCGACGACGACGACATTCAGGCGGGCGAGCTGGTCACCGCGCGGTGCGACGCCTACGACGCCTTCGGTAACCCGCTGCCTTCCGACGCCGCGACGCTCCGCACTCAGCCGCCCCTGCCCGGCTTCGCTGGCGTGCCGGGTCAGCCCGCGCGATACGACACCGCCGGCGTCTACGATGTCTCCTGCGCGCTCCCCGGCGCCGAGTCTGGGCCCGCCGCCCGCCTCACCGTGCGCGCCGACCTGCCCGCCGCGCTCGCCATCGCCCTCGCGCCCGACCGGGGCGCCTACCGCGTCGGCGCGGTCGTCGAGCTCGTCGCCGTCGTGACCGACCGGCGTGGCAACGCAGTGCCCGCCGCGCCCGTGGTGTTCGAGAGCGAGCCGCCCTTGCCCACGTTTGGCGACGGCCGCTTTCGGTGCGCTCAAGAGGGCCGCTACACCCTCACGGCCCGCGTGGACGGCCCGACCCACCTCGACCGCGCGCTGAGCGCGTCCGTCGAGATCTTGGTCGACTACGGCGGCCCCGGCATTCGGTGCGAGCAGCCCGAGGCGGGGGCGTCGATCCTTCGCCCGGCGGAGGGCGGACTCCTGCTCCGTGGCAGCGTGGGCGACATCGCCGGCCTGAGCGAGGTCCGCGTCGATGGCCAGCCCGCCGCGCTCACGCCCGAGGGGGCCTTCAGCGCGCGCGTCGAGACGCGCTGGGGGCTGAACGTCCACAACGTCGTCGCCGTCGACGCGCAGGGCAACGAGAGCGCCCAGATCTGCACCTACTTCGCCGCCGACGCCTACTTGGACGAGAACACGGCCTTTCGAGACGCGGTCACGCTGCGCCTCGGGCAGAGCGCCGTGGACGACGGCGAGCCGGACGCGCCGCTCACGAGCCTCGTCGACGTCCTGCGCCGCGTGGTCAACAGCCGTGGCCTCCGCGACACCGTGCACCAAGCCGCGCTCGCTCAGAATCCGATCGTGCCCAACGAGTGCCGCGTCAACGTGCTCGGCCTGTGCTTGTTCAGCCTGGGCGTGGACTACACGGACCTGCAGATCGGCGGCCGCAACGCGCTCGACGCGCCGCTGGTCCCCGGCGGGCTGCGGACACGCGCCACCATCCGCAATCTGGCGGTCTCCGCGCAGCTCCGCGGGACGCTCGGCAATCGCGCGCGCATCAGCACCGACTTCATCACCATCGGCCTGACGTTCAATGTCGGCCTCCGCGCTGATGGCCAGCCGACGGTCTCGCTGCGGAGCGTGGACGCTGTCGAAGTCGGCCGGTTGGACAGCGACTTCAGCGGCTTCATCAGCGGCGCGATCCTGGAGCTGGTCTTCTCGGCCTTTGAAGGCCTGATCCGCCGCACCGTGACCAACGCCCTGCGCGACTTCCTCGAGGACAACCTCGCGGGCGCGCTCCGTGACCTGCTCGGGAACGTCGAGATCGGCGACCTGTCGCAGGGCTTCGACGTCCCGGGGCTCGCGGGCGCCGACCCCGTGCGCCTGACCGTGACGCCGACGCTGTCGACGATCGACTTCGCCGAGGGCCGCGCGCTCGTCGGTGTGTCGACGCGCGTCGACGGGCCCTCACGCCTCGCCGACCGCTCGCCCGGCGTGCCCCTGCCGCCCGGGCCGGCCCGACCGCCGCTCGCCGAGGACCGCCCCGCAGGCGCGGGCTTGGGCCTAGTGGTGCTCAACCAAGTGCTGCATCGACTCTGGCGCGCGGGCTGGTTCGAGGCCCAGACCGGTGGCCTCGTCGCGCAGGTGGCGTCCGACCTGCCCGAGGGGGCCGAGGTCACCCTGAGCCTCGACAGCGCGCCGGCGGTCGTCGGCCTCGCCGGAGACGACGCCGCGCGCGTCCGCGTCTTCTTTGGCCCCGCGCGCGCCGGGGTCGTCTACCCCGGGTTCTTCGTCGATCCTTTCCGCGTCACGGTCGCCGCCACGCTCGACGCCACGATGCGCGTCGTGAACGGCCGCGACGTCGAGTTCGTGGGCGTTCAGGTCGCCGAGCTGCACTTGGGCTTGGGCGGGGCGGACCTGCCCGACCGCAGCCGGCAGGTGCTCGAGGCGTCGCTTCGTCAGGTCGTGCAGGGCGTCGTCGACCGCGCGCTGAACGACGGCCTCCCCTCGCTGCCGTTGCCTGAGTTCGTCATCCCCGACAGCCTCGGCGTCTACGACTTGCCTGCGGGCGCGGGCTTGGGCCTGCGCGACGCGCGCCTCTTCTCCACCGAAGCGTGGTGGATGCTCGATGGGAGGTTCGGCCAATGACGCGCCTCGCGCTCGCCGCCTTCGTCGCGGCGCTCAGCGTCGCCTGTGACGACACCGCGCCCGCGCCGTTCCGCACCGGAGACGCCGGCCCATCGACGGACACGACCACCGACGCCACGACGCCCGTCGACCTTGGGCCCGTCGGCGGTGGAGCGGAGGACCTCGGCCGCCCCTCTAGACCCGACCTCGGCCCGCCCCCCGGAGAACCGCCCGCGTTCGTCCGGTTGACCTTGACACCGCGGCAAACGGTCTACGCCCGCTCAGAACCGCCGCGCGTGACGGCCGAGGTCTTTGACCGGTTCGGCGAGCAGCTCCCGAGCGCCCCGCTGCAGTGGGCGGTCGCCCCTGCGGCCGCGGGCGCGGTCACGCCCGACCCGAGCGACGCGCACGCCGCCACGCTTCGGCTCGACGCCGAGGGGCAAGGGGCCGTGCGGGCCTGCGCGCTGCCCGACGTCTGCGGCCGCGCGACCTTCTTCGTGGACGACGTCGGCGCGACGCTCCAGCTCGACACCCCTCAGCCGGGCGAGGTGCAGACCAGCGAGACGCCGGAGATCGTCGTCGCAGGGACAGCGGCCGGGGGCGCAGGCGTGCGCGTCTTCGTCAACGACCGCGAGGTCGCCGTGGGCCAAGACGGCCGCTTCGAGACGCGCCTGCCCGCGCGCTTCGGCTTCAACCGCGTCGATGTCCTCGCGGACGACGGCGTGCGCCGCCCCGCCGCGCGCGAGGTCCGCGAGGTCGTCTGGGCGCCGAGCGTCGTGCCCGCGGGGCCCGGCGTGACTCCGACGCCGGACGCCCTGGTGCTGCGCATCGGCCAGCGACTCCTCGACGACGGCGCCGCGCTCCCCGCCCCCGACGACGCAGGCGCGCTCAGGGCGACGAGCGTCGCCGGCTTGGTCGAGGCGCTCCTCGCGCAGCTCGATCTCGCCGCGCTCCTGGGCGACCCCGTCGTCGCGCGCGGCGAGCCCCTGTCCCTCGAGGTCGCGGCCGCGCGTCCCGGCCAGCCGGACGCCACGCTGCTCTGGACATCGACCGGCCTCGAGGTCTTCTTGCGACTGCGCGACCTGAGCAT
>CANLBD010000092.1 GCA_947488215.1 Myxococcales bacterium | reverse complement strand
GTGCCGTCCAGCGGCCAGACGTCTGCGCGGTCGCCCTCGGTCACGCGCGGCAGGCCGCGCAAGCCGGTCGCGTGCTGCGCCTGAACATTCATGCTGCCGGCGACGTGCACCCGAATAACAACCAGCCGGTCGCCGCTGTCGTCACGGACAAGGGCGACGTGCTCGGCGGGCGCGACGCCGTCGAGCTCAACCTCGACAGCGAAGGCCGGCTCCGCACCGGGCAGCGCCGCCCGAACCGCCGCCGGCACGGCGTCCGAAAAGAACTGCAGCCCCGCCTGGGTGAGCCCTTGCGCTTGGAGCGCGTCCACGCCCGCCTGCGCCTCGGCGCGAAAGAGCGACTCGATGGTCACGAGGTGAACGAAGCCGGGCTCTTGGCCCAAGAAGCCCGCCGAGGCGCGCGACTGCGGCCGCACACCGCGGGCCGCCCAGCGCTCGACGCCCTGCGCCTCGAGCGCCGCGGGCACGCGATCGAGCCACGCGAACCAGCGCCCCGCCGCGGCGACGCTCCCGGGCCACGCCAAGAGCGCAGCGAGTCCGAGGCCGCGGGCGAGCCTCAGGCGCGAACGTTGCGCTCGCACCACTGCACGTACTCGTCGGCGATGTCATGCCCGCCCAGAGCGAGGATCTCGCGGATGCCGGTCGGGCTCGTCACGTTGACCTCCGTCAGGTGGTCTCCGATCACGTCGAGGCCGACAAAGACGAGCCCCGCCGCCTTACAGCGCGCGCCGACGACGGCGCAAATCTCGCGCTCCCGCGCTGTGAGCGTGGTCGCGACGACCGAGCCGCCGACGTGAATGTTGCCGCGATTCTCATCCGCGCGGGGGACGCGCAAGATGGCGCCCCTCGGCTCGCCGTCGAGCAGGATGATGCGCTTGTCGCCCTCGCGCGCGGCCGGCAGGTAGCGCTGGGCCATGACCCAACGACGGCCATCTTCGGTGAGGGTCTCGAGAATACTCGGCACGTTTCGGTCGTCTTTGTTGAGCAGAAAGACACCGCGGCCCCCATGACCATCGACCGGCTTCACCACCAACGGAAACGACGCCTCGGCCAGCCAGGCGCGGACGCGCTCGGGCTCTCGGGTCACGAGCGTCTCCGGGGTGAACTGGGGGAACTGCAGCGCCCAGAGCTTCTCGTTCGCATCGCGCAGTCCGGTCGGCCGGTTAAGCACGAGCACGTCGGGCCCCGCGTGGTCGAGGAGCTGCGTCGCGTGCAGGTAGTCGCGGTCGACCGGCGGGTCCTTGCGCATCCAGACGGTGTGAAACGCCGAGAGCGGCTCGTCGACGGCCTCGCCGACGATGAAGTGTGGCGTCGCGTCGACTTGCACGGTCAACGGCGCACAGCGCACGGCCGCCTGACCCCCGGGTCGGGCATAGAGCGCGCGCTGCTCAGCGTACGACACGGTATGGCCGCGGCGCTGCGCGGCGAGGACGAACCCAATCGAAGTGTCCTTGTGGACGTTCGCCTGCTCGACCGGGTCCATGATGACGAGTATCCGCATGCCAGCGCCTCCGCCGGGACCTTAGCCCACTCGCATGTTTACTGCCACGCCCCCGCTGTCGTAGCGTCCCCAACGACTTTAGCCTGAACGAGGAGCCCACATGATTCGCCCACTGCTCGCCGGATGCGTCTTGGCCGCCGCCAGCGTCGTGTTCGCGTCCGCCGATGAACCCACGAAGCCGGTTCAGCTCCCCGGCGTCGACTGGCACCCTCGCGCTGAGAAGTGGTTCAAGGCCTCGGACGAAGACTCACGCAAGGCGCAGATGAAAGAGGCGAGCCGCGCGCTCAAGCGGCCCTGCAAGTACTGCCACACCGAAGATTTCTCGGGGTACACGGAGAACAAAGAGCTCGCGCAGCAGATGATGGCGCTCTCCGCCGAGAACGACGTGACGTGTCAGGACTGCCACGACGGCCGGGACAAGTTCACGAAGATGGGCGAAGACGCCAAGCACATGTGGGTGCTGTCGGTCGACAAGAAGATGTTCTGCGACGACTGCCACCAGCCGCAGACCAAGTTCGAGAAGCTCACGGAGAAGGGCAAGCAATTCCACGACGAGTGGGAGGCAACACTGAAGGCAAAGAAGGCCGCTGGGGCCGCCGCGCCTGCGCCCACCTCATCGCCGCCCGCGCCCTCTCCCTCGACGCAGCCCTGAGGGCGGGTCGCCTCAGCCCGCGCGACGCCGAATGAGCGAGCCCGCGCCCCAAGCGGCGCAGACGACCGCAATGGTCAAGCAATAGATCGCCGCGACCTCGTTCCCCCGCGCGACCAACGCCTCCGCAAAGGTCGCCGCCGGTCGGTCCAGCGGCCGCCCGCCGCCGGCTGTGACCGTGGCGGTGTCACCTGCCGCATCCGTGAAGTCGAGCGACAGACCGACCGCGCGCCCGTCCTCAAGCGCCCGCGCGCGCAACGACGCGGGCTCGACCGCCAGGCCGAGAGGCGCTAACGCTTGCGCGACCCGCACCTGCGCGGCCTCGACCGCAGCGCGCACAGCCGGCGCGTCCCCGAGCGCGAGCCGCTCGATGAGCTTGTCTTGACCGACCAAGCGCGCGTGCTCCGCCGCGAGGACGCCCTCCACGGCAATCATCTGCGCGCCCCGTTGAGCGTCGCGCCAAACAGGCACCAGCGCCCACGCAGACGCGAGCACAAGGACAAGCGCGGTGCCCGCCGTCGCCACCCACCGCCCGACACCCGTCGAGTCGAGCCCCGCCTGCGCGCGCGCTTCGTGCGCTGCAGCGAGCGCGCGCAGGTCGAGTGAGGGCGCCGCGGCGGGGTTCTCCGCAGGGAGGTCCGGCTGCGCCATGGATGGACCCGCCGACCGGACTTGGGGCGTGCGGTACATGCCCAAATGCGGCGTCGGCGTGCGGCGGCGCACGATGCCCATTCCGACGTCTCCTGACGCGCGATCGTCGTCTTCTTCGTTCACGGCTGAGCAGGTTAACCTAACTTTGCTTTGACCTCGACAGCCAAAGCCTCGCCGAAGCCGGGGACGGCGGCTATCTCAGCCACGCTCGCCTGCGCGACCCGTCGCGCGCTGCCGAAGGCCTTGAGGAGCGCCTTGGCGCGGGCCGGCCCCACGCCCGGGATGTCCTCGAGGGTCGAGCGCAGCGTCTTCTTGTCGCGGACTTGCCGATGAAAGGTGTTGGCGAAGCGGTGCGCCTCGTCGCGCAGGTGGGTCAGGACATGGAGCTCGTCTGTGTTCGAGAGGAGCACCACGGGGTCCTTGCGGCCGGGCAGGAAGACCCGCTCGGGCGAGCGCGCGGGGGCCCCGACGTCCGCGCGCCCGTCATCGAGCACGCGCGACTTGGCGAGACCGACCACGTCGAGGCCGTCGATGCCCAGATCGCTCAGCACCGCCGTGGCGACGCCGAGCTGCCCGCGGCCGCCGTCGACGACAATCAGGTGCGGCAGGTCGCCCTCGTCGAGGCCGCGCTTCAAGCGCCGCATCAGGACCTCGCGCATCATGGCGAAGTCGTCCGTCCCCTCTACATCGCGGATCTTGTAGTGGCGGTAGTCCGCGCGCTTGGGCACGCCCCCCTCGAAGACCACGCGCGACGCCACCGGCGACTCGCCCTGAAAGAGCGCGATGTCGTAGCACTCGATGCGAAAGGGCAGGTTCGACAGGCGCAGGCGGTTCTTGAGCTTGACGAGCGCGGCGTTCGTGACGGCGTCCGCCCGACGCGCCTGAAAGAAGGCCTGCTCGGCGTTCTTGATCGCCATCTCGACGAGCCGCCGCGTGGTGCCGCGCTGGGGGACGCGCACGAGCACGCGCCGGCCCGCCAACTCCGTCAGACGCTCGGCGAGCGCGGCCTCGGCGTCCGGCACGAGCGGCACGACCACCTCGTCGGGCACGTCGTTGCCCGCGTGGTAGTACAGGTTCAAGAAGCTCCCGAGCACCTCGGCGTCCTCGACCTCTTGCTCCGCGAGCGCGAAGGTGCGCGAGCCGGTCATGCGCCCGCGCCGCACCGTGAGCAGCGCGACCTCGACGTGGCTCCCCTGCCGGTGCAGGCCGATGATGTCCTGGTCGACGGCGGCGCCCTGGATGACCTGCTGCTTCTCGAGGCTCCCCTCGATCGCCATGAGCTGGTCGCGTCGGCGCGCGGCGACCTCGAACTCGAGCGCCTCGGCGGCGGCGTTCATTTGGGCGCGCAGTTGCTCGATCAGCTCGCCCCGGCGCCCCTGCAGGAACAACGACACGTCGCGGACGCCCTGCAGGTAGGCCTCGCGGTCGACCGGCAGCACGCACGGCGCGGGGCAGCGCCCGATCTGGTGCTGCAAGCACGGCCGCGAGCGGTTCTTGAACGTCAGGTCGTCGCAGTTGCGCAGGTGAAAGTGGCGCTCGACGAGCTTGAGCGTCTCTCGAATCTTGCTCGCGGAGTGGTACGGCCCGAAGTACTTCGCGCTGTCCTTGCGCGGCCGCCGCACGACGTCGATGCGCGGCCAATCGACCCGGTCGTCGATGCGCAAGTGCAGGAAACTCTTATCATCCTTGAGCTCGACGTTGAAGCGCGGCTGGTGCTTCTTGACGAGCTCGTTCTCCAGGATCAGGGCTTCCTTTTCGTTCGACGTGAGGATGACCTCGACGTCGTCGAGCAGGCGCCCGAGGAGCGAGACGAAGAAGCGGCGGTCGCTCGTCGCGCCGAAGTACTGCCGCAGGCGCACCCGCAGGTTCGCGGCCTTGCCGACATAGAAAATAGTCCCCGCGGCGTCGCGCATCAGGTAGACGCCCGGCGCGGTGGCGATGCGCTCAAGGTCGCGCTCTGGGTCGAACGGCACGCGCCGACCTATCCGAGCGCGAGGAGCACGCGCTCCAAAGCCCGCATCTGGTCGCGGAGCGCGGCGGCCTTCTCGAAGTCCATGGCCTTCGCGGCCGCCTGCATCTGGCCGCGCGTCGCGTCGATGCGCGCCTCGAGGTCCTTGCGGTCCGCCAGCGTCTCGAAGTCCACCGCCGCCGCGCTGGCCTTGCCGCCACCCTCTGCGAGCGCGCCGGCCGTGTGCTCCAGATCGGTGATCGACTTCTTGACCGTGCGCGGCGTGATGCCGTGCTTCTCGTTGTAGGCCGACTGAATGCGACGGCGACGCTCCGTCTCGTCTATCGCGGCCTTCATCGAGTCCGTCATGCGGTCGGCGTACAGGATCACGCGCCCCTCGACGTTGCGCGCCGCACGGCCGATCGTCTGGATGAGCGACGTCCGGTTGCGGAGGAAGCCCTCTTTGTCCGCATCGAGCACGCCGACGAGGCCGACCTCGGGCAGGTCGAGCCCCTCGCGCAGCAGGTTGATGCCCACGAGCACGTCGAACTCGCCGAGCCGCAGGTCGCGCAGGATGGCCGTGCGCTCGATCGTCTCGACGTCTGCGTGCAGGTAGCGCACGCGCACGCCCAGGTCGCGAAAGTAGTCGGTCAGGTCCTCGGCCATGCGCTTGGTCAGCGTCGTGACGAGCACGCGCATGCCGCGCTCGATGGTCACGCGCGCCTCATGCAGCAGGTCGTCGACCTGGTTGCCCGCCGGGCGCACGTCCACCACGGGGTCGATCAGCCCCGTCGGCCGAATGATCTGCTCGACCACCACGCCCTTGGCCTGCTCGAGCTCCCAGTTCGCGGGCGTAGCCGAGACGTAGATCGCCTGGTTCACGATCCGCTCGAACTCCTCGAACTTCAGCGGCCGGTTGTCCATCGCGGTCGGCAGGCGAAAGCCGTACTCGACGAGCGTCTCCTTGCGGCTCCGGTCGCCGCGGTACATGCCGCCCACCTGCGGGATGCTCACGTGGCTCTCGTCGACGATGAGCAGCCAGTCCTTGGCGAAGTAGTCGAGCAGGCACGGCGGCGGCTCACCCGGCGCGCGGCCCGTCAGGAACCGTGAGTAGTTCTCGATGCCGTTGCAGTACCCGAGCTGCTCAAGCTGCTCGAGGTCGAACATGGTGCGCTGCTCGAGCCGCTGCGCCTCGAGCAGGCGCCCACTCCCCTGCAGCTCCGCGAGCCGCTGCTGGAGCTCGTCGCGGATCTGCGCGATCGCGACGTCCAGCCGACGCGGGCCGACCACGTAGTGGCTGCCGGGGTAGACCGCGATGCGGTCGAGCGCTTGGAGCTTGCGGCCCCGCAGCGGGTCAATCTCCGTGAGGGCCTCGACCTCGTCCCCGAAGAACTCGATGCGGAGCGCCTTCTCCTCTTCGTGGACAGGAAAGACCTCGACCGTGTCGCCGCGGACCCGAAAGGTGCCGCGGTGGAAGTCGAGGTCGTTGCGCTCGTATTGGATATCCACGAGCCGCGCCATCACGGCGTCGCGGTCGATCTGCTGCCCCACCTCAAGGTGTAGGAGCTGGTCGTAGTAGGCCTCTGCGCTGCCGAGGCCGTAGATGCACGACACGCTGGCCACGATGATGACGTCTCGACGCTCAAGCAGCGACCGCGTCGCCGAGTGGCGCATGCGGTCGATCTCCTCGTTCACGCTCGAGTCCTTCTCGATGAAGGTGTCGGACGCGGGGACGTAGGCCTCGGGCTGGTAGTAGTCGTAGTAGCTGACGAAGTACTCGACGGCGTTGTGCGGAAACAGCGCCTTGAACTCGCCGTAGAGCTGAGCGGCGAGCGTCTTGTTGTGGGCGAGCACGAGCGTCGGCCGCTGCGTCTGCATGATGACGTTCGCCATCGTGAACGTCTTGCCCGAGCCCGTGACGCCGAGGAGCACCTGGTGGTGCACGCCGGTGTGCACGCCCTCGACGAGCGCCTCGATGGCCGCCGGCTGGTCACCCTGCGGTTGGTATTCGGTGACGAGCTGGAACGCGGTCATCGGCGCCTGTCTGACTTTAGGGGCTCTCGGGGGCGTTTCGGGTGTCCTGAACGGACCACTCCGTGCCGTTCGGGCCGTCCATCAAGACGACGCCCGCCGCGAGCAAGGCGTCGCGCACCCGGTCGGCCTCGGCCCAGTCCTTGTCGCTGCGCGCCACGAGGCGGTCGGCGATGCGGCCCGCCACCCACGCCAGATCGAGGTCACGGCGGGCGGCAGCGAGCGCGCGGTGTCGCTCCAAGTAGTCCGCCGGCGACTCCGAGAAGAGCTGCAGCACGCCGTCGATCCGGACGAGCTTCTCGTAAAGCCCGCGGGCGGCGGCGACCGCTGCGGGGAGCGCCTTCGCCTTGCGCGTGGTCAGGTGCTCGTTGAGCAGCTTGAAGGCCTCGGCGAGCGTGCCGAGCACCTTGACCGTGTTGAAGTCGTCGTCCATCGCCTCGACGAACTGCGCGTCGAAGTCACGCAGGAACGCCTCGCCGGGCAGCGGGCCGCTCACGGGCTCGGTCCGCTGGTCAAGGAAGACCTCGAGCTTGCGGAGCGTCTCGTAGAAGTAGGCGATGCGCGCCGCGCACTCGTCGAGCGCCGCGTCCGAGAAGTTGATCGGGCTGCGGTAGTGCGTCGACAGCATGAAGAGGCGAATGGTCTGCGGCGTGTAGCGCGCGCGGACATCCGCGATCGTGAAGAAATTGCCGAGTGATTTCGACATCTTCTCGTTGTCGACGTTGACGAAGCCGTTGTGCACCCAGTGCCGCACGAACGGCTTGCCCGTCGCGCCCTCGGACTGCGCGATCTCGTTCTCATGGTGCGGGAAGATCAGGTCTTGCCCGCCGCCGTGCAGGTCCATGCACTCGCCGTGGGCGTGCATGCCCATCGCCGAGCACTCGATATGCCAGCCAGGGCGCCCCGGGCCCCAAGGGCTCTCCCACGCGGGCTCGCCGGGCTTCGCCGCCTTCCAGAGCGCGAAGTCCATCGGGTGGCGCTTGCGGGCGCTCACCTCGACCCGCGCGCCGGCCACCATGTCGTCCAAGGTCCGCTTGCCGAGCTTGCCGTAGTCCGCGAACTTCTCGACGGCGTAGTAGACGTCGCCCTCAGCCTCGTACGCCATGCCGCGCTCGACGAGCCGCTCGACGAGCGCGATGATCTGCGGCATCGACGTGCTGACGCGTGGCTCTTGGTCAGGCCGCGCGACGCGGAGCGCGTCCATGTCCTCGTAGAACGCGTCGATGTTCTCCTGCGCGAGGGCGGTCGCCTCAACGCCCCGCTCGTTTGCGCGCTTGATGATCTTGTCGTCGACGTCCGTGAAGTTGCGGACGTACGTGACCTCGAGCCCCGAAAAACGCAGGTAGCGAAAGACGATGTCGTAGGTCAGCGCGCTGCGGGCGTGCCCGACGTGGCAGCGGTCGTACGGGGTGACGCCGCACACGTACATCCGGACCTTGCCGGGCTCGAGCGTCTCGAAGGGGCGCTTCTCGCCCGAGAGGGTGTCATACACGCGCAGCGTCATTCAGCGTCCTCGAAGAAGTCGTCGTCTTGAAAAATGAAGCGGTTCTCGGCGAGGCGCGACTCCGCGGTGTCGCGCAGCGCCTCGGCGATGTCGGGGTGGCGGTCGCACAAGGCGTCGAGCGCCTCGCGCTGGAGCTCGAGCGCGGTCACGCCTGCAGGCGAGACCACCGTGGCCGTCGCGGGCTGGCCGGTCAGGAGCGCGATCTCGCCGAAGACCTGGCCTGGCCCCAAGGTCGCGATGCGCTGCGGTGGCGCGTCCGCCGGCTCGGCGCGCCAGACCTCGACCTCGCCCTGCAACACCACCCGGAGCGCGCGGCCCTGGCCGCCTTGCTTGGTAATCGTGGTGCCGGCGGGCATCTCACGTGACGTGAAGGCCTCGGCGAGCGCGGCTCGGGCGTCTGAGCCCAAGTTTCGAAACAGCGCGGACGTGAGCAAGAGCTGTTCGACGATCCGCTGCCGCGCGAAGCTCGACAACGCGGCGGCCAGCACCGGCGAGGCGGCGGCTGCCCTTTCAAGCGCGCCGACTTCGAGGCGGAGCACGACCGTCTGCTCAGACGCGCGCGCCGTCGCCGTGCGGGCCTGACGCAAGACCACGGCCATCTCTCCGACGACTGCGCCTGCGCGGAGGTGGCCGAGCACGACGACACCGCGGGTCGGGTCCTGCTTCTCGATCTCGACGCTGCCCGTTGCGATGAGATAGACGGCGTCGGCGGGCGCCCCCTCGGCCACCAGCACCTCGCCCGGCTCAAGGGTCCGCAGCGTCAGGTGAGGCCAGAGGCTGGCCAAGATGTCCAGCGGCAAACGCGTCAGGTCGGGGAAGTGAGCGCGCACTCGAGCGGGGAGCGGAGGCGGCGTGGTCGACGTCGTGAGCGACGCGAGCGCCTCGGTCCGTGCGTCCGCATGCTTGAGCCAAGCGAGCCGCCCCAAGGGCGTGCCCGTGGCAGCGTCGAGCGCGGCGTCCAGCCACGGGGGAATTGCAGAAGGGGACATCGGTGGGCCTCGGGCGGCGCGGGGTGCGCGCGAGCGGGCGGGGAATCTAGCGGAGGCGTGGACGCGCGGCAAGGCGCGGGCGCGTGTTGACCACGCCGGACGCGCGTGGGAGACTGCCCCTCCCGCCCAACGTGAGCGCCCTATGTCCGTTGTGTGTCCACAGTGCCAGAGCGTGTCACCGCCCGGGTCGGCGCACTGCACGCAGTGCGGCGCGAAGCTCGCCGCCGCCGCAAACCAGACGACACAGTTTGGCATGCCGTTGCTGCGCCCGACCGGCGGGGCGCAGCGTGGCGCGCCGGCAACTGCGGCCTTTGGAGAGGCCGACATCGCGCGCCTCGCAGCGATCAGCAAGGACACGGACGAGCAGGCCCTCACGCCGATGGCAAAGCCGAGCCTGATGGCGGGTCTGCCTCGACCGCGCGTGAGCTCAGCGCCCTCGCCGCTCACGGCCACCGGGCTGAGAGACAGCATCGCGCCGCCTCAAGTGGGGAGCACGTCGTCGCCGCCCCAGCCGATCCCTGCCCAGGCGTCGGGCGGCGGTGCGCGTCGAACCGTCATGGGGATGGCCCTTTTCGGGCCGGGCGCCGTGAGCACGCCGACGCCCAAGCCGGCGCCGCTCTCCACGGCAGAGCTCGAGTTCGCGAACGCCCCGACGGGCCCCGCCATCGCGACGCTCGACGAGTTCAACCAAGCGCTCGCCGCGGCCACTGCGCCGGCCGAGACGCAGCCGGAGGCCAGCGACTCGGCCGGAGTGGAGAGCCCCGCGCTCGCTGCGGCGCCCGCGCTCGAAGCCGCCGCGCCGCCCGAGGCGGCCGCGCCGACCCCTTTGCCAGCGCCTGCGCCGGAGTTCATCAAGGACGCAACGCCTCTGCCCACGACGCTGGCCGATGACCCGCCGGCGGCCTCTGCGGCCTCTGCGCGGACGGCCTGGTGGGTCGCGGGCGCGCTGCTCATTGCGTTGGGCGCGCTGGCTGTGGCCTTCCTGCGAGGGGCCTGACCCGATGTTTCACGAGAAACACTCGGATCCGACCGTTCCAACGCCGCGGCTCGCGCGTCTCAGCCATGTTGAGATGACAGAGCTCGTCCTGCCGCAGGACACCAACCAGCACGGCACCATCTTCGGCGGCCGCGTGCTCCAGTGGATCGACATCGCCGGCGCGGTCGCGGCGCGACGGCACAGCCACTTCAAGGTCGTGACCGCGAGCATCGACGAGATGCACTTCCTGGTACCGATCCGCCTCGGAGAGGTCGTGGTGCTCAAGGCGAGCGTGAACTTCGTTCACCGGAGCTCGATGGAGATTGGTGTCCGAGTCGAACGCGAGATCCCGAGCACCGGCGAACGCATGAAGGCCGCGACGGCTTACCTGACGTTTGTGTGCATTGACGACGATGGCAAGCCGGTTCTGGCGCCGCCTCTGGTGACCGAGACGGACGACGAGCGCGCGCGGTTCGAGGCGGCGTCCGAGCGACGTGCCCGCAGACTCGCCCACCGCGAGGCGCTCCGCGGCAGAGCGTGACGACCCGCTTCGTCAGCCCCCCTCGTCCACCGAGGGCAGTGGGGGCGCACCCCATCGTGCGGGTCGTCGCGCCGAGCGGCTCGCTGGCAGGCCACGCAGACGCGCTCGAGGCGGGTGTTCGGCGCTTGGAGGCTGCGGGCGCGCGAGTTCGCCTCGACGAGGGTCGCGCACGCGCGCAGTCACGCGGCTACCTCGCAGGGCCCGACGAGGTCCGCTCGACGGAGCTGCTCGACGCGCTGACCGAGCCCGGCGTCGACATCGTATGGGCCGCACGCGGCGGCAGTGGACTCGGACGCCTCGGCCCTGCGCTCCTGAGCGCTTCGGCCCTGCGCGACGCGCCGCCGAAGATCGTCGTGGGCTTCAGCGACATCACGACTCTGCTCGAGCACCTCACGAGCCAGCTCCGATGGACTACGTTTCACGGACCCGTCATCACCTCGCTCGGACGACCCGAGTCAATTGCGTTCGAC
>CANLBD010000091.1 GCA_947488215.1 Myxococcales bacterium | reverse complement strand
GGCGGTCGGGCAGCCGGCCCCAGACGTCCGTGAGCACCAGCTCGAGGAGCGCGCCGTCGGCCTCCGAGTCGCCGAGGCGCGTCGGGCGCACCTGCGTCGGGTTCGCCGGCGCGTCGGCCTTCCACGTCTAAAAGGCGATGCGGTCCTCACCCGCGGGCGGGGAGGGGGCCGGGTCGGCGCTCTCGCCGCAGGCCCACAGGGCGAGCGGCAGCGCAATGGTGGCGAGTCGAGGCGTCATGCGCCGTGCGATAGCAAGACCTGTGCCTCGGTCTCGCTGGAGCGCCTCAGCGCGGGGGCAAGCAGACCGCGAACTGGCCCTGTTGGAACGCGATGCACGTCGTGTTCGGCACGTCCGCGCAGTCCGCCTCGGCTTGGCAGGTGTGCGTGCAGATGTTCGCGCCGGCGCGAACACCGTCGGCGCCCTCAAAGGTCCAGCAGGCCTCGGCGCCCGCGCCGCAGTCATCGTCGCTGTCGCACAGGCCGCCGAGCGCGACCTGGCCGTCCCCGCGCAGGGGCAGGCAGGCGCCCGAGGCGGCGTCGCAGGTGATGCGCGGGAACTCAAGCCCGAGGCACTCGTTCCCTTCGGCCGTGCAGCCCGAGGGCGCGTCGACCAGTTCTGCCGAGATCGTGTAGGGCGTGTCCGCGAGCGCGTCGGACGCGAACTGCTCGACGCGGAAGTAGATCGACCCGGCGGGGACAAAGCGCAGCTCGATCGTCTCGGTGGTCATGTCGGGGCTGGTCGCCGCACCGATGAGCACGCCGTCTGCGCCGTTCACGAGGGCGGCGTAGGCATCGATGTCCACGCCCGCGCGGAAGCTCACCTGAACGCGGAGCGTGTCGCCTGCGCGGTCAGCGGGCACATTGACGGCAAACCAGTCGCGGTCGCCCTGGCAGGCGAGGCCGCCCACGCTCATCCCGCGGGCCTCAAGGGCCGTCGCCGTCGCCGGCGTGTCATTGGGCTGGCCGTCGTCGCCGCAGGTCGCGGGGGGCGGCGGCGCCGAGCACAGGAACGCGCCGAAGGGCGTCTGCGCGCACATGTCGCCGTCCGGGCAGTCCGCGCTCGAGCGGCACTGCTGTCGAATCTCGCACCGCCCGGCCACGCACTCGCGGAAGTCGCTGGCGCAGTCCAGATCGGCCTCGCAGGGGTACAGGCATACGCCGCCGCGTCGACCACTGAACTGGCAGTAGGCGTTGCGCGCGAGCACATCGCACTGGGCGTCGTCTTGGCAAGTCACGGTGCACAGGTTGTCCTGCCCACCGGTGCGGCCCTGGTAGCAGGTCGCCTCGGCGTCCGCGCAGTCCTCGGTCGTGCCGCAGGTGTCACCGAGCTGGACCTGACCCGCGTCGGGCACCGGCACGCACACGCCGCTGGTGCCATCACACAGCGGCCGGCCCAGGCCCGCGCAGTCGCGGTCCGATGCGCAGCGCCCCGCTGTGCGCGCCACATCGAGGCGGTAGGGCAGCTCGCGGCGCCCGTTTCGGCCACCGTCCGCGAGCAGCACGCCGAGCGCGTAGCGGCCCGCGCTCAGGTGCGAGATGCGCGCGCGCTCGGGGTTCGTGTTGGCGTCGCCCGTCGCCGACGCGACCAGGGCGCCTGTGCCGAGGTCACGGACGACGAAGTCCAGATCCTCGCCTTGCGCGAACGTCAGCAGGACGTCCCACGTATCGCCCGCCTCCGCGGGCAGCACATACCAGTCGGGCGAGAGCGCGCAGACGACGGCGTCGATGGGCGGGCCGTCGGCGTCGAGCATCGCTGCGGTGGCGTCCGTGTCGTTGGGCTCGAAGGCGTCCGCGCCGCAGGCGCGCTCGGGCGGGGGCACGTCGACGCACTCACCCGTGAAGGCTGAGCACGCCTGATTGGGCCCGCACTGGCTGTCGAGCCGGCACTGCGACGTCACAGACAGCGCGTACTGCACCTCGACATCTCGGAACCCGCCGATGACCTGCACGAAATACGTGCCTGCGGCCTCTGCAGTGTAGGCGAGGCGCTCTTCGCCGGTCTCGGTCGCGCTCGTGGCGACGACCTCGCCCGCTTCGGACAAGAGCAGAAGGTCCAAGTCACGGTCGGCGGGGTTCGCGGCGAGCTGCACCAGGACGCGCTCCTGCGCGGAGAGCGTCAAGCGGAACCAGTCGGAGCTGCCGGCACACAGGAAGAGGTCGTCGCGCCCGAAGCCCGCCTCGATCGGGGCGGCGCGCTCAGCCAGGTCATTGGGCGCGAGGTCGTCCTCGTCCGCGCAGGCTTCGGGCGGGGGCGGCGGAGGCGGCGCAGCATCAGGGGCCAGGGCGTCGGCGTCGGCCGTCGGTCCAGCATCCGTGGTCGTGGCGTCGGCCGAGGAATCGGGCGTCGTGGCGTCGGCGGTGACAGCGTCCGCTTCAGGCTCACGGGCTGCAGTCTGGCTGTCATCAACGCACGCCGTCAGCAGAGCCGCGGCGAGCACCAGGGGAGAGAGGGTGCGGATACGAGTTTTCATGCGCGGCCGAATAGCACAAAGCGTGCCCGCTGAGGCGTGCGGATACGCACGCCCCTTCAGTCGATCTTGCTGTCTCGCGCCCCGAAGCGGACCAGGATGCGGTTGAGCTCCGCCTCGCTCATGTCGATGTACTCAACCACGCGGCCGTAGAGCTGCGCGGTGGGCACACTGCGGCCTCCGCGCTCGCGCTCAGTCTCTCGCAGCACCCACAGTACGATCCGCTCGCGACGGGACAAGCCGTCGCGCACGTCGGGCAGGTCGTCCCACGGCCCCGGCCGAGTCGGACGCGCGGACCGACCGTCGCTCGTCAAGCGCCCGCCGGAACCCGCGCGATGAGGGCGGGCAGGCGCGACAGCAGCGTCTCCTTGTCCACGATCTCAACGCCATCGGCGCCCGCGTGCGGCTCGACGCCCTCCGGGAGCGCGCCCATGAGCGAGAATGGACCGGTGTAACCGAGCGCGCGGGCCGCGCTGAGCAGCCCGACGCCCGACATCTTGGGCATGTTCACATCGCTCAAGACGAGCGCGACCCGCTCCATCTGCGCGTGGAGCACGTCGAGCGCCTCGACCCCGTCCCGCGCGCTCACCAGCTCGATATCGGCGCGCGTGAGTCGCCGTACCGCTCTGTTCACGAGCATGTGAACATCCTCGGCATCGTCCACGAGCAGGACAAGCCACGGGGAGCTGACCGGCCCGCTCACGGCGCGTCCACCGTCGTGAACGGCGCCGGCGCGCAGACCGTAGATTCGCCCTTAACCCGAAGCGGCGTGCCGGGTTCGGGTCCCTCGGCGTCGACCTCGCGGCGCACGAGACCCCCGTTATTCGCGCCGCCGGAGACGTCGATGGCGCCCTCCGGGCCCCACTCAAGGTTCGGAGACCGCAGGTAGACCATGCCACCGCTGCCGGCGCCGCCGCTGCCTCCGGCGCCCGAGGGCTTGCCGGCCGTCTGTGCGCCATCGCCGCCGCGCTGACCGCGGTTGCCGACGTCGCCCCCGTCGGCGCCCACGCCCGCAGCTTCTCCGCAGTTCGCGTCGCACTGCGCGCAGCCCGGCTCTGGCTGGGGCGGCAGGGCGCGACCCACGCTGGGATCGCCCGCGTCGGGCGCGCGACCGCGCGCGAGAATCTTGCCGGTGATGACCAAACGCTCAGAGGCCTGAAGCACCACGAGCCCGCCACCGGGTGCGCCGGCGCCGCCGCCACCGCCCCCTGCGCCCACAGAGCAGGCTTGGCCTGCGCTCGCGGCGTCTCCATCCAGCCCAGCGCCGCCGCCGCCGCCGCCGCCGCCGCTGCCACGGCGGAGCGCTTGGCACAGACCCGCCCCGCTCGAGCTCAGGTCGGCGAAGGTCGCGTCGGCCCCCTGATTGCCCGCTGCGGTCACCGGGTTCGACGTGCCCCCTGGGCCCCCGTCACCGCCGCCCGCACCGCCGCCGCGTCCACCCTGCCCGCCGGTGCCCCCGTCGATGCTCTGGTTGCGCGTCCCCGGCTCGCCATCGCGCTCCGTCCTCGCGGAGTCGCCGGGGTTGAGGCGTCCTCCGAGGCCGCCGTTGATGGTCCGGAGGCCGCTCCCTCCCGCGCCGCCGCCACCGCCACCGCCGCCGCGTTCACCCGCGCCGTCGGCGGTGATCGTGCCCTCGACGAAGATCTCGCGGGCGATGACGGTCAGGTCGGCGAACGTACGACCGCTCTCGCTCTCGACCACCACGTCCCGAATGCGGACGATCCCCTCTTCGCAGCGGACCGTCTCGGACGCGCTCAGTCGACCCTCGATGACCCGCTCGACGCAGTCCTCGGGGTCGGTGGGCGGCGTTGTCCCGGGGTCGGTGGGCGGCGTCGTGCCCGGCGTCGTGGGAGGTGAGACCGCGTCCGGCGCGTCGAGGTCAACGCACTCGCCCTGCGTGCACACAGCACCCGGGCCGCACTCGTCGCTGCGGCGGCAGAGCGCGAAGTCGTCGGCGGCGAAGCACGCCGAGAGCGTGAACGCACTCCCGAGCAGGCCGACACGCCTTGTCAGTCGAGCCAAAACCACAAGCCCACCCCCAGCCCAGTCACCGCCGCACCGCCGAGCCAGAGGCCATCGGCCACCTGCGCTCCCTGTTCCAGATCTTTCAAGTCGCCGGCGCAGCGGGTCGGGCCGCAGCGACCCGCGACCTGCCGTGCGCGCACATCGTCGAGTTCGCCACGGTTGATGAAGCCCAAGGTGAGCCCCGTTGCGACGAGCGCGAGGCCTGTGCCCGCGGTCGCCCAGCCGATCCAGGCGCGATCCGGCGGCGCGACCTCGGACGCGGGCGCGTCCGCCTCGACCTCGACGACCTTCGCGGGGTTGGGCACTCGCACGCGCGTCGACGGCGCGGTGACGTCGACGTTCAGCTCGGCTCGCTCGCCCGTGGGGGCCTCGACCACGAGTCGCGCCGGGCCGAGCGGCAGCCGCGTCTCGTTTGCAATCGGGCCAATGAACGCGACGGGTTCGAGGACCACGACGCGCACGCCCTCGGGCGTGTTCGTGAGCTCGAGCGGCGCGGTCACGGCGGTGAAGCCTTCGCGGCAGATCACCTCTCGGTCGATTGGGTCTACGCGCGTGTCCGCATCGCACGCACGAAAGTGCTGAGCGGCCTCGGAGAAGATGCGGAGCTTGCGGTAGAGCTGGCCGAGCCGCAGGTGCGCGCGGCCATAGTCGTCGCCCAGCGTGAGCAGCCCGTCCTCATAGGCGCGAATGGCCGCGCCCTCGTCGCCTGCAGCGAGCGCCCGCTCCGCCTTCTGCGAGATTTCACGAAACCGATTCGCCAGCGCTTTGGGCACGTTATCGGCGAGGGCACACGTCGGCCACGCAGCGCCGAGCGACGCGGTGAGCGCAAGGGTGCGCGCCGCGAGCCGTGAGAGTCGTCTGAGCATTGCCCCGAGAGTCTACGCCGCGCGCGGCGTTGGGCGACGAAAATCGGTCAGGGGGACGTATGGTTGCCGCGCTCGGCGAGCATCGCCTCAAGCCCTTGCACGCGGCTATGGATCGTCCAGTAGTCGTCGTGTGACTCGCCCGCGCGCCGCAGAAACTCCGAGTAAAGCTGCAGCGCTCTGGCGTGCTGGCGGCTCTGGTAGGCTTGGTTGCCATCGGCGAGGAGCGTCTGGATGGGCGCCCGGGGCGGACCCGCTCGACGGGGCGCGGCGCTCGGCGTCGATGCGGCCGCCCCGGTCGACGGGCGCGGCGCTGCGGCGGTCGGCGGCGCGAGCGTGGTCGCAGGCTCAGGCGTCAGCGCCCGCGTCGCGGGCTCGGCTGCGCCCACTGGCCCGCCGGCGGGGCGCACGGCGATCTCGTCTGCGCCGACGCGCACGACCGCTGGGGCGGCCTCCGGGGCGTCTGCGTGCTGGGCAAAGTAGGCCCCGAGGGCTACGGCCAACACGACCGCGGCGACGATGAGCTTGGTCGGCCGCTGGGGCGGCTTCGCCGGGGGTGCCTTCGCGTCGAGCGTCGAGACCGGCGCTGGGGCGACGGCTCTGGGCGTCTCGGCTCGCGGCGGGGCTGGCTTCACACGCTCGACGGACGTATGTGTGTCGTCGAAGTCGATGTCATCCCCGGGGGTCGCGGGGGCGTCTGCATCCAGAGTGCTGTCCGCGGTCGAGGGGCCGTCGCTGTAGACCCCTGTCGCGTCCATGCTGTCGTCGTCGAGGCCCGAGAGCGCGTCGAGCGCGGCGGTCTGCCCCGGGTCGAGCGGGTCCACCGCAGGAGGGGCCGCGGCGGGGGCCACCGAGGATGCGGCGGGCGTCGCGGGCGCGGCATCGGGCGGGAGGACCCCGCGCATGGACACACGGCCCCCGCTCGCGCCGGGCACGATGCGGTCAGGCCAAGATGCCCGGGCCGACGGGGCGGCCGTGAGCGCGTCGAGCTGCTGCAAGAAGGCAGCGGCGTTCTGTGGTCGGCGGTCGGGGTCCCGATGCATCGTCGCGTAGACGAAGGCCTCGAGCTCTGGCGTGAGCCGCGCACCGCCCATCGCTTGGTCAAGCGGGATCGGGTCGCGTGTGCAGGCGTACAGGATGATCTGCGTGTTGCTGCCGTCCGGATAGGGCGACACCCCCGCGAGCATCTCGTACAGGATGACGCCGAGCGCGTAGAGGTCCACGCGGGCGTCCACCGCGCGCTTCTCCGTGCCGTCCACGACGCCATGCTGCGCGAGCACCCACGGCGGCACTTGCTCCGGCGCCAGGTAGCCGGGCGTGCCGCGCAGCGCGAGCGGGTGCGTCGAGTTGCGCGCCCCCGCGCTCAGGTCCTTGACCAACCCCAAGTCCACGAGCGTCAGGCGTCCATCGCCGCGCGGGTCGAGGATCACGTTCGCCGGCTTGAGGTCGCGGTGGACCAACCGCCGCTCGTGAAAGGCGTCGAGCGCCTCGCCGATACGGCGCGCAATGGCGAGGGCCTCGGAGACCGGGAAACGGCCGCGCGTGCCCAGCATGTGCAGCAACGATGGACCGGGCACGTACTCCATGACCAGGTAGGGCAGGCCTTCGTACTCCCCGAAGTCGCTGACGCGCACGACCGAGGGGTGGCGAATCACGGTCGCGACCTGCGCCTCGCGCAAGAAGTCGCGCCGGTACGCCCCCTTCTGCGTCTCGTCCATCTCGGTCGTCGCGCCGATCGTCGCGAGGTCGAGGAACTTGACCGCGAAGAGCTGCCCCAGGTGCCTGTGCTGCGCGAGGTAGACCGTGCCGAGCCCCCCCTGACCGAGGCCGCCGATCAGGTGGTACCGGTCCCCCACGACCCGCCCGAGGAACGGGTACCGGTTCTTCGTCTGGTGCGCGAAGACCTCGGCGACGGGCGCTTCATCGCGCTCGCACCGCTCGACCGCCTGAGTGTAAATCTGGCGGCACTCGGGGCATATCCACATAAGCGCGCACAATAACAGGGGACGCGCGAGGTGCCCAGAGTGAGGCATTTCATTTGGCGTTCGGGGTCGTCCCGTCCCATGCTGCGGGCGTGCACCCGCCCTCTCGACCCATGCCCGCTCGCACGCTGCGGGGCCGTTTCCTGCGGCCGCGCGCCGACCAGCGCACCTTCGACGACCTGCCGGACGCGCTCCTCATCTCAGACGAGACGGGCCGCATCGTCTCCTTTGAGCCGACGCCGCCGGGGAGCGGCGTGCCGGTCACGCTGCCCGGCGTCGTGTGGATGCCGGGGTTCGTGGACGCGCACGTTCACTTTCCGCAGACGCGGGTGGTCGGACGCTCCAGCGGTGGGTTGCTCACGTGGCTTGAGCGCACCGTGTTCCCCGAGGAGGCCCGCTTCGACCGGGGCGCCTACGCCGACGAGGTCGCCGCTGAGTTCTGCAAGGCGCTGATCACGCACGGCACGACGACCGCCGCGATCTACGGCTCGAGCCACCCGCTGGCGACGTCCAAGCTCTTCGCGGCGCTCGACCGCTCCAACTTGCGCGCAATGGCCGGGCTCACGCTGATGGACCGCGGCGCGCCGCCCGTGCTCTGCATGCCTGCGGACACAGCGCTGCTGGCCTGCGAGGCGCTGATCGAGCAGTGGCATGGCGTCGATGATGGGCGCTTGCGCTTCTGCGTGACGCCGCGCTTCGCGGTCTCGTGCACACCTGACCTGCTTCGCCGCGCGGGCGCGCTCGCTGCACGCTACGACCTGCCCGTGCAGACACACCTCTCCGAGACGCTCGACGAGATCGCCGCGGTCGCGCAGGCGTTCCCAGGCCACGCGAGCTACCTGGATGTCTATGCCGCCTTCGGCTTGGTGGGGACGCGCACGGTCCTGGGACACTGCGTGCACCTCAGCGCGACCGAGTGGGACGCGCTCGCGGCATCCGGCGCGGCGGTGGCGCACTGTCCCGACAGCAACGCGTTCTTGGGGAGCGGCGTGATGTCCCTCGCGGACGCCACCGCCCGCGGGGTCCGCGTCGGTCTCGGCACAGACGTGGGCGCAGGGCGCAGCTTCTCGCTGCGGCGAACCTGCGCCGCGGCCTACGACGCGGCGCTCTCACGCGGCGCGCGCATCGGCCCCGACGAGGCGCTGTGGCTCGCGACCGTAGGTGGCGCGCGCGCGCTCGGCCTCGAAGCCGAGGTCGGCCTGCTCGAGCCAGGCTTCGCGTGCGACCTCGCTGCGCACGACGTGCCCGCAGGGCTCGATACGGACGCGCTCTTCGACCACCTCGCGTTTCGCGCCGAGGTGGGCAGCGTGAAGAACGTCTACGTCCGCGGGCGGCGCGCGGTCTGAGTCAGTAGTAGCGCTCGTTGAGCGTGATGTGCGTCAGGTCTTCGACCAGCGCGCGAAAGTCGCCGCGGTCGAAGTCGAAGCTCGAGCCGGGGTCGAGCCCCAGGCAGCTCACGCGGAAAAAGACGCGGTCCTCTTCGGGCGTCGCCTCGATGTCCACCACACCGCCGGTCGCCGCGCGCGGCCAGCTTTCGGGCAGCGCCGGCAGCTCGATCGTCCCCAAGTCCCCGCGGACATAGGAGGTCCAGAGCGGAAGCTGCAGGCCCGTGGCCGCGGCGCCCACGCACTCTCCGGGGTCGTACAGGTCACGCACCGACCGCACGAGCTCGACCTTGCAGACCTGCGCCAGCGGGCTCGTCGCGTTCTCGATCGCACCCCAGTTGATGCTGCGCCCGTCGCGCGACACGGTCGGGATGTCGAAGAACGTGTCCGCGACCGTTGTGCCGCCGTCGGCGTCCAGGCCTCCCCGGTCGAGGACGGTCGAGATGCCGGCGGCCTGACCCGGCGGCGCGAGCTCAGGCTCAAGATAGAGCGAGACCGCCGCGCCCACGTAGCCGATGCCGCGAAAGACGCCCTCGGGCGCGACCGTGGTCAGGGGCGCGACGACGGGCCCGCGCGCGGCGTCCAGCTCGGCGGGTGAGACCCCCGCGAAGCCCATGGGGAAGAGGCGCCCGGCGCCTGCGCGGCCCGACCAATCGCCCGCGGCGACACACACGACGCTGGTGCCCGGGGGGGCGTTGTCCACGCTGCACGCCGCGTTCTCGACCAGCGGCTGAGAGAGCGGGATCGTCAGGTCGAGGACGTCGGCCTCGACGCGCTGATTACGGGCGACGCCAATCTCACGCAGAGAGAGCAGACTGAAGAGCTCGTTCAGGGAGGCGTCGGGCGAAGAGAGCAGGTCAAAGACCTCTTGTGCGGGCGCCTTGCCGGTCAAGCCAACGAGGTCGTCCGTGCCCGGCGCGAACGGCGTGAGCGTGAAGGCGTGCTCCGCGATCGTGAGCGGCAGCAGGAGCAGGTTCTCGCGCTGCCGAGGGACGTACAGGTTGCCCGGCACGATCGTCTCACCGACGAGGCCGCCCGCGACGCCCTCCTGCAGGGGGTCCCAGCACTGCGCTCGACCGAAGAGGCGGCTCAGGTTGAACGTCGTCAAGAAGGGCAGGTCAAAGCTCCGCAGGACGAGGCCCGCGTCGATCTGTCGGTCAAGGCGCAGGCTGTCGAAGTCCGTGAGCCGACCCTCGACGCGCACATCCGGCCGGAGCGCGGGTGCGATGCGCCGCAGCGGCACGGTCAGGGCGCTCGCGTTCACGCCCGAGAGCGTCACGTTCTCGTAGCCATTCGCGCCGACCGTCACCGTCGTGGGGCCGGAGAGCCGACCGCTGTAGTCAAGCAGCTTCGGTCGGCCATCCCCTGCGGTCACATGGTTCGGTCGCGCGCCCGGCAGCCTGCGGACCGCGTCTGTCGCGTTGTCCTGCAGGCGGTTCTCCGGCGAGGTTCCCGCCATGAGGAAGGCGTTCGGAATCAGCGCGCCGCTCTCCGCGTCCGTCACGTTGGCGCGCAGGTCGCCCGAGATTGGGCAGCCCGCGGTGATGAGTGAGACGCCGAGCGGGGCGCCTTCGACAACGCGGACCTCGGGCCGGGACCGCAACGCGACCCGGCTCGCGCCGCACGCGACTGTCACCACAGCGTTGCTGACCTGGGGCAGCTCAGTCGGCGTGAAGCCGCGGAAGTAGGTGCCGCCGGTCGAGAGCACGTTGCGGAACGCGAGGGGGAGCGCAGGCTGGAACTGAATCTCCACGCTTCGATTCGTGAGCGCCTGACCGTTCACGTCGCGGAGCTGCACCACGACGAGACCCTGCGCCTCCGAGCCCGTCGCCACACAGGGCGTCGTGACCGTGACGGGCGAGGCCAGGTCGATGAGCGCGCAGGCGGGGTCAAGCGCCTCGCAGCCCTCGTCCGCGGCGCCGTCACAGTCGTCGTCGGTGCCATCGCCACAGGCCTCGCCGCCAGCGGGCAGGACCTGGCCTTGGCACACGCCGAAGACACCCTCGGTGCAGCTCTGCAGGCCAGCGCGGCAGACGCCGACATCGCGCGTCACGGGCGGGCCGTCGAAGCAAGGGGTCGCCACCGTATCGACCACGCCGTCACAGTCGTTGTCGACGGCGTCGCAGACCTCTTCAGCGCGAGGGTTGATGCTCGCATCGGCGTCGTTGCAGTCGCCCTGAACGCCCGTAAAGCCGTCGCCGTCCGCGTCGCAGCCGTCGTCGGCCTCGCCGTCGCAGTCGTCGTCGATGGCGTTGCCACAGACCTCGTCGCGCGGGAGCGTCTGCCCGACACAAGGCCCCTCGACACCGGCCGTGCACGCGCGCGTCCCCGGGAGGCAGGCGCCCGAGCCGACGAGGCTCGGGTCGCCGTCGAAGCACGACACCACCTGACCGTCCACCTCGCCGTCGCAGTCATTATCAAGCGCGTCGCAGCGCTCCGGCGCACCCGGAAAGACCGCGGCGTTCGCGTTGTCGCAGTCGCCGTCGTCGACGGTGTAGCCGTCACGGTCCTCGTCGCCCGGGATGGGCGGTCCAAGGTCGGGGGCGGCGTCGGGCGGGGCCGCGTCTGCGGCCGTGGCGTCAGCGGGGGCGGCGTCGGGCGGCACTGCGTCCGGGGAGCTGGCATCGGGCGGAGCGGCGTCGGCGGGGGCGGC
>CANLBD010000090.1 GCA_947488215.1 Myxococcales bacterium | reverse complement strand
CGGCGGAGCGATCTCGCCGCCCGCCGCGCCGCCGGTCGCGCCGCCCGAGGCGCCGCCGGTCGCGCCGCCCGAGGCGCCGCCGGTCCCGCCGCCCGATGCGCCGCCGGTCGCGCCGCCCGATGCGTCACCGGTCGCGCCGCCCGAGGCGTCGCCGACCGCGCCGCCGGCCGCATCGGCGAGCGGGCGCACGTCGACAAAGGGCGCTGCGTCTGCGACGCGCGTCGCGTCTGGGTCGCTCGGGCGCAGCGCGTCCGCGAGCGCTCGACCCGTATCGGCGGCGTCGGGGGCCGCGATGACTCGGCGCGCGCCGCTGTCGTCGCCGCAAGCAGCGAGCGCGACTCCGCAGATCCCCGTGAGCATGAATACGCCGGCTTGCTTCGCGAATCGATGCGACATGCGTCCTCCCTGTCTCAGGGCTCGAAGACCACCAGTGCGAACTCGCCCGCCTGCGGAGGGCCGCCGTCGACGACGTAGGTATCCACGACGAGGTACCACACCCCCTCGCCCAGGTCGGCCTCGATCTCGCGGTCGTTGCGCTGCAGGCACGTCGTCGGGTCTCCGGGGTCGACCATCAGGTGCAGGTCGACGTCGACGCCGTCCCCGTCGACAACAACGGCGCGGACCGTGCGCGGCGCGTCGAGCGTCAGCCGAAAGATGTGCTCCGGACCCGACTCATCCGCCTGAGACTGACAGCCATCGTAACGGTCCACCGCCCGCGTGGTCGCGTCCCGCGTGTCGCGGAGCTCCGCGAACGGCAAGGCATCGACCTCGAACGGCGCAGCGGCCGTGCCGTCGCCGCGCCGTGTCGGCCCCTCAGCTTCCGGTGCGGGCTCGGCGTTCAAGGCGCGCCACGCGCGGTCAAGGGCCTGAAGCGTGAGCAGGTTCCGCTGGTTGTAGCCGCTCTGCAGGCCGCTCGGCGTGAGCACGCACGCCCCCTCCGCGGCCGCGCTGGGGTGCAGATTGTCCGGCCCCATGCCGTGGCCGGGCAGCGCCATGAGCGCGCGATGCAGGTCCATCAGCGGCACGCGCCGGGACTGAGCCAGCGCGCGCACGATGCCGTTGTAAAGGGGCACGTCTGCATCCGCGATCGCGCTGTCGTCGCGCGGCGGGACCGTACTCATCAACGGCACGACCCCGCGCACCGCGAGCGCGTCGACGAGCGCCCTCATGCCGCTGAAGTAGACATTGGGCGCTCGGCTCTGCAGGTCGTTCGTGCCGAACATCACCACGGCCATCGCGGGGTTCAGCGCCGTGAGCTCCTGCTCGAGCGGGCTCGGCGCCCCGCGCAGCGCCGCACCGACGCTCCACCCCACCGTCGCCGCCTCGCTCACGCGGGAGAAAGGCGAGGTCCCGGCGGCGTCTCCCCCAGCGAAGAAGGCGCGCGCAGGCTCGAGGTCACCAAAGGCGTCGAGCTGAACGCCGCCGCCATCGAAGCAGTCGAGAAAGGACCGACTCACCGTGATCGAGTCACCGACCTTCGCAAATACATCGGTCGCTGCGGCGGGGGCGCGCGCCGCAATCGTCCGGAGCGCGGCCGCAGCGACAGGGCCGAGCGGTGAGTGGGCACGGTCGGCGGGGTAGACAGGCGAAGCGTCGGGCGCCGCGTCGGGCAAGCGGGCGTCTTCCGCGAGCCCGGCGTCCTCGGGCGTCGACTCAGCGTCGGGCAGGGGGACGTCATCCGCGAGCCCGGCGTCCTCGGGCGTTGCCCCGTCCGCGACGCGTTGAGCGTCGCCCCCTGCTGCGGCATCCGGCGACTCGGCGAACAAGCCGCTGTCACCGCAGGCGGTCACCCAGAGCGCGACGACGATCCATCCATGTTGACGCCGATCCACATGCGGATTGTGCGTCAAGTTGGGCTCACGCGGGTATCCTGCCGCGCCGATGACCTCGCCTTTGTCCGATGCGTTTGCTGCCTACGCCGACCGCTCCAGCGCGTTCATCGCGACGCTCGACGGCTTCACCTCGTTCGAGGCCCCGAGCGGGGGCTGGGTCCGCTACGTCGAGGTCTCCGGCGCGTGGCTGGGCGGCGCGGAACCCCTCGCACCGGTCGAGGACCGGCCGCGCGCCGCGCGCGAGTTCGCCGACGCCGCGCGCGCCACCGGCCATCGAGCGGCGATCCTGCCCGTGACCGAAGGCCTCGCAGCCGCGCTCGCGGCCGACGGCTGGTCCACCCAGGTCGTCGGTCAGGAGCCCGTCTTCGAGCTCCGCGCGCTCTACGCCGACGGCGCCGACCCCCTGCAGCTTCGCCCCCGCGTGCGCGGCCTGCTCAAGAAGGGCGTGCGCGTCGAGGTCGTCGACGGCGCGGCGCTCGCTCGGGACGCCGCCTCGCGCGACGCCGTCGCAGAAGTTCACACGCGCTGGAGTGCCCAGCTGCGTTCGCCTCCGCTGAGCTTTCTGAGTCGCTCCGCCCCGCTCGAGGGGGTCGAGGCGCGGCTGTACGCAGTGGTCTGGCAGGGCGAGGTACCCGTCGCGTTCGTCTCCGCAGTGCCGGCGCCCGCCGCGAACGCCTGGTACTTCTCAGACATCTGCCGCACGCCCGAGGCCAAGCCCGGGGTCATCGAGCTGGCCCTGTTCGAGGCGATGCGGGCGCTGCACGACCGCGGCGCGCACGAAGCCCGACTGGGCATGGCCGCGCTCGCGGGGGTGGACCTGAACGCCCTCGACGGCGCCACCGGTCGGTGGGCCCGCTTCGCAGCGCGGTTCGGCCGGGGGCTCTACGACTTTCGCGGCAACGCCGAGTTCAAGCGGCGTCTGCAGCCGACTCGCTGGGACGCGCTGTATCTGGCAGCCCCCGGCCCCCTCGATTCGACCCTCTGGGCGGCGGTCGCGCGCGCGCACCTGCCCGGCGGGCTGCTTCACGCGGCGAGCGACCGCTTCGTGCGGCGACCGCTCGCGCGGCACTTGCGTGACGACCTGCGCCTCGAGGCGTGGCCCCTGACCACGGCCGAGCTGCTCCGCCGCACGCGGGTCACACGCTGGGTCATCGCGCTCTGTCTCGCGCTGCATGTGGCGCGGGTCTCTCTCGCGCCGGTCGACGCGCTCTTTCGAGCGAGCGCCTTCACACCGAGCGACCCGACCCTGCTCGGGCTGTTCCTGGGCCCGCTCTTTCACAACCACCTGTACCACCTCGTCGGCGACCTGCTCTCCTTTGCGGTCTTTGGGGGCCTGCTCGAGCTCTTGGCGGGCCGCGGGCTCTACTTGGCGAGCCTGGCCGCTGGGCTGTGGCTCTCCAATCCCGTGACCTGGCTCCTTGTGGGCGGCCCGATGCAGACGCTCTGGCCCGAGGGGTACGCAAACTTCGTCGCGGAGATCGACTACGGCAGCTCGAACGCGATCTACGCGTTCGTCGGGGGGCTCTCGACGTGCCTGCGCCGCCCGCTCCTGCTGCTCGTGCCGTTCTTCGCCAACGGCGTCTGGGTGTGTCTTGCGAAGGCGAGCTGGCTCGCGCTGCACCACCAGGTCGCCCTCTTCGCGGGCTGGGCCGCCTTCCGGGTGGGGTTCGTGCCGCGTCGCCGACAGAGGCGCCCGGCGGGCTGAGCCGCGCGCGCGGACTTGCGACGCGCGCGGGGATGCGCGAAACAGGGGCGGCCCATGTCGACCCCGCCCCCGCCGGACCACGAGCCGCCGCGCCAACAGAGCGCCATCGTGCAGATCGGCGAGGCCACCGCCGAGGCCACACGCGAGGCGGGGCGACAAGCCCTGCGCGTCTCCGCGCGCCTCTACCAGTTCATCTCCGCCGACATCATCTTGCTGCTGGCGTTCCTCGGGATGCTGTATTGCCTCGTCTACTTCACCATCAACTCCAATCAGGCGCGTCGCTTGATGAACGAGCTGGTGAATGGTCGGGCTTTCCGCGGCGCGATCACTTGGGACCGCGTCACCTGGGGTCCGTGGCCGAGCACGCTGACCATCGAGGGCGCGCGCCTGGCGGACAGCACGGGACAGCCCGTGATCACGGCGCGCGCGATCGACCTCGACCTCAACCTCTTCGCGCTCGCAGACGGCGTCATCGAGGGCGACGATGTCACGATCCAGAGCCCGGTCGTGCGCCTGCGTGAGGTGTCCGCGGAGGACGAGTTCGGCCGCCCGACGCGCATGCTGAACATCGCCGCCATGTTCCTGCCGCCTCAACAGACCCCGCCCGACGGCGCGCCTACGAGCGGCCCGACGCTGCGCTTTCGCGTCGGACGCATCGACGATGCGCGCTACGAGATGGACCTGCCCGCGGTCTACGTCGACGCCAAAGGGGTGGGCGTGACGGACGCCTACTTCCAGCTCGAACCGCCGCCCGGGGGGGCCGGCCCCATGCGGATGCAGATGGCGGCGGCGGACGTGCGGGCGCAGGACGTGGTCGTCAAGGTCGCGAAGGGCCCGCCAGGCCCTCACGACAAGACAGCAGGCCGACGCGCGCTGGCGGACACCCTGCGCTGGCAGGTCAAGCGGGTCGAGGTCGACCAGTACGCTTGGCGCGACGACACCTTCAGAGTCGAGCGTCTCAAGGGTCGGATGGGCCAAGACACCCTCGCGGTCCGTGGCTTCGAGCTCGGCCTGACCGGGCCAGGCGCTCCCCGCATCGGCGGCGCGCTCGAGGTCGACAGCAAGGACATCGGCCCCCACCTGGCGCAGTTTGGCCTCACGGGCTTCAGAGGACCTGCGAAAATCCGGGGCCAGTCAAACGGTGAGCTGCTCTCCCAAGTGGGGGCGCTCGAGGCGAACGGTGAGGTGCTGACGCTGCCCGGCGGGGTCGTGCTTCCCCGGTGGTCGCTGCGAACACACCACCGCGACAATCGACTGGACGTCGACGAGGCGCGTGTCGATTGGCCCGAAGCCACAGTCACAGCGACGGGCTTCTTGGACGGCGAGCCCGGCACCTTCGGCGCGGACGTCACGCTAGACGGGCTCCGCCCGCGCGTCATCGAGGGGCTCGCGCTGCCTGAGTCGGCGGCGCTGCTCTCGGGGGCGCGCATCAGCGGCCGCGTTCGGCTGCGGGGTCGAGACGCCTTCGACGCCACGGCCCCCCAGTGGGGCGAGGTCGAGCTGCGCCTCACCGACCCCGAGGACCGTCGGCTGCCGGACGACCTCTACGTCGAGCTCTCGGCGCTGCGCGCGGGCACTCGGCTCGAGGTGACGCACCTCGACTTGCGGAGTGAAGCGGACCAGCTCGTGGGTCATGGCGCGTTCGACACCGCGACACGCGACGCGTCGCTCGACATCTCGGGCCACGTCGAGTCGGTGGGCGCTTGGTGGCCGATGGTCGCGCGCGGCCCAGGGCCCGAGCGCGGCGCCGTGGACATCAGCGCGCGGCTCTCGGGTCCGCTGCGTGACCTCGACCGCATCGGCGGCGCCTCTCGCGCAGCGGTCGACGGCACGCTCGCCCTCAAAGTGCGCGACCTCGCCTTCGATGGCTTGCCCCTGCTCTCCGCCGATGTCCGCGCGCAGGTGCGCGCGGGCCGAGTGACCGTGACCTCGCTCGACGCGACGGCGGGTCAGACGACGCTCTCAGGGAACGCCGAGGTCGCGCTCACTCGCCCCGACCCGACACTTCGGGGCGGGCTGAGTATCGGTCAACTCGACCTCGCCGCGTGGCCGACGGGCCAGCCACTCCGGGGCCAAGTCGAGGCGACGCTGACCTTAGACGGCACCCTGGCAGCGCCCTCGGCCAGCGGCCGTTTCGGCGCGCGCTCGCTGGGCTTCGCCGACTATCCCGAGGCGACCCTCGACGCTCAGGCGCGCTGGCGAGGCCTCAAGGACGGCACGCTCGAGGTCACGTCGGCCATGCTGACATCGGCGGCCGGCGGCGCGCGTGTTGAGGGCGCCCTCTCATTCGGCGCCCGGCCAAGCGTCGAGGCCACGGCCGACGTCGAGGGGCTCGACCTGTCATCCCTGCCGCCCCTCAGCGTGCTCAATCTCGGCGGTCGCCTCTCGGGCCGAGTGCAAGCCAGCGGCCCTCTCAGCGGCCCGCGCGTCGATGCGCGTGTGCGCGTGGACGACGCGCGCTGGCGGAGTCTCTCGCTCGCACAGGTGTCTCTCGACGGCGCGCTCACGCCCTCGCTGCTCCAGGTCTCGCGGCTTGAGGCCAAGCTCGATGACGCCGCCGGGCTGCAGGTTCAAGACGCGACGCTCGCGCTCGACGGCTCGTGGGCCTTCGCGGGGGGCGTGAAGGGAGACGCGCTGCCGCTGAACCTCGCCAACCACTTCACGGACGCCGCGCTCCCCCTTCGCGGCTCGGTCTCGTTCGACGCCACGGGGCGCGGCACCCCCGCCGACCCCTCCCTGCGCGGCAGCTTGAGCCTGACCGAGGCGGGCTTCGGCAAGTGGCCCGTGGGCGGCGCGAAGCTCACCTTCGCGGCGGGGGAGCAACGCGTCCGGGTCGACGGGCAGCTCCTGCGCGGCAGCGCGCTCTCGCTCTCGGTGCCCACGGCGCCGGGGCTGGGGCCCGCCACGGGTGAGGTGAGGTTCACAGACCTCACTCTCGACGAGTACCTGACAGCGGCGCTCCCACCGTCCGATCGACCGCTCCACGCGCGCGTCACCGGCCGCGTCGGCGTGCTCTGGGACCTGCACGCCACGCCACGCCCGGCCCCCGAGGTCGAGGTGGACTTCTCTGATTTGCGGGCTCAAATGCCGCCCATCGACCTCGTCAACGTGAGCCCCCTACGCGCCCAATTCGTCAAGGGCGGGCTCACTGTCCGTGACTTCGCCTTGCTCGTCTCCGGCCAGCCGCTGCGGATAGACGTCACGACCCGCCCCGATGGCGCGCTCGACGGTCGCCTTGAGGGCGAGCTCGACCTCGCCACCCTCGAGCCGGTCCTCGCGTCGACGTTCAGCAGCGTACAGGGCCGCGCGAGCCTGACTCTGCAGGTGGGTGGCACCCTCACCGAGCCGCTCCCCGAGGGGCGCGCGGTCCTGCACAGCGCGTGGCTCGTGCCGCGCTCACCCATTGTTGGCGGCGAGCTCGCCCTGACCCAGCCGGCCGAGCTGCGGATCGCGGGCAGCATGCGGCCGAGCCTAGGCCCCGAGCCGAGCGGCGCGCGGGGGCGATTCGTGGTCTTCCTTCCCCCGAGCACCGAAGCACAGCCGCAGAACCGCCTGCGCCTGCGCCGCGACGACGGCACCGTGACGGTCCGCGAGCTCGAGGTCGAGTTTGCGCGCTTCCTGCCCGATGAGGTCCGCTTGGGCCTCGACGCATCGAATGCCACGCTGAACCTGCCCGACGTGCTGCGCGCGACCTTCAACGCGACAGGCGTCCGTTTCGCGCTCTCTGGCCTCGGTGACCTCGCGCGCGCTCGGATGTTCCTGGGCGGTGAGATCGACGTGCAGCGCGCGGTCTACTCTGCGCCGATCCTCAGCACGTCCGCGCTCAATCAAGGCCTGCGCGACAACTTCAGCGGCGTCGCACGCACACGCTCAGTAAGCCTCTTCGAGCGCGTGCCGCTGCTCAAGAACTTCGCGGTCGACCTGAGCCTGCGCGGAGAGAATGACGTCTTCGTGCGCAACGAGATCGCCGTCCTCTCGCTCGACCTCGAGGTTCGACCGGACGTGCGTGTGCGCGGCAACCTTTATGACCGGCCCGACTTGCGGCCGGACGAGCGTCTCCGCATCACAGGCGAGGTGTCGACCCTGCCCGACACGTCCAAAATCCTCTACGCGGGCCGCGAGTTCGACGTCCGCAGCGGGCAAGTCGACTTTGGGCGGGACAGCTTCATGGACGCGACGGTGGTCGCCCAGCGCACCTTCCAGCTCAGCCAGGACCCCGCCGCCACCGCGACAACGACGGGCATCGACGCGCCCGTGGGGGCGTCTCAGTCCGACATCACCGCTACGCTGGAGTTCCGCTTCAAGCTCCCCGACCTCGACGCGTCACCCCAGTATTCACTCGAGCTCTCCAGCGACTCGAACGTGAGCAACATCGACGTCGCCTCGCTCGTGCTGACCGGCCAGCTCGCGTCTCAGGTCTCAGGGCAGACGAGCGCGCAGCCGGCCCTTGAGCTCGCCCTGAGCGGCGTGATTACCCGCATCGAGGCGCCGCTCGAGCAGACCTTCGACATCGACCTGTCTCTCGTGCCGCAGACGACCGGCACGCTGTTCGTGAGCGCGGACAAGTCGCTGTCACGTCGTCTGCGGCTCTACTCCCGAACGCCGGTCGGCGAGAACGAGGACGGCCTGAAGCGCATCTTTGGTCTGGAGTATCAGCTCAATAACTTCGCGTTCGGCGACCTCAGCAACGAGAGCCTCGGCCTGTCGAACAGCACGACCGGGCGCCTCAAGCTGCGCCTGGACCTCGACTGATGGCGCGCGCGCTCCCTCTGCTGCCGCTCATCGCGCTGATGGGGGTATTGAGCCTCGCCCTCGAGGTGCGAGCGCAGTCCGCTGCGCCGCTCGATGCGCTCGACCCTCGGCAGGGCATCGCGGCCGCCCTCGCGCCGCACGCGGGCAAGCCCATGTCAGCCGCGCGCCTGGAGTGCGACACAGACGTCTGCGCCACGCGCGCTGTGGTCCTCGACCCCCTCGTCCAAGCACCGCCGGGCGCGGCGCTTGAGCCCGCTGCGGCCGCCGAAGCCTGGAGTCGACTGACCCGCACAGAGCTCTTTCGCAGCGTGACGCCGCGCGTCGAGCCCGACCCCCGCTCACCCGGCCGCGTGGTCCTTGTCTTCGCCTGCGTCGCCCACGCGCTCGTGACCGATGTCGACATCGAGTACGTCGGCGCGCGGAGCTTCTGGTACCCCAAACAGTTCGAAGCGGAGATCAAGAAGCGCCTCTTGGTCCACAAGGGCGCACCGTATCTGCTCGACGACCCCGAGGTCTTGGAGCGCCAACGACAGAGCGTGCTCGAGCTCTACGAGCGGCAAGGCTACGAGGGCACCGAGGTCCTCATCGTCCCCGCGCTCGAGGGGGACGAGGGCGCCGCGCGCAAGCGCGTGCGGGTCAAGGTCTTGATTCGCGAGGGCGCGCAAGACCTGTTAGGCGAGGTGCTCCTGCAGGGCAACGCGAGCCGCCCCTACGCCCGCGCCCTCGCGCCTGTCGAGACGGGCGAACGCGCTGACTTCTGGCGGGACTTCTTTCAGTTCATCGGCGTCGGCACCTATGAGCGCCGCAAGTTCAGAGACGAGCTGCGCGAGGTCGAGCGGCGCTACCGCGAGGAGGGCTTCTTCTCGGCCCGCGTGCGCCTCGACGGCGTGCTCGAAGAGCGAGGCCGCGTCTACCCCATGGTGCGTGTTTTCGAAGGCCCCCATGTCGAGCTGGCCTTTGAAGGCGTCCGCACCCAGTCAGTCGACGCGCTGCGGGCGGTGACCACCTTCGCGACGGCCGGCGCCATCGACGACACCGAGCTCGCCGCGAGCAAAGACGAGGTCCTGCGGATTTACCAGGCCGCAGCACACTACTACGCGCGCATCGCGACGCGCCGAGAGGTGCTGTCCCCCGCCAAGCAGCGGATCGTCTTCTCGATCGATGAGGGCCCACAGGTCTATGTCGAGTCCATCGAGCTGCGCGGCCCGGTGCGTGTGCGCGCCGGCACGCTGCTGCGCGCGATGGAGACGCAGGGCGTAGGCCCGGGGGGCGTGATTACGGCGCTCGGCGCGTCGCGCGCGGTCTTGCAGGACGCCCGCCTGACGACCGACCTCGTCGCCATTCAGACCCTGTACCGTGAGCGCGGCTATCCCGGCGTCCGGTTCCGCTGCATGCCCGAAGACGAGGTCCCCGAGGTCTGGGAAGCCCGCGGACGCGTGGACGCGAGCGCGGATCCGCTCAGTCGTCGCGCCGGTCGGTTCGACCATTGGCTCGAGGACCCGACCCGCTCGCGCTGCTTTCGCGTGGAGCGCGCTGCGGACGCGCGCTTCGTGCGCGTCGTCATCGAGCTCACCGAAGGCCTGCGGACCACGACGGACCGACTCGCGCTCGAGTCCTTCTTGGGCGCGATGACGCCCGAGACGCAGGACGAGCTCTTCGAGCTGACGCAGCGCCTGGGCTTCACAAACCGCCTGCGCGCGTGGCGCAAGGGCGTGGGCGTCAATCGACAGAAGCTCGCGAGCGTCGAGGGCTTCTTGCTGCGGTGGTACCGCACGCAGGGCTACACCTTCGCCCGCGTCGAGGCGACGTGCGGCGACCAGGACGCCCCCGACCGCCCCTGCGCCGAGGCGACCCTCTACGGCCGTCACATCCCCGTCGTGCGCTTCAAGGTCGAGACGGGGCCGCGCACGATCGTGCAGGGCATCTTGCTGCGCGGGCACCTCGTCACGGACGACGACGTGCTCGAGGACGAGCTCGTTTTTCGTCGCGGCGCCCCGCTCAGCACAGAGGACCTCTTCCTGAGCCAGGCGAACCTGCGCTCGCTGGGCATCTTCGACTCGGTCAAGGTCGAGACGATCGGCGCAGACGAGTCCGTCACCTCGGGCGAGCGCGAAGTGCCGACGCTGGTGACGGTGGACGTCGAGGAGTCGACCTATCGCCTCTTGGACGGCAGCCTGGGTCTCCGCATCGACAGCGCGCCCCTCTCCTCGGCGAGCCTGCCGGTGCTCTACGTCGTCGGCGCCGCGGTGCGGGACCGCAACTTCTTGGGGCGTGGCCTCGAGCTCGGCCTTGAGGGTGAGCACGGCAACCGCCTGAGCGCGCCGACCGACATCGCGGGAGACGACGCGCGCTGGCTCGCCGGCCCCTATGTCCGCGACCGGCGCTTCTTCGGCACGCGCCTGTCTCTCGAGCTGCGCGCGCTCTACAATCTGGGTCGTACCGACGCGCGTGACCAGTACGAGCAGGGCGCCAAGGTCGAGACCACGCTCGCCTATGATTTCCAGAACCTGTCGTATCCCGCGCAGTGGGGGCGCGGTCTGGGCGCCCAGCTCACGCTGGCCTTCGAGCGCAAGCGCCAGCGCGACCTGACGCGCCGCGGTGAGCGCCCGCCGTTCGGTGAAGCCTTTAACCAGGTTTCATTTGAGCCGTCCGCGCGTTGGGACCGCCGCGACTCCCCGCTGCACCCCACGCGCGGCTGGCTGCTGTCCCAAGTCAACGAGATCCGGTTCAGCAGCAACGCGCTCGTGCCGTCCCTGCTAGAGCCTGCGTTTCGGGAGACGCTCACGGGCGAGTTCGTGCAGAGCTTCTTCGAGCGACGGCTCATCTTGGTGCCGCTGCTGCGCCTCGGCGCCGTGCAGGCCGCGAACCCGTCGGACGAGGCGCTGCGCGACTTCCTGTTCAAGGCGGGCGGCGACGGCGTCGCTGTCCCCGTTCGAGGCTATGGCGAGGCGGCCATTGATGCGTGCGACGGCGACCCGTCGCGCGCGGGGTGCGCGCTGGCCGTCGATCCGGACGACGCCTCGCTTGCCCGCGCCGTAGGCGGCAGCGCGCTCCTGGGCGGCTCGCTCGAGGCGCGCTTCCCCTCGTTCTT
>CANLBD010000089.1 GCA_947488215.1 Myxococcales bacterium | reverse complement strand
GTCGACAGGCGCGCTCCCCGGCGACGAGGACAGCCAGACCGTGCGCAACGCGCTGAGCCTGACGCTGGACGAGCTCCCGCCCCTTGAGGACGAAGAGCCCGAGTCCGCGGGCGCGCTCCCTATCTCCGCCGCGCCGGAGCTCGCGCCCCCACCAGCGCCCGCGCCCCCGCCTCCGACCCCAAAGAGCGACGATCCGGAGACCCCGTTCTTTGAGGGGCCGAAGGACGACGACGAATTTGAGGTCACCACCGACAACAAGATCCCGAAGGCAGCGTGGGTCTCGATCGTCTTCGGCGCGACGCTGGTGATCGGTGGCGTCGCCGTCTTCGGTTTCCGCGACCGCGTGACCCCGCTGCCCGACGACGTGGGCAAGCCCGAGCTCTCCGAGGCGAACTGGCACGAGGACGCCCTCAAGAAAGCGCAGGCGGGCGGAGCGGCGGCCCCGCTCGATACAGAGTGGCGGGCGCGTGAGATCGCCCCCGCGCGCCCGGCGCCCTCGGCGGCACCGACCGCGGCCTCGACCGAGGCGGCCCCCGGCGGGCACGGCGGGGCGCAGGCCCACGACGAGCACGGCGAAGCCCCTGCGCACGCTGCGAGCGCACCACCGCCTGCGACTGAGGCGCCAACCCAAGCGCCGACCGCGCCCGCGTCCAAGTCCGCGCTCGAAGACCTGCCCACCGAGCCCGCGCCCGCCGTGCAGGCGCAGTTCAGGGCGCTCTTCGACGACGGCCTGAAGCTGCACGAGCGCCGCAAGTACCGCGACGCGCTCGACCGCTTCGAGAAGGCGCTCGCGCTCGCTCCGGCGAACGAGACGCTGCTCCTCGCCTACGCACAGACGCTCCTTGAGGCGGGCCGCAAGGATGACGCCCTGCGGGCCGTGCGCAAGGTCGTCACCATGAACGCGCAGAGCGCTCGAGGCTGGCTGCTCGTCGGGTCAATCGAGCAGGAGCGCGGCGCGAAGGCCGAGGCGGCCCAAGCGTACCGCAACTACCTGCGGATCGCGCCCACGGACAAGTACGCGGACGACGTGCGGCGCGTCATGGAGAACTTCAAGTAGTGCTCATCCTCGGCATTGAGTCGAGCTGCGACGAGACCGCGGCCGCGGTGGTCGAGGACGGTCGGTGCGTTCGCTCGAGCCGGATCGCGACGCAGATCGAGATCCACCGTCGCTACGGCGGCGTGGTGCCCGAGCTCGCGAGCCGGACGCACGTCCTCGACATCGTGCCGGTCATCGAGGACGCCCTGCGCGAGGCGGGCGTGGGCTTCGCCGACCTCGACGCGATCGCCGTGACGCAGGGCCCCGGCCTCGTCGGCGCGCTGCTCGTCGGCCTCGAGGCGGCCAAGGCGGTCGCTTACGCGCGCGGCTTGCCGCTGTTGCCGGTGCATCACCTGGCGGGGCACCTGCACGCTGTCTACCTGCACCGCCCCGGTGAGCCCGCGCCCGCGGGGCCCGCTTGGCCACACGTCGCCCTGTGCGTGAGCGGCGGGCACACCGCGCTCTACCGCGTGGACGCGCCGGGCCGGGCCGAGATGCTCGCCACGACGCGGGACGACGCCGCGGGCGAGGCCTTTGACAAGGTCGCGCGCATGCTCGGGCTCGGCTACCCCGGCGGCCCCGTCGTCGAGCGCGGCGCGGTCGGCGGCGACGCGCGCCGACACAAGTTCACCATGCCCCGCTTTCGGGACGACGCGCCCCTCGACTTCAGCTTCAGCGGCCTCAAGACCGCGGTGCTCACGACGGTGCAGGCCCTGGGGGGCGCGCTGCCCGAGGGCGACGCCCTGCGCGACCTGCTCGCGTCGTTCCAGCAGGCCGCGGTCGACCAGCTCGTCGACCGAACGGTCGCGGCGGCGCGCGCCGTGGGCGTGAGAGACGTGCAGATCGCGGGCGGCGTCGCGTGCAACGGCGTGCTGCGCGCGACTCTCCGCGAGGCGCTGTCGGCGCACGGCATCACGCTCCACGTGGCCGTACCGCGGGACTGCACAGACAACGCCGCGATGATCGCCGGCGTGGCGGGCGCGATGGTGACCGTGGAGCGGCTCGCTGCGGGGCCGCTCGCCGAGGACCGCGCGCTCAACGCACGTGTGACGTGGGGGCTCTCGCCATGACAGACGCCCGCGCCGAGCACCATGACCCCCGCGGCGTCCTCAAGGCCCATGGCCTGTGGGCCAAGAAGCACTTTGGGCAGAATTTTCTGGTGTCCCCCGAGGCGCCTCACAAGATCGCAGCCGCAGGCGGGTGCGGGCCCAGCGACTTCGTCTTCGAGATCGGCGCGGGGTGCGGCACGCTCACCCGCGCGCTCGCGGCGCGTGGCCCTCGCCTGGTCGCGCTCGAGCACGACCGCGAGCTCGTGCCCGTCGCGCGGGCGGAGCTCGCAGAGTTTCCGCGCGTCGAGGTCCGCGAGGGCAACGTGCTGGATGTCTCTTGGCCCGCGCTCGCGGCCGAGGCGGGCCAGCCGCTGCGGGTCTACGGTAACCTGCCCTACCACCTGAGCACCCCGATCCTGCTCGGCCTGCTTGAGCACCCCGAGACGTGGACCCACGCCTGCTTCTTGCTCCAGCGCGAGTTCGCGGAGCGCGTCGCGGCGCCACCGGGCACCCGCGAGTGCGGCACCCTATCCGCCTATACGGCGGTCTGGACCAAGGCGCGGATTGCGTTGCGCGTCGGCGCGGGGTCGTTTCACCCGCCGCCGAAGGTCGAGTCCGCCGTGCTCGTGCTCGAGCGGCTCGCCAGCCCCGCGGCGGACATCGGCGACGAGGCGCGCTTTCGGGCCATGGTGCGCGCGCTGTTCCAGCAGCGACGCAAGACAGCCCGCAACGCGCTCAAGGCGCTGCACCCCAACGCGGACGAGGCCTTCACACGCGCAGGCCTTGCCCCGGACCGCCGCGGCGAGAGCCTGACGCTCGACGAGCTCGCGCGCCTCTCTCGCGCGCTGCAATCGTTGACCCCCGAGGGCGCGCGGCCGTAGCGTGGCCGAATGCGCGCGCGTCTTTTTGCTCAAGCCCTCGTCGCCCTTGGCCTGCTCAGCGCTCCGGCGACCGCGACCGAGTTCAAGCCGCGCATTCTGCTGGTCTTCGACACCTCGGGCAGCATGGGCTTCGACCTGGCGACGGCCGAAGCGACCGGCGGCGACAACTCGCGCGAGTACCCGGGGAACGGCGGCATCAGCCGCCTGAGCGTGGCGCGCTCCGTCGTCTCTTCGCTCGTAGAGTCGGCGTCCGAAGTTGAGCTCGCGCTGATGCGCTACCCCCAGCGGCAGGGCCTCGGCATCAACAACGGCGCGCTGCGGGGCGCGTTCACGGCCTATGACGGCTTGGCGCAGCGCCCGTTGAACTACTTGGGCGAGTGCAGCGGCGACCTGCGGGCGGGCGCGGACCCGTCGCGGCCGTTCTCGCTGCTCGTGCCGTTCCGCAGCGACAACGAGCGCGAGATCTTGTCGTGGCTCGACGGCCAAGAGTCCTTTCCCGTAGACCCGGAGCTGCGCGCCGAGGGGCCGACGCCGATTGCAGAGTCGCTGCGTCTCGCCCGGACTTACTTCGACGAGGCGCTGGCCGAAGACGCAGGCCTGCGCTGCCGAAAGAACTACGTCATCGTGCTCACGGATGGGGATGAGAGCTGCGTCCCGCCTGCGAACGATGTGCTCGGGACGCTCCTCGACCGGACGGTCGCCCTGCGACAGATGGACGTTGCGCCCGACGTGGGCCCCCCGGTCCGCAAGGACGTCAAGGTCTTCTTCGTCGGCTTCGCAGTCACGCCGCGCATCGTCGCGCAGCTCAACGCCCTCGCGCAGGCGGGCGGCACCGCCGTGAACGCCCGCGGCGAGGTCGATCTGTTCAATGGGCAGGCCTACTCGGCGAACGACTCCGCAGGGCTGCGGCGGGCCTTTAGCCGCATCCTGGCCGAGGCCATCCCGAGCGAGGACTGCAACGGCCTCGATGACGACTGCGACGACCGCGTGGACGAGGGCACCCTGAACGCCTGCGGGCAGTGCGGCGCGGCGCCGCCCGAGGTCTGCAACGACCGAGACGACGACTGCGACGGCCTCACCGACGAGGGCGCGCGGAACGCCTGCGGCGCCTGCGGGCCGCTGCCCGCCGAGGCCTGCAACCTCGTCGACGACGACTGTGACGGCGCCATCGACGAGGCCGTCGTCAACGCGTGCGGCGGGTGCGCCGCGGTTCGACCCGATGTCTGCAACGGCGTGGACGACGACTGCGACGGCGTCGTGGACAACACGCCCGGCACGGCAGACGCCCTCGAACGCCGCTGCGGCGAGGACCGAGGCCAGTGCGTCGCGGGCGTCGAGACCTGCGTGGGGGGTCAGTTCGTCGGCTGCACCGCGACTGCCCCCGCGCTCGAGGTCTGCGACGGCGCCGACAACGACTGTGACGGCACCTCCGACGAGGTGACGCGCCCCTGCGGCCCCGCGGAGGCGATCGGTGACGTCGGCGCGTGCCGCGTCGGGCGGCAGGCCTGCGTGTTCTCGGCCTGCCAAGGCGCGGCGGCCGACTGCACGGCGGACGGCTGGTCGACCGCGTGCGAGGGCGCCGTCGGCCCCGTAGACGAGGTCTGTAACGGCCTCGACGACGACTGCGACGAGGCGCAAGACGAGGGCTTGATCAACGCGTGCGGGCAGTGCGGCCCCCCTCGGGTCGAGGACTGCAACGGCCGCGACGACAACTGCGACGGGCGGATTGACGAGGCGGCGGTCTGCCCGCGGGGGACCCTCTGCTTCGCGGGCGCGTGCGTCCAGCCATGCGACGCCACGGGCGAGTGTCGCGCAGACCAAACCTGCGTGGCCGCGTGGCCGCAAGGTCGCTTCTGCCACCCCAACGCCTGCGCCGGCGCCCGATGTCCCGACGGCCTCGTGTGTGACCGCGACGCGCGCGCTTGCATCGACCCTTGCGAAGGCGTGACCTGCGCCGAGGGTCAGGTCTGCGCGGCCGGCGCTTGTGTCGAGCCGACGTGTCGCGAGGTCGGCTGCCCAGACGGCGAGCGCTGTGAGAGCGGCGCGTGCGCCCCGGACCCCTGCGCGGGCGTGACCTGTGGCAACGACGGCTTCTGCCGCGAAGGCGCGTGCGTCGCCGTCTGTCGAGGCATTGCCTGCGGTGCCGATCGTCGCTGCGTCGACGGCCAGTGCGTGCCCGACGCCTGCGGCGGCCGATGCCTCCGAGGACAGCTCTGCGACCCGACGGACGGTGCATGCATTCAAGACGCCTGCCTCGGCGTGAGCTGCCCGCGCAGTCAGGCGTGCGTCGACGGTGAGTGCCGCGACGACGCCGCTTGCGCGCACGTCGCCTGCCCCGCGGGCCTCGACTGCGTCGACGGGACGTGCACCGACCACACGCCCGGCGTCCTGCCTGTCCTCAGCAGCGGCCCCGAGCAGGACGCGGGCGCCTCCGACCCGGACGCGACGTCCAGCGTCGATGCGGCGCCGCGCGACGACGCCGCGCCCGATAGAGACGCGGGTGAACGGCCTGATGCGCTGCTCGAGACAGACGCGCTCCCCGCAGCGCCCCCCGGTCGAGGCGTACCGCCGGCGTCGGGCTGCGCCTGCGCGGTCGCGACGCGCGGTGAGCCCGGCGGCCTCGGCGCGGCGGCGTGGTCCCTCGCCCTCGCGCTCTTTGGCCTCAGGGTGAGACGCGGTCGCGCCCTTGCTGCTTCGCGCGGTAGAGGGCCGCGTCCGCCAGCGCGACGAGCTGACTGACCCCCTTCGTGTCGGGCGAGATCTGCCCGACGCCGACGCTGATCCGCACGGGAATCTCGTGCCCCTCGTGCAGGAAGCTCGCCTCGCGGACCTTCGCGCACAGGTGCTCCCCGAAGCGCGCCGCGTCCGTCGCGTTGCTCTCAGGCAGCACGATCACGAACTCGTCCCCCGCATACCGAGCGAAGAGCTCCTCGCGCCGAATCCGCTTGCGGATCAAGGCCGCGAGCTCGCGCAACACCAAATCACCGGCCAAGTGCCCGTGGCTGTCGTTGATCGACTTGAAGTAGTCCACGTCGAAGAGCAACAGCGAGAGCGGTCGCTCGTGGCGCTGAGCGCGCGCGATCTCGCGGTCGGTGAACTCCTCAAAGTAGCGCCGATTGTGGATCTGCGTCAGGCCGTCGAAGATGGCCATGCGGTAAATCTCTTCGTAGTACGCGGCCTCGAGGTTGTGCGTGGCCAAGTACTTGAAGATCGTGCCGCCGACCTTGATCAGCGCGCCGTCCTCGAGCGGCGCGCGCGTCACGCTCTGCGCGCCGATCCATGTGCCGTTCGTGCTGCCCAGATCCTCGAGCCACCACGCGTCGTCGACGCGGACCAAGCGGCAGTGCAGCCGTGACGCGGAGTCGTCGTCGAGCGAGGCGTCGGCGCCGGCGTCGCGCCCGATCGTGAACTCGCCGCGGCTCGGCTCGAGGTCGAACTTCGCGCCGATGCGCGCGCCGTAGATGCACACGAGCAGCTCGCGGGTGCGCCCGAGCGGCAGCCCCAACGTCGAGGCGCGCACGATCCGGGTCTCGCCGCTCCGCACCATTTCGCGCCCCCTAAGGCTCGGCCCGAGCCCAATCCCCTTGATTTTCATCCCACGGGCGGGGCACGTCAACGCACTGTGGACGAACGCACCCTCAAAGTAGAGCTCGAGCGGCTCAAGCGCCTCATGGCAGACCGGGGCAACCCCGGCAGCTTCGAGGTGCACGCGAGCACGAACAGCACGCAATGCCAGTTCTCCAGCGGCCTCAAGGACTGCCACCGCTGCAGCTACACGACCGACAGCGTGGGGTGCACGCACGCTACGCACCTCACGCGGTGCACGCAGTGCCACCAGTCCTCACGGCTCGTCGACTGCACGCGCTGCGTCGAGAGCCACTACCTCACGCTCTGCCAAGACTGCGTGGAGTGCACTTACTGCTATGCGTGCGTCGGCCTCGTTCGCAAAGAGTTCCACATCCTGAACCAGCCCTACGACAAGAAGACCTGGTTCGCGCTCGTCAAGGCGCTTCAGGCGGACTCGCCGACGCGCTGAGGCCGTCGCGCAGGGCGGCCGTGACCTCGGGCGCGGGCGCGTCTTCGCTGCGCCGCGGGGGCGGCTCGGGGTGAACGCGCCGACGCCACGCCGCGAGCGCCCACGCGCCGTCGAGCAACGCAATCGGCGCCGCGCAGACCGCCCCGACCGCGACCGCCACGAATGGCGCAAGCAACCACGCCTTGCCGGGATCAGCGCCGGGAACGAGCGCGTTCAGCGCGAGGGGCGTGAGCAGCGCCGCGGCGGCCAGCGCGATGACCGCCGCCCAGGCGGTCGCCTTAGACCCCGCCGCGGGGCGCCAACGCCACCGAGGTCGGACAGACGCACCGCCGACCGCGCGCGCGACGAAAACGGCGGCCAGCGCGGCCGCGAAAGGCACGCCGAGCAATGCGCCGAGGACGAGCGCGAGCGCCTGCCCCCCGAGCGCCCGTGCGCGGCTCGGGTCGTCTGCCGCGGCGAGCACCTGCGTCCAGAGCGCCCGTGGCTCGAGCGTCGCGCCCAGCCAAAGCGCAGCGACCAGCCCAGCGCACATCGCGGCCAGCGCCGGCATCGCCACGCCCACAGGTGCGTCTCCACGAGCGCGCGCGCGCGCCTCGCGGGACTCACGGGACAAGCGGCACCTCGGCCAGCATAACGCGCCACAGCCCAGCGACGACGTCGAGCGCGAAGGGCAGCGTGGCAACGAGCGCGCTCAGCGCCAAGACACCGCGCAACCCCTGCAAGGCGAAGCTCATCGGCTGCGCCCCACCGAACGCCGCGGCGCTCACGCGGTCGTAGAGCGCGGCCAGCGGCCCCGCGACGAGCAGCGTGACGACCACCGGCGTCGAGATAAGCGCCGCGGCGCCGACGAGCTCCGTCGCGCGGTCGGCGACAAGGGTCACGTCCACCGGCGTCGCGAGATCGAGCCGAGGGGCCGAGTGTGCGAGGCCGAGCCAGAGCCAGCCCAGGCCGCCCCCGGAGAAGAAGATCGCCCACGTCACAGTGACGGGCACGGCGCCCAGCGGGAGCGCGGCGCTGAGCCCTGCGACCGTACGCGCTGCGGCCGCCGGCAGAGCCGCGCTCAGACCCAGGCAGCCGCCCACCAAGACGTGCAGCGCGGCGTCGCTCCAGCCGCCCACCGTCGGGCGACCCGGTGCGAGCGCGCCGAGCGCCCAGGCTGTGCCCAGCGCGGCGAGCAGGCGAGTCAGCGTCCCGGGCAGCGGCAAGCAGAGCACACAGGCGAGCCCGCGCAGCGCCAAGTCCGTCACAGGGCGCCCCACGCCCGCTGGGCCAGCTCAAGCACCCGCTCCAGCGCGCGCGGCCCCACGAGCGCCCACGCGACCACGACGCCCGCCCCCCGCGCGAGCTGCGCGATGGCGGGGTCAGCGAGCGCGAAGAGCCCCTGAACGAAGCCCGCGATCAGGCCACCGAGGGCCGCGGCGGCCGCGACGGGGGCGGCGAGCCAGAGCGCGAGCGTGAGCGCGTCGGTGCACAGCGCGAGGGCCTCGGGGGTCACGCGTACGCCCGCGCGAAGCCCTGCACGAGCAGCGCGAGGCCGTCGGCCGCCAAGAAGAGCAGCAGCTTGAACGGCAACGCCACAAGCGCGGGCGAGAGCGCCGAGAACCCGATCGAGACGAGGGTGTTCGCCACCAGCAGGTCGACCACCAAGAAGGGCAGCAAGAGGAGCACGCCCATACGGAACGCAGCGTTGAGCTCAGACAGCGCAAAGGCGGCGACGCGGTGCGGCGGCGGCAGCGGGTCCAGCCGCGCGGCGGGGTCGAGCTGGCGCGCCACGCCCTCGATGACCGCGAGGTCCTCGGCGCGCGTGTGCGTCACCAAGAAGCCCTCGATGGGCGGCCACGCCCTCGCCAACGCTGCGGGCGCCTCGATGGCGGCCAGCGGTGCGTCCCCCACCGCCTCGACGACGCGCAGCGCCGTCGGCCACATCAGCACCGCCGTGAGCACGCTCGCGAGCGCGCCCAACACAGGCCCCGGCAGGGCATCGGGCAGGCCGAGCCCCCCGCGCAGCAGCCCGAGCACCACGAGCACCCGCGCAAACGACGTCGCCGCGACCGCCAAGACGGGCACCACCAGACCGACGGCCGAGAGCGTCCACAGGGCCTCGGGCCCAAGCCCACCCATGCCTTAGACCGCCGGCGGCGTCGGCCCGCTCAGGTCCGCCACCAAACGCGCGCCCTCTCGGCCCGAGCTCAGGAGCATCCGGCGGCCGTCGACGACCACGATGTAGAGCGTGGTGTTGAGATCGATCCGCCGAGCGCCGACGACGTGAATGTCCGTCGACGCGCCCAAGCCCGCGACGCCGGCGAACCGCCTCACCGCGAACGCCACCCCGCCCATCAGGGCGAGGAGCAGCACGATCATGCCCAGCGCGCTCCAGTCCATGCGCCGACGCTAACCCGCGTCGGGCGGGGCCGCAACTTGAGCGCGACTTGCCGCTGACCCGCCGAGCCCGCAGTATACCGCGGCCGATGCCCCGCCTCTCCCCCCGCCGCGAGCTCGCGCTCCTCTACACCGTCACGCTGCTCGTCACGGTCGGGCTCACGCTCGGGCAGGACGCGCTCGGGCCGCTTCGGGGCTACGTCCTCGTAGCCGTCGCCGCCACGTTCCTCTACCTGCCGCTCGAGGTCTTGCACCGCAACGGCGAGGACCCCGAGGCCTTTGGTGTCCACCGCAACGGCCTGCTCCGCAGCCTGCGCTGGGCGGCGCTCGCGATGCTCATCACGTTCCCGGTCTATCTGGTCGGCTACCACGTCTGGCAAACGCAGGCGCTCAAGCACACCGCGCAGCCCGAGCACGCGCGGCTCGACCGCTGGCCCGCCGAGCTCGAGGGCGCGCCCATCGAGGCCGGCCCGCCTGTCGAGGGTGAGGTCCGCCTCTTCGCCGAGCGCGACGCGCTCACGCTGCAGTGGCGCTTGCCGCTGGGTCAGCGCCTGCGCGCCGACGTCCAGACGGACCGACCGCCTCAGGTCGAGGCGGGCCAGCACTGGACCCACTCGGCGCACGACGGCGTGGTCGTCGACGGGCCGAGCGAGGGCACGGTGCGCCTCTCGGACGCCGGCCGCTGGGCCCGCGTGGATGTCGAGGCGGGGGGCGACCGGCTCCCGCCCGAGCGGCTGCTGCTCGGCGCCTCGCGCCTGCCAGCTGACGACATGCCCTACCTCGGTCAGCGCAGCCTGTGGTGGCTGCTCAACTTGGTGCTCGTCCAGCTCCTGCTCGTCGCGCTCCCCGAAGAGGTCTTCTACCGCGGCTACCTGCAGACGCGCTTAGACGCCGTCTTTCCGCGTCGCGTGCGCCTGCTCGGCGTCGAGGTCAGCCCCGGCAGCCTGCTCGCCACGAGCGCCTTGTTCGCGCTCGGCCACTTCCTCGTGATCCCCGCGCCCGCGCGACTGGCCGTCTTTTTTCCGAGCTTGCTCTTCGGCTGGCTCAAGAACGCCAGCGGCGGGATCGCCACGGCCGTGGTCTACCACGCGGCCTGCAACCTGCTCGTCGAGGTCGCCTCGGCCTACTACGCCTGAGCGCGGCTACTCCGCGCCGACGCTCTTGAGCAGCTCGGCCTGATGCGCCGCGTGCAGCGGGTCGAGCACCGGCGCGAGATCGCCCGCCACGATCTGGTCGAGCGCGTAGAGTGTCAGCCCGATGCGGTGGTCGGTCAGCCGGTTCTGCGGAAAGTTATAGGTTCGAATCCGCTCGCTCCGGTCACCGGAGCCGACCATCGCGCGCCGCGCGTCCGCCTCGCGCGCGTGCTGCTCCGCCTTCATCCGATCGAGCAAGCGCGCCCGCAGCACGGTCAGCGCCTTCGCCTTGTTCTTGTGCTGGCTCTTCTCGTCCTGACAGATCACGACCAGTCCGCTCGGCAGGTGCGTCACGCGCACGGCGCTGTCGGTCGTGTTCACGCTCTGCCCACCGGGGCCGCTCGAGCGATACACGTCGATGCGCAGGTCGCGGTCCGGGATGTCGAGCTCAACCTCCTCGGCCTCGGGCAGCACGGCGACGGTGCAGGCCGACGTGTGAATCCGCCCCTGGTTCTCGGTCGCGGGCACGCGCTGCACGCGGTGAACACCGCCCTCGAACTTGAGGGTGCTGAAGACGTTCTCGCCCTGAACGAGCGCCACGATCTCCTTGAGCCCCCCCGCCTCAGCCTCGGAGCGCTCCAAGACCTCCAGCCGCCAGCGCTGCCGCTCGGCGTAGCGGGCGTACATCCTGAACAGGTCCGCAGCAAACAGCGCGGCCTCCTCGCCGCCGGTGCCGGCGCGGATCTCGAGGAGCACGTTCTTCTCGTCGTCCGGGTCGCGCGGCAGCAGCAGGATCTTGAGCGACCGCTCGAGCCCTTCGGCGCGGGCCTCGAGCACGTCGAGCTCGGCGCGCGCCATGGAGCGCAGCTCGGCGTCTCGCTCGCCCTCGAAGAGCGC
>CANLBD010000088.1 GCA_947488215.1 Myxococcales bacterium | reverse complement strand
CGCGCGAGCCGCTCTATCGGCTGGCGGACTTGACCGCAGAGACGTCGGGTCGAGCGGTGGCGGAGGTCGTTGAGGGTTTGGTCGATGCGCTTGAGCGGTGAACGCCTCGGCGCTCCGGATATTAGACCGCGCTGCGCGGGGGCGGCGTCACGCCGCTGCGGGCTGTCGGCCCGATAATCCGGCGATGCGCGCCAAGCGCCGCTCGAGAGACGCGATGAGCGCGGCGCCGGAGGCGTCCCCCGGGGCGTGCGCGCGCAGGTGCGCCACGAACGCTTCGATGGTCGCCGCTGTCTCTTCGCCGCGGTCGTCGAGCTCTCTGAGCATCAAGACCGCAAGCGTGACCTCCTCGACCTCGAGGACCTGCAGCACCTCGCGGGCCTTCGACGGCACGCCGGGCATGCCCAGCGCGCCCCGCATCGCGGCGCGGGCCAACGGCGAACCGGAGCGCGCCAAGAGCTGCATCAGGCCGTCGAGCGCCTCTGGTTGCTCGGCGTAGCGCTGGCTCAGGGTCGACTCCAGCATCGATCGCAAGGGCGACTCCATCTCCATGCCCAAGACGACCGCGAGCACGCGCACACGAGCCAAAGTGGGCGGCGCAAGGACGACATCGTTCAGCGACCCTCGGTCGAGCTGGCCGAGCACTTCACGCTCATCAAAGCTGTCGAAAAAGGCCGACCAGAGGCCCAGATCGGCGGCCAGACGAGGCAGCAGGCGGTTGTGAATCGCGCTCCCGGCGGGCCGAGGCGCGGGCGCAGCGGCGCTCTGCTCGTGAGCTTCAGCGGCCGCGGCGCGGGCGCTCGCGGTCGCGGCCGCCGTGCGCGCCGCGAGCACGGAGCCGCCCGCCGCCTTCAGGCGCCTCAGCGCGAGCTTGGCCTCGGCGAGCCGCTCACTGCCCGGCTGCAGCGCGCTGTCGAGCACGGCGAAGAGCGAGTCGAACTCGCCAAACGGCGGCAAGTCGTCCGCGTCCAGCTCGCCCGCCTCGGACAGGCTCGATGCGGCTTGACCAAGGCGCGCCTGACCTTCGTCGGGGTTGGCCGCCGAGCCGCGCAGCAGGTGACTGAGCGCGTCGGCGCAGACCTCGGCGTGCTCCCCGTCCATCAGCAGACGCTTCTGCCGGAGCAAGAACGCCAACAGGCTCAGCCGGGCGAAGTCGAGCGCGCGGAACTCGTCGGGCTCCTTGACCACACGCGCCGCGATGCGCTGCAGGCGGTCACCCTCGACCAGGTCAAGGAACGCCACGTCCACGCTCAGCCATTGCGCGAGGCGGTCACGGTAACGCTCGAGCACGCCACCCGCGGCCTTGCGAGTCACGAGGTCCGTTGCGCCGGCGCGCAGGTCATCGAACGCGCCCGACCACCGCTCACCGCGTCGGCTGCGGCGGGCCAACTCACACAGGTCCTCGAGGGCGTGCACGATGACGGCGCGCGGCGCGGGCTGACCGCCGGGGAAACGAAGGCGGTCTTCCGTGATCGAGAACATCTTGTCGAGTCGGTCGCGGTCGAGCTTCGCACTCGAGATGGTCTGCTCGACCGTGCGTGCGTCATTCCGAGCCATCGCGAGCAGCGCGTCGGCTTCGTCCTGCGTCAGCCGCCCCTCGGCGAGCCCGTCTAGCTGAGCGAGCAGCGCCATGAGACGATTCTTGCGGAAGTCCCCGTTCTTCGAGCGCGTCGTGGACGCGAGCCGGATCATTCGGTCACGCCAGTTCGGATCGCCGGCGGCGCGACGCCGCTCGCCCTCGGCGCGCTGGTCGGCGCCGTTGTTGAGCGCGTCGCTCCCAGGTGAGTGCCCGGTCTGCTTGAGCGCGACCAACTCCGAGACGACCTGGCGCAGCGAGACCGGGCTCTCGATCAGGGCGTTCGCCCCCGCCTCGACGAGGTCGGCGAGAGCGTCTGCGTCTGCGTTCGGGCCAAACACGAGCACGAAGGGACGTGGCTTCGGGGCGAGGATGTTCATCCCGTCGAGAAAGGCCCGCGCGCCGAAGTCGGGCAGCTCGGTCGCCAGCAGGACAGCCGCGAGGCCGCTGATCCCGCCTGCGAGGAGCTCAAGGGCCGCCTCGGGCGACGCGACAACGACCACCTGGGCGCGCTGACCCTGCTCCAGCGCACGCTTCGCGGCGAGGCGCGCTTGGTTGTCGGCGTGCACGACCAGGAAAACGGGCAGGCTGTTCGGGGTGCTCATGCCCCTGGTTTCGGCGGCTTTACGGCAAGGTTTGAGAAAAATGCGTGGGTGGGTCAGTGAAAACACTGATCGCTGTCACCACTGTGAGGGACGCGGTAGAGTCTCCGCATGCGCATCTTCATCGCCGATAAGCTCGCCCCCTTCGCTGCAGGCCGCCTTCAGGACCTCGGCGCCCAAGTTCGCTCGGAGACTGGCTTGGGGGGCGGCGCGCTGACCGCGCGCCTCGCCGAGCTCGATCCCGAGGTCTTGGTGGTTCGGAGCACTCGTGTGACCGCAGCCGAGATTGACGTCGCCCCATCGCTGGCACTCATCGTCCGCGCAGGCTCCGGGGTGAACACCATTGACCTCGTCGCAGCGAGCGCGCGCGGCGTCTATGTCGCGAACTGCCCCGGAAAGAATGCGGCGGCGGTCGCTGAACTCACATTCGCGCACTTGCTGAACTTGGACCGCCGAATCAGCGAGAACGTCTCGAGCCTGCGGGCGGGTGTGTGGGACAAGAAGTCGCTCGGCGCCGCGCGTGGCCTGCGCGGCCGAAGGCTCGCGGTGCTTGGCCTCGGCCTTATCGGCCGAGACGTCGTCCGGCTCGCGCAGGCGTTCGGCATGCACGTGACCGCGTGGTCGCGTCGGCTGACGCCCAGCGAGGCGGACGCGCTCGGCGTCGTGTGGGCGCAGAGCCCTGAGGCCGCGGTGCAAGGCGCTGATGCCGTGAGCGTCCACTTGGCGCTCACACCTGAGACGCGCCGGCGGATTGGCGCGAGCGTCTTCGACGCGATGTCGGTGGGGGCGCTTTTCGTCAATACCTCACGCGCCGAGGTCGTCGACCATGACGCCCTCGCGGACGCGCTCAGCGCCCGCGGCTTGCGGGCAGGCTTGGATGTTTTCGACGCCGAGCCCACTGCCGGGCAGGGGGAGTTCGAGGACCCTCTGCGGGGCTTGGCCTCCGTCTTCGGCACTTGCCACATCGGCGCGAGCACGCAGCAGGCCGAAGACGCCGTTGCGGAGGAGGTTGTTCGCATCGTCGGCTGCTATCGCGCCGGACAGCCGATTCCGAACTGCGTCAACCTCGCAGCCCGGACCGGGGCGACGCACGTCCTCGTCGTTCGGCACGCCGATCGGGTGGGTGTCTTGGCCGGCGTGCTCGGCGCGCTCCGGCAGGGTGGCATCAACGTCCAAGAGATGCAGAACACGATCTTCGATGGTGGCCGGGCCGCCTGCGCTCGCATTCACGTCGTCGGCGCGCCCACGCCCGAGATCTGCGCGCTTGTCGCCCAAGACGAGGCCGTGTTCTCCGTCACAGTCACGGCGGTCTGATCGCACAAAGTGATCGTGACCCTTGAACCTTGCGCGGGCGTCCTGTATCGCCGCCCCGATGGACTCGAAGCGCGCTCAGAGCCTTTTGCATCCGGCCCCAGAGGCGCATCGACCCGTCCACCCGTTCCTCAAGTGGGCAGGCGGCAAGCGCAGTCTGCTCGATGACCTGCTCAGCGTTCTGCCGAAGCGGCGCATCTCGCACTACATCGAACCCTTCCTCGGAGGGGGGGCGCTCTTCATCGAGCTTGCCCGCCGTGGGCGTATCGAGCGCGCCACGTTGGCCGACCGCAACAGCGAGCTCACAGAGACCTGGCGTGCCGTGCGCGAGGCGCCGCTGCGGGTCGCCCGTGCGTTCGACACGTGGCCCCAGGACCCGGACAGCTACTATCGCGTCCGTGCAATCGCGCCGCTCACCCTCGACCGATGGCACCGCGCCGCGCGGATGCTCTACTTGAATCGCAATGGTTTCAACGGGTTATATCGGCTCAATCGGCAGGGACAGTTCAACGTCCCATATGGCGCCTACAAGCGGCCCATCGCGCTCGATGTCGACAACCTCGTCGCGGTCTCCGAGCTGCTCAAGTGCGCGCATGTCGTGAACGCCGACTTCGAGGCCGTGATGGCCCTCGCTGAGCCCGGCGATGTCGTCTACTGCGATCCACCCTATTGGCCTCTGAGTGAGACCTCGAGCTTCAACGCCTACGACGGGTGCTTCTTCGGACCCGAGGACCAGGCGCGCTTGGCGTCGACGTTCAAGGCCGTCGGTGACCGCCTCGCGTACGGCGTGCTCTCCAACTCAGACACACCCGAGACCCGCGCGCTCTATCGCGGCCGGCGCCTGCGGGTCCGGACGGTCTTCGCGCCGCGGCCGATCAACCGAAACGCCGATGGTCGACAGCGCATCGCGGAAATCCTTGTCACTGCGGGCAGTCGGCGGGTTGCGCGATAGTCGGCGGCTCTGCGATGGTGCGACTCGGAGGTGGCGAGGATGCGGGGGAGTCGCTTCGCGTGGATGAGTTCGCTGATGGTCGCGCTCGCGGCGTGCGACGTCGACGACGTCACGGTCTCGGGCTACCAACTCACGGACGGCGGCAGCTCGACCGAAGAGCGCGACGCGGGCGGCGACGCGGGCCTCGACGCGGCCCCGCCCAAGGATGCCGCCACCGAGCCAGACGTGACCGCCGTCGATGCGTTGCCGCCATCGGACCCCGAGGCGCCCAGCGCGCCGCTTCTGGCCGAGATTCGGCAGGTTGACGGGCGCTTCGTCCTGCACGTGCAAAACCTGACGAACGGAGGCACGGTCGCGCATGGCGCAGATGAGCGCATGCCTGGCGCCGGCCTTCACCGCCTCTTCGTTGCCGCGACCTACCTCAAGCAGGTCCAAGGGGGCAGCCTCAGCCCGGACACAGAGGTCCTTTTTTCGCTCGATGACTACCGAGCGGGCGGCGCGAGCGAGACGTCGGAGGCCAAGGCGGGGGCGATGCTCAAGCTGTCGAGCCTCGCGTCCCTGACCCTGCTGAGCGGGGATGTCACCGCGGAGGAGCTGCTCGTCCGCGCCGTTGGTGGCAGCGCCGCCGTTCAGCGATACATCGACACGCTCGAAGCGCCGGGCATCGGCCGATACGCGAGCCCGTGTGAGCTCGACCGGGCGTACGCAGGTCGCTTGGACCCGCGGCTCGACACTGTCGATTGCCGCGCCCTTGCTAAGCTGCTGCGGGAAGACGATGCGCGGGCGCTCGTTCCGAGCATCTTCGCCGAGGCGCCTGCGTTCACCGACCTTCAGCAGTTCGACGCCTGGCGGGCGGTCGAAGCCGACGGCCTGTCGACCGTCACGGCGGCTGGCTTCGGAGATGTCCTCGCGCGTCTTCAGGCGCGCACGCTCGGCGACGCTGCGCTGAGTGACGACCTGCGCGCGCTCCTCGACCGCGCATTGGGTGCAGGGGGCGGTGGAAACGACTTGCCCGACGGGGTCTGGATTTCGAACCTGCAGGGCCCGACCTTCCGCGGTCGTGCGTGGGCGGGGCTGGTCCGGGGTGGCGACGCGCCTGTCGCAGTGGTGCTGGTCGCCGACGGCGCTCGCTCGCCGAATGCGCTCGGCGGACGCTTCGACCGCGCGTCGGCGCTGGCGTGGGAGCAGGTCGTCGGTCCGATCGACCTGATGCCTCCAGCGGCGCCGGCCGAGGGCCCCGCATGGCTGCGCGGTGTCTTTCTCCACACCCCGGAGGACGTCGTCGGCTGCAATGAAATGTTCGACAACGACTTCGAAGCCCTGCTGGTGTGCCGGCGCGACAATCAACGCTTGGCGTTTGCGGAGCGCGACGCGCTCGCTGCGACGGTCATGGTCAAAGACGGCCCGGCGGTCGAGGCGACTTGGCTCTGGACGGAGCCCGAAGGCGCGCGGCACCGCTACCAAGTCCGCCTGAACGAGGGCGGCTGGTGGGCATGGACGCGCAGCTACCCCGCGCAGTCCGCCGGAACCTGGCGCCTCGATGTTTGGCTCAACGGACGGCCGGTGTTCTTGTCGAGTTTTCCCGTCGCCGCGGCGCCAGCGCCGTGAGAGGAGAGGGTATGAAAGTTCAAGTCGGGCTTGTCGTGGCGCTCGCGTGGCCGTCTGTGGCTTTCGCCTTTTCAACGCCATTTGGCGAGATCGTCAACGCGTCGATTGACCGAGGGCTGGACTACTTTCGCGCTCAGCAGCAGGGCGACGGCGGCTTCGGCGGCGGCGAGTCCACAGGGCTGGCGACGCTCTGCTTCCTCGAGAAGCGCGCGAGCGCTGACTGGAACGCGCCGCAGGTGGGCTTCGCGGGGATGTCTCCGCAAGACCAGAGCATCGTCCAGAACGCGGTCCGCTTCATGCTGCAGTTCGAGCCGGGCATCAACGGCACGATCGCGCAGAGCTACTACACGGGCTCGGCTCTGATGGCCCTCTCGGTCTATCTGCACTCCGGCGGGCCGGACGATGTGGGCGCAGGCATTCGCGTCTCGCAAGGCATCGCGAACGGCGTCTCCGGGCTCGTCCAGAACCAGGGCAACTTCGGCTCAAATCAGGGCGGTTGGAATTACGACGCGCCCGAGGGCGAGGGGGACTTGTCCACGACCCAGTTCGCGATGGCGGGCCTCTCGGCGGCCGAGGTCGTCGCGCCGGGGTCTTCGGGCACGCTGCCGAACGCCGTTGCGTTCGTGAACAACACCAAGGGCGGCGATGGCGGCCACTGGTATCGCAGCGGCACGGGGCGGCCCGGGACGAGCTCCATGACTGCGTCTGGGGTGTGGACGTATCGTCTCGCAGGCCGTCCTGTCGAGGACCGCCAAGTGCAGTCCGCGATGACGTGGCTCCAAGGGAACTTCCGCTATCGGGACCACATCAACCCCGACTTTCCACAGAGCTACTACTACTACCTGTGGGCGGCCGCGAAAGCGTTCGAGGTCTCTGCAGCGAGCGCGGGCGGGGTCAACAGCACGGCGATCGGCGGCGAGCGCGACCCTGCCAACGAGGGCTACCCCGAGGAGCCGCGCGGCTGGTACTACGACTTCGCGAAGTCGCTCGTCGACCTGCAGAATCAGGACGGCTCGTGGCTTGAGCCCGGCAGCTGGACGCAGGGGTCGTCGACGGCGTTTGCGATCCTCGTGCTTGAGCGCAGCCTCGGCGGCGCCTGCATCGACGTCGATGGCGATGAGAGCTGCGGCGGCGACGACAACTGCCCCGAGACCGGCAACCCCGACCAGGGGGACCGCGACGGGGACGGCCTGGGCGATGTCTGTGACAACTGCCCGACCGTCCCCAACGCGGCGCAGGCGGACGCGGACGGAGACGGCGTGGGCGATGCGTGCGCTGAGCCCTGCAATGCCCCGTCGGGCGAGCCCATCGCGCCGTCGTTCTGTGCGACTGGACAGCCGGGTGCGTGTCGGCTCGGGCATCAGGTCTGCGTCGACGGTTTCTTCGACTGCGTGCCCGACAACGCCCCGACGGACGAGGTGTGTAACGCCGAGGACGACGACTGCGACGGTCGCATCGATGAGGGGACACGAAATGCCTGCGGCTTCTGCGCGGGTGGTGAGCTGGTCGAGGTCTGCGATGGCGTCGACAACAACTGCGACTTCCAGGTCGACGAGGGTGAGCCCTGCGATGCGGGGTACGTCTGCCTGTCGGGGCAGTGCGTTGGACAGTGCGACAACAATGAGTGCGCTGAGCCGGGGACCCAGTGTGACGCCGCCCGGAACCTCTGCATCGACCGCTGCTTCGAGGTCTCCTGTGCCCCCGGCGAGACCTGTGACCCCGAGGTCGGCGTCTGCGCTGACCCGTGCGCGAACATCGCGTGTGCCCCCGGCCAGCAGTGTTTGAACGGGCGCTGTTACGTGGGTGACTGCACCACGAACGGCTGCCCAGATGGCCTTGCCTGCATCAACGGCGCTTGTCAGGCCGACCCCTGCGGCGGGTGTGGGCCCAACGAGTTCTGCCGTGGCGGCGCCTGCGTGAGAAGCTGCGCCGAGGTCTCTTGTCCTCTCGGCGAGGCTTGCCAAGACGGCGCGTGTGTCGACGACGACTGCGGCGGCTTCCAGTGCCCCGGAAATCTGGTCTGCGTGCGGGGCGTCTGCCAGCAGGACCCTTGCGGGCCGGTGACCTGCGGCGAGGGCGAGCGCTGCGTCGATGGCCGCTGCCAAGGGGACAGCTGCGCGAGCATCGAGTGTCCGCCCGGCCAGCGTTGCGTTGTGCGGGACCTGCCTCAGTGCATCGCTGACTGGGCCGAGCCGCCCGCCGATCCGGTCCTTGAGCCTGCGGATCCCGGCGGCTCGCAGGGGGGCCTGCGGCTGGACGCGGGGCTTGAGACGACCGGAGAGCCGCAGGGAGACAGCGAGGGCGGAGGCTGCGCGTGTGACGCCAGCGGTCGGGGCCCGGGCTTGGGTTCGGCCCTGTGGCTCGTGGCGCTCGGCGCACTCGCGCGGCGACGGCGGACCCGCGCTGTTCAGCCCCCTCTGCGTGCCTGAAGCGCTGCATCGATGATGCCCGCCTGGGCACGCGCGCGCGCCCTGTCATCCACTGAGGCCGCCGATGGACCTGCGCCGCCCTTGAGCCACGCCGCCGCGCTTTGGTTCGTCAGAGCGCGGCGCACGCGGGCCAGTTGGATCTCAGAGGCGACCGTGCCGGGAGAAGGCCGCGACATCGGCGCATCGGCTGCGACCAAGACGACAACGTCGCCGGGCCCGAGCCCCATGCGTTGAACGGCCGCGCGCGCGGCGAGCACGTGCGCGCAGGTGGACGTACCCAAGCGACCTACGAGGGCCGCACCCTCGACCGCGTCGAGCCCCACCCACGAGGTCCACTGGTCCGGCGCGCCGGTGAGCACCTGCGCCAACGCCAAGGCGTCGTCGGGGTCGATGAACGCGGTCGCAACGGCTCGGTCTTCGACCCGTGTCGGGCGCGGCTTGCCCGTCGTTGAGACGCGCACCCACGCAGCGTCCGACCGCAGCGCGTCCACGGCGAGGAAGGCGCCCGCTGAACCGCAGCCTGAGACCACGACGCGCGCACCGGAGGGCTGCCAAGCCTCGAAGACCGCGTCGATGGCGCGTGCGGTCACGGCTGTATGGTACCGGTAAGGGGCCCAAGCATCCGCCGCATCCAGAGGGCGTCCGCTGCCCCACGGGGTCGCCAAGCGCGCTGCGACCCAATCGCAGGCCTGCGCCATCGGACCTTCTGCTGGGCGGGATGGCGCGGCGTCGCCGGGTGATGAGCTGAGCAGCCGCTCCATCCACAGCGCCCACGCGACGCCCGCGTGGACGGAGCCCGTCGCGAAGTGGTCGCTCGCGAGGACCACGGCGGACACCCCAGGACCGACGAGGCCCGGTGGGAGCGGCAGCGCGTGCACGCTGCCATCGAGCAAGTACCAGTGCGTCGCAAACAACGCCGTCGCGTGCTCAGGCGCATCGCGCGCAGCCATCGCCGCCGTGCGCCGGACGCTGCTGGGCAGACGACCCGGCGCGGCCATCTCCGCATAGGTAGGGCCCATCATTGCGCGCGAATCTATCATGCGGACCGGGGTTCGCTGCGTGTAACGTGCGCCGGGTGCAAGCGCCCATCTTTCAGTTCAATCGTCACCGCGCCGAGATCGAGCGTGAGACCGTCGACCGCAGCCTCGTCGGCCTCCAGAGCTTCGGTGGCGTCGATCCGCCGCGGAGCTGGCAGCTCGTCCTGAACGACGCGGCATACCACGAGATTCGGCGCCTTGAGCAGAGTGCTGGTCGGGACCGCGCCGCAGTGGAAGCGTGGCACCGGCTCGCCCGCCGCCTGACGCGCATGAACGCCGACGAGCTGCGTGACGAAGTGCACACGCGATGCGTGCAGATCGTCCGAGACGTTCAAGGCCACTTTGACCGTCGTGTCTACGATGTCGCGACGCGGGTTCTGCCCGTGGGTCTTGGGACGCTCTTCAAGGGCGGCGACCTGATCGCGGGGGAGGGCGCTGAGTCGCTCCGCGACTTGTCTCAGCGGATTCGCATCGAGGGCGACATCGACCACATCCGGGCGCTCGCCGGGCGAGGAACTCTGGTCTTTGTCCCCACGCACTCGAGCAACATGGACAGCATTGTGCTCGGGTGGGCGCTGACGGAGGCGGGGCTGCCGCCCGTCACCTACGGCGCCGGCAAGAACCTCTTCAGCAACCCCGTCATCGCGTTCTTCATGCGGAACCTCGGCGCATACCGCGTTGATCGACGGCTGAAGTACACACTCTACAAAGAGGTCCTCAAGACCTACTCTCAGGTCCTGCTCGAACGCGGCTACCACAGCCTATTTTTCCCCGGAGGCACGCGAAGTCGGTCGGGCGCGATCGAGCAGCGCCTCAAGCTGGGCTTGCTCGGGAGCGCGCTGAGCGCGACCTCGGAGCGCCTGCGTCGCGGGGACACGCGGCCGATCTTTGTTGTGCCCGTCACGATCAACTACCCGCTCGTTCTGGAGGCGGAGAGCCTCGTCGAGGACTGGCTCAAAGAGTCTGGGCGCGCGAACTATTTGGCCGAGGACGACGACTTCTCAACCCTCGCCAAACTGGCGGCCTACACCGCCCGTGTGCTGCGCTTGGACACATCGGTGACCTTGAGGTTCTGCGCGCCGATGGACATGTTCGGCAACCCACTCGATGCGGAAGGTCAGAGCCTGAGCCCCGACGGGCGCCCCCTGAGGCGGGAGCGCTACCTCTTTCGCGAGGGTCAGCCCGTCGACGATCCGGAGCGCGACGCCGAGTACACGCGGATGCTTGGGCGAGCGGTGGCGAGCGCCTTCGAGCGCGACACCATCATCTTGCCGACTCAGCTCGTCGCGTGGCTGTGCCTTGAGCGTGAGCGACGCATCGCCCCGGGGCTCGATCTGTTTGCGCTGCTCCGGACGACGAGCGGCGACCCCCATGCGCTCGCGGACCTCTGTGTGGACGGTGACTGGGCGCGCGCCGCCCTCACCCGCCTGGAGAACGCGGGGCGCTTGCGGCTCGACCCGTGCGTGCGTTCGAAGCCGATGGCCGAGATTGTCCGCGAGGCGGTGCGGAGCTTCGAGTCCTACCACCTGCGCCCGGCGCTCGAACTCCGGGGCGACGCGGTCCTCGTTGGCGACCCTAAGCTCCTGTTTTATTACGGGAATCGACTCGAGCCGTGGGCAGAGACGCTGCGCCGCGCGCTCACAGTGGGGCGGTCATGAAGCGTTGGGTCGTCTTGGGGAATGGAGCGTGGGGTCGGGCGCTCGCGCGGCGTCTGGCGGCGTCGGGCGCGCTGGTGGACTTGGTCGGCGAACCGAGCGTCGTCGCCGAGATCCCGCCGGGCGTCACTGCCCAAGCGGACTTGCGCGCTGCGCTCGACCAGAGCGAGCGCGTCATCGTCGCGGTGCCGATCAACGCGCTCGCGATCGTGCTGCGTCAGGCGGCGCCGTCGCTGGAGGGGCACCACCGCTTGGTCACGACCTCGCGAGGCCTGACCGCAGGTGAGCGGCCGCAGCGCGCGAGCGAGGTCGTCCTCGCAGAGACCTGTGTTCGTCAGACTGGGG
>CANLBD010000087.1 GCA_947488215.1 Myxococcales bacterium | reverse complement strand
TGTCGCCGAGGCGCAGGAACAGCTCAAGACCCTCAGGCACGACCCGGAGCTCGACCTCGGGCGCGCCGAGCTCAACGCCTTGAATCGAGAGCCGCAGGACGTCTCCCTCGGAGAGCGGCCCCTGTGGCAGGAGCGCGTCGGGTTCAGCGAGGGCCAACGCCGCGGTCAGGAGAGAGGCGAGGTCGGGGAGCGCGACCTGCGCTGCGTCGAGCACGGGCAGCGGCTGATTCCCATCGAGGAGCGACTGGTCGAGTCGCAGCGCGCCCGCGCCCGGCAGCGTCACATGGTCCACCTCGGCGCGCACCCACCGCGGCGCCCAGAGGACATCACGGGTGGCCCGCGTTGGGGGGCGCCGCACGCCGTCGTCCGCCGTGACCTCGACGTGGTTGACGCCGAAGCGGGCGGGCAGATCGAGGAGAAAATCGCCGTTCGGCTCGACGCCGACGACCTCGCCGTTCACGCGGACGACCACCTCACCGCTGGAGTCCACCGCGTTGCCGCGCACACGAATCGTTGAGGTCTGGTCTCCCCCGAGCGCGGTGCCGGTCTCCGGCGCCGTGATGGTCAACTTGGGAGGCCCGGCATCGACCCAGAACGCGGTTTCTCCACAGACCGCGTCGGCCGTGCAGGCGCGCACGACACCGGGACCCTCGGTCGACCAATCGACGCGCCCGAGCGCGTCGATTGAGGTGACCCCCGCAGGGACAGCGTCGAAGGTGACGGGGTGGGCGTCGAGGAGGGCGCCCGTGACGGCGAAGACGCGCGCGCTCGCTGTGACTTCGTCCTCGGGCCCGTAGACGGGGCGACGGGGCGAGAGCGTGACCTCGACCCAACCCACCGGAGGCGGCGCCGGAGGCTCTGCGTCCGGCGTGGCCGCGTCGACTCGAGGGGTGGCGTCCTCCGCTCGCGGGGCCCCATCGAAGGGTGACGGCGCACCGTCCGCCGACGCGTCGACAACACCGACGTCCGCGCCCGTATCTGCGGCGCTGCGCCTGCGCCGAGGCGCTTCGTCTTCGCATGCGCTCAGCACGACGAGCGCGGGCGCGAACACGAGGCAGAGACCGTAAGTGACCCGATTCATTGCCCAAACTCCCCGTCCACGAGCCAGTGAGAGGGCGTCCCCGAGAGGTTGAGCCCCCTCAGGCCGAGGCGCGTGCCGGGAGGCACTCCGTACTGCTCCAGTGAGGGGGGGAGCGCGAAGTCAGGCACCGGCAGGGTGGGCAGCGCGCCATTAAGCGCCGTGTCCAAGAGCCCCTGTACGACGCGGGTCATGAGGCGCTCGAGGGTGGCGCGCGCCTGAGCGCTGAGTGGCAAGTCCGGTGACTTGAGGGCCAGACGTTCGACGGTGATCCCCTCCGCGCCCCCAAAGGTCAGCGTGGCACCCTCGCCGAGGCTGACGGCGGCGCGCGCCGTCGCGGCCAGCTCCAGGTGAATCGGGTCGTCAAAGACCCCCGGGACCCGGAGCGCGACGAGCGCTGGACCGAAGTCGAGCCGCAGCGCCGCGGGCCCGTTCTCGCCGATGGCCGCAGGGGGATTTGGCAGCGACAGGGTGAGCGCTGCGCCGGCCCCCAGCGCGCCAGCGAGCGCCTCGGGGTCGCTCACATCAAAGGCGCCGCCGCGCCACGCCGCGACGAGGAGCTGGTTCACGAGGCCCACCGAGACGCTGACCCCGCCCGCCCTCGGCAGAGGCACCTCGATTGCGACCGGGCCCGGGGGCAGCGGCACGCCGGGAAAGGGCGCAGCGAGCGCGACCGGCCCCGAGACGCTGGAGGCGATCCCCAGCAAAAGGCGCTGTGGATTCGAGGTGAGGCGAGAGATCCCGAAGCCGATGTTGAGATCGACCGGCGCGCCGCCGCTGAACGACGGGAGGGTGACGGCCGTGTTGAACGCGGAGACATCGAGCCCCGCGAGGACGCCCGTCAGCAGCGCGTCGACCTCAGTCCGCAGGTAGTCGCGCAGGGCGTCTGCGAGCGTCGTGCGCACTGTGCCCTCGAACGCGCCGAAGACGAGGTCCAGCAGCCCTCCCGTGAGGAACCCGCTGAAATCACTCCGAATTGACCCCACGCGCACAGCGTCGATCGCGCGCACGCTCAGCGCAGGTCGCCCGCCTTCGAGTCCGAGCCCAAAGGTCAAGTCAATGTCCAAGTTGTCGGCGTACAGCGTCCCCGAATTCGTCAACGTGCCGAGGAGGCGGATGTCGATCTCGAGGTTTGAGATGCGCGCTTGGAGCCGCAGACCGTCGTCGACCAGCGTCATCGTCACGCTGTTCGGACCGCGCACGCGGAGGCCGCGATACTCGGCGCCCAGCGAGAGGACGCAGACGCCGAAGAGGCTCTGTCGACAGGCGCGAGGGAGCACCGGGTTGCGGGCGCGCAGCGCGCCATCGAGCGTCTCGAGCAAGGCGGGCGCGTCAATCACAGCGCGGAGTAGATCGGCGAGGCTGCGCACGGGCTGCGCCGGCGGTCCGTCGTCGACCGCCCCCTGCGCGAGGGCGAGTTGCAGGGCGTCCGGCAGCGGCGCCCCCTCGGGCACCCAGTCATTCGAGGCAAAGAACGCACAGAAGGCGCTCGCGCTGTGGCCCGCAGCATCGGTCGCGACGACATCGACGACGTTGAGCCCCCACGCGCTCGGCACGAGGGCCTCAAAACGTCCTTCCGCGTCGATGCCGACATCGGCGCCGCCGACCGTCAACCGCTCGACCCCAAGGATGTCTGCGACCTGTCCGACGAGGCGCACACGGCCGAGCGCCTGAGGCTCGCTCGACGGGCTGATGCATCGGATCGTCGGCGCGCCGTCGTCGACGACCACAGCGCGAGACGCGCAGAGCGGCGCCTCTGGCGGGCGCCCTTCAACGCAGGCGGTCAGCGTGTAGACCCCGGGGGCCGCCAACCGGAAGCGCGCGTCACCGAAGAGCGGAAGTGGGGGATCAGCCGTTACGATGAGCGGCGTCTCCGGCAAGAGGTTCCCAAAACGGTCCGTCACAGCAACGGCCAGCGACGCCACCTCGCCGAGGGTATAGATGCCGCGCGCCGGAGAGACATCGACCGTGATCGCGTCCGGCTCCGCGGGGAGCACCTGAACCTCGGCGGTGCCCGCCTCCGCAGCCCCCGGGACCTCACACGCGACCACGTATCGCCCGGCGCGCTCGAACACGAGGCGATCACCGTCGACGCGCGTGTCTGGCCGCTGCGGGCTGACACGCACAGTCGCGTCGCTGACATCGACCCGATTGCCCTCGGCGTCGAAGCCCACGCAGAGCACCCGCCTCTGCTCGTCGACCGGAACCGCGCTCGGCTCCACGACGGCAGCGACCCGCGCGACCGGCCCCGCAAAGACGTCCCACCGCGCGGGCGTGGCGTCTCGCAGACCCAACGCGTCGATGACGCAGGTCACCGCATACTCGCCCGCACGCTGCCCGATGACGGCGCCTTCGAGCCCGACGCCATCGGCCTCTCGCGCGTTTCGCCACCCTTGGGCGGGCCGCACCTCGAAGCGTGGGGTGACGCCTTCGACGAGCTCGCCGTCTCCGTCGAGGGCCTCACACGTCACGCGGTTCCCCTCACCCGCAGTGGACGAAGCGACTGCGAGCGTTGTTCGGACCTCGACGGCGGTTCGCGGAGGGCGAAGCCACATCGCGTCCGGCGCCGCAGCGTCCAGCGGCGCAGCGTCCGGCGAAGTGGCATCGGGTCCCGACGCGTCGACGAGCGCGGCGGGCGGCCCCACGTCGAGGCCCGAGAGCGCGTCGCCCACCGAGGCGTCGGCTGCGGCATCGACGTTGACTACGCGCCTCGGCGCTCCGTCGTCCGAGCACCCGACCACGAGGCCGAACGCGAGGGCAGCGAGGACCACCGGATGTCTTGAGTTCATGAGGCTCAGGATAACCCAAAGCGCCGATGGTCGACGCGGGAACGAAGAGTCTCAGGTTGCGCGGCGGGCCCCGCTTGCTGTTAGTCTCCGCCCGCAACGTATGGCCGAATCGGCCGGAGGAAGACCGCCATGAGCGATCAGCAGGACGCCAACTTGGAAGCGCGGCGTATCGTTTTCATTCAGGACGAAGACACGAACGAGACGCTCGACATGGAGGTCTATCTCGAGCTTGAGCATGAGGGGCGCACGTACGCGCTCATCACGCCGCCCGTGCCGACTGTGAACCTGTTCCAGGTCGACGACGCCGAGGAAGGTGAGGACGGCGAGGCCTTGAACGAGGCCGACCTCGACACCTTCAAGGCGCTCCGCAAGGAGATCGATGCGTTCCTCAAGCCGTGGGGCGTGACCGTCTCGCTGAAGGGCTCCGAGATCCGCCTCTCCGGCGAGCTCCCCGAGGAGGTCTACGCCGATTCGCCGATGCTCGATATCGAGGGCGAGGATGACGAGCCCGAGACCTTCCTGCAGCTCGGTGAGCTCGACGGGGGCGACCAGGCTTACTGGCTCCTGATGCCGATGCCCCCCCCCCTCTACGCCGTAGCGCTCAATGGCGACCAGGCCGCCTACCTGAGCGATGATGAGCTCGAGACGCTGCAGCCGCTCTTCGACGAGGCGATGGCCGAGGTCGAAGAGGAGATGGAAGAAGACGGCGGACGAGGCTGAGGCGGACGATGCGCGACGTCGTCGTCGTCTCTGCTGTCCGAACGCCGATCGGCCGCATCCGAGGCGCGCTCTCGGGTGTACGTCCGGACGACCTCGCCGCGCGCGTCGTCGCGGAGGCGCTCCGGCGCGTCCGCCTCGAGGGCGACCAGGTCGACGAGGTCGTTCTGGGGTGTGCGAACCAGGCGGGCGAGGACAACCGCAACGTCGCGCGCATGGCCACGCTCCTCGCGGGCTTGCCGCACGCGGTCCCTGCGCTCACCGTCAACCGCTTGTGCGCCAGCGGCCTCAGCGCGGTGAACGTAGCCGCGCGCACGATCGCCTGTGGCGACGCCGAGATCATGGTCGCTGGCGGTGTCGAGAGCATGAGCCGCGCGCCCTGGGTCATGCCCAAGGCGGACGGGCCGTTCCCGAGCGGCAACGTGACGGTCTACGACAGCGCGCTGGGCTGGCGCTTCCCGAACCCGGCGTTGGAGAAGCTCTTTCCGCTCGAGGCGATGGGCGAGACCGCCGAGAACCTCGTCGAGCGGTATGGCCTCAGCCGCGAAGCACAGGACGCGTTCGCGCTCCTGAGCCACCAGCGCGCGCTCGCCGCTCAGTCGAGCGGCGCGTTCGACGACGAACTCTGCGCCGTCGAGATTCCACAGAAGAAGGGCCCTGCCCTCGTTGTGTCGCGCGACGAGGGGCCCCGCCCCGAGACCACGCTGGAGTCCCTCGCGAAGCTCGCCCCCGCGTTCCGCAAGGGCGGCTCAGTCACCGCGGGCAACAGCAGCACTCTGAACGACGGCGCCGCGGCCCTCGTCTTGATGTCAGGTGAGCGCGCGCGCGCACTCGGCCTTGAGCCCCTCGCCCACTTCAAGGCGGCCGCCGAGGCGGGCGTAGACCCCCGAGTGATGGGCATCGGGCCGGTGCCTGCCGTTCACAAGGCGCTCCAGCGCGCGGGTCGTTCGATCGACGACGTTCGCCTCTTCGAGCTGAACGAGGCCTTCGCTGCCCAGTCGCTCGCGGTCTTGCAAGACCTCGGCCTCGGGACGGAGCGTGTGAACGTCAACGGGGGCGCGATCGCGCTCGGACACCCGCTCGGGTCATCGGGCGCGCGCGTCTTGGCGACGCTGATCCACGCGCTGCGGGCGCGCGGCGGTGGCCTCGGCGTCGCGACGCTGTGCGTGGGCGTCGGTCAGGGCGTGGCGACCGTCATCGAGGTGTAACCGCCTCGCGCCTCACCACAGGTCGCGCGTGCGGAGGCAGGCCTCGCGGTCCGGACCATAGCGCTTCTCGAAGGGCACGTAGATGAGGCACGAGCCATCGTGGCAGACCTCCTCGCACGCTGCGTAGACGGCCTCGTGACGGTGCTCCTTGGAGAGCCCCGTCACCGTGTCGATGATGCGGTTGTAGGTCTTGTCTTTGCTGCCGCCTTGCTCATTCACGCTGTGGAGGCTGGTCACGATGCCCTTCGGGACCCCCTTCTCCCAGAACCCGACCTTGCGCTTTATCGCGTCCGCTTGGAGCGCGAGGAGCTTCTCGTCCACCGGCGGCTTGAGCGCGTAGACGTGCCCGTAGCCCTCGCGGACCATCGCCTCGACCAAGTCTGAGCAGTAGACGAGCATCCGGCCGTAGTGGTCCTTCTTGCCGTCCCACTGGCAGTGCCACACGTGGTTGCGCGCGAACCGCGTAGCCGCCTTCGTGACCTTGTAGAGCTCAAAGGGCGTCCAGCTCCCCCAGCGGTGCACAGGGCCGTAGCTCTCCAGCGCGTTGAAGCCCATCAGGCGAACCTGCTGGCGCTGGAACTTGCCCTCCATGAAACGAAAACTGTCACCGTCGTTCCAAGAGACAGCCACGCGCTCGCTCTCAATGATGACCGCCGACGGCGGCATCACGAAGCCCAAGGGCTCAGCCAGCGCGATCCACAAGGCCAAGAGGCTCATCATCGCCTCACTCCTTCCACAGCATCTTCCAAGGGTGCCGCTTCAAGTCGCGCAGCATCTCCTTGAGGTCATCGTAGATCTCTTGGTCGACCAGAAGCTGCCCGACGGTACCACGACCGAGCGCGATTCCCTGAGCGACCGCGGCCGCATCGCGCGTGGCGCTCCGCGCGTCTGTCGCAATCGGCCCAAGCTGGCCGAGCGCCACATCGAGGCCGTCGCGGTGCTTTTCCACAAGCCCGCCGACGGTGGCCACAGTGCCGTCCACCCGCTCCAGAGTGCGTCGAGCGGTGTCGGCGATGGGACCGGCGTTCGTCGCCAGCGTGTCGCTGACCTGCTGCACGTTCCCGACGATGTCATCGACCCGTGCGCTCGAGCCGACGCCCTCGCGAAGCGCGCGGGCGAGCAGCGCGATGTCGCCGGACGCAGCGGCTGCGTTCGAGGCCACTGTGTCGATGTGGGCGCGATTGGCGACCACCGCATCGTCGAGGTGACCTGTCAGGCGCGTCACGTTCTGCAGGAGCGCCCCGACCTGTGCGCCATCAATGCCCGAGAGCGCCTGCTCGACCTTGTCGAGGATCGCGCTCGCCCGGCTGAAGAGCAGGTCGAGGCGCGCAGGGTCGTGCGCTCGAATGTAGGCGCCTTCGGGCCACTCGGCGGCCTGACTCGAACCCGGGACAATCTCCAGGTACTTCTCACCCAGAACGCCCTGGGTCGTGATGAAGAACTCCGAGTCGGTCCTCACAGCACCCGCCATCGTGTCATCGATCGCGACCCTGAGGCGCACGTTGACGACCGGCGCCTCACCCTCTTTGACCTCGCTACGGCGGGCGTCGCGGGCCACCAAGAACTCGACCTGCTCCACTCGACCGGCGCGTACGCCCGCGATCTTGACGGGCGCTCCCTTCAACAGACTGCCGGAGTCTGCGAGCTCCACGAAGTAAGTTCGCTGCGTGCCCACCGAGAAGCGTCCGAGGACGAGCACGAACGCCGCGAGCAGCACCAACGCCACCAAGACCAGCGCGCCGACTCGGACTTGCAGACCTCGCTCGCTCACGGTTTCCTCTCTCTACAACGCCATGGGCCCCTCCACGGCGCCCGTCACGAACTGTCGAACGACGGGGTCGTGCGATGTTCGGAACTCAGCGGGTGTGCCGTCGAGGAGCACCTTGCCCTGATACAACATCACGATTCGGTCCGCGACGCCGAAGATGCTGCGCAGGTCATGGCTCACGACCACGCTGGTCACCCCCGTTCGGTCGCTGAGGTCCCGAATGAGGCGGTCGACGCGCACGGCGTTGACGGGGTCGAGGCCCGTCGTCGGCTCGTCGAAGACCATGTAGCGCGGCGTGAGTGTCAGAGCCCGCGCGATGGCGACACGCTTGCGCAGACCATCGCCAACCTCGGCTGGAAGGCGGTCGCTCAGCGCGGCCATGTCGACGAGCGCCAGCTTCTCGCGTGCCTGCTCGAGCGCCTCGCGCTGCGTCGCGCCCAAGTGCCGGCGAATGGGGAGCGCGACGTTCTCGACCAGGGTCATGCTGTCGAAGAGGGTGCTGTGCTGAAAGACCATCGCGCATCGTCGCCGCAGCCCGAAGAAGTCACGCTCGGTGAAGTGCGTAATGTCCTCGCCCTCGAATCGAATCCGCCCGCTGTCTTGACGGACGAGCCCGACCAGGTGCTTGACGAGCACACTCTTTCCCGCACCGCTCTTGCCGATGATGTAGACGATGCGGCCCTGCGAGACCGTGAGCGAGACCCCGTCGAGCACTTTCTGAGCGCCGAAGGCCTTGTGGATGTCTTCGAACTCGATCACGCGCCCGCTCCGCCGCGCAGCCCGAACGCGACCGCACCGATCAGCAGGTCGAGCACGATGACCGCGAGGCTCGCGCTCACGACCGCCTGGGTCGTCGCGCGCCCGACGCCCTCGCTGCCACCTCGCGCTTGCAGCCCGCTGTGCGCCGCGATCACGGGAATGAGGATCCCGAAGACGACCGCTTTGAAGAGCCCCTCGGCGATGTCTGCGCCCCGCGTGAGGTCCAGGTTCACATACGTCGCCGGGTTCGTCTGGAACGCGAGGTGCGTGACCCACAGGCCCGCCATCCACGCAGCCCCCGTCCCGATGACCCACAGCGCAGGTACCGCGATGAGCCCGGCCAAGACCCGGGGCTTGACGAGGTAGTCAACGGGTCCGGCGCCGCACATCCGGAGCGCGTCGACCTGCTCCGTGACAACCATGCTGCCGATCTCTGCGGCGATGCCGGTGCCGACTCGAATCGCGACCATCAGGCCCACCAGCGTCGGGCCGAGCTGCCGCACCAGAATCGGCAAAGTCGCGGCGCCAATGAGGGATGTATCCCCGAAGATGCGCTGCGCCTGAAAGCCCGTCTGGAAGTTCAGGATCGCGCCGAGAAAACCCAACGTCACCAGGATAAAGAAGACACTGCGGTTCCCGACGTCGAAGGCCTGCGCCCAGACCACCGCGGCCGGCGGCCGAGCGCGCAAGAGCGCCTGCGCGGTGTCAGCGAGCAGGCGAGCGACTCCTCGGGCCTCATCCCACGCGAACCTGAGCGCGCTCACTTCAATATCCACGTAATGAAGTAGTCGAGCACGAAGATGCTGATGGCGGACGCGACGACGCTTGAGTTCACGGCACGCCCCACGCCCAGAGCGCCGCCGCGCACGGCGAGGCCGAAGTGACAGCTCACGAGCGAGATGGCGAGGCCGAACGCCGCGGCCTTGATGACGCCGTTCGCGAAGTCCGTGAGCGTGACGTACTCCGCGAAGCTGTTCCAGAAGACCCACGGGTCAACGCCGAGCATCGCCCAGCTCGTCGCGATGCCGCCAACCAGGGCGAACGCGTTCCCGATGACGGCGAGCGTGGTCATCATCAGCACCATCGAGAGCACACGGGGCAAGACCAGGTACTCGATCGGGTCGATCGCGAGCGCGCGCAGGGCGTCCACCTGCTCGGTGACCTGCATGGTCGAGAGCTGCGCCGTGTTGTTCGCGCCCACCCGCCCCGAGAACATCAGGCCCACCAAGAGCGGTCCGATCTCCCGAAAAACGCTGAAGCCGAACGCCCAGCCGACGACCTCGTAGGCGCGAAACTTGACCACGTTTGCGCCCGTTTGAACGACCGCGATCGCGCCCGCGAAGAGCGCGGTCGTCGCCACGATGGGCAGGGACTCGACGCCCACGCGGTAGAGCATGCGCCACGTCTCGAAGCGGTCGAGGCGCGGCCGGAGCGCGGCGCGCGCGACCCGCGTGGTGAACATCGCGAGCGCGCCCACAGTTTCGGCGAGCGCGATCGCGCCCGCGCCGAGTCGCGCGACAGCGTCGCTCATAGTGCGTCGCTCATAGTGCGACGCCCGCTTCAAAGAAGGCGCGCAGGCCGGTGTGCTCACTCTGCGCAGCGTCGGACATCGCACCATCGTAGGCGACACGACCCCGCTCGAGCAGCACCACACGGTCGCAGGCTTGGCGCAGGGCCTCGACCTCGTGGCTCACGATGATCGCCGTAGCCGTGTTCTCAGCACGCAGCTGGGCCAGCAGCGCGAAGATACGGTTCGTCGTGACGGGGTCGAGCCCCGCCGTCGGGTCATCGCACAGCATGATGGGCGGATCGTGCACCGTGGCCCGCGCGAGGCAAACGCGCTTCTTCATGCCTCCGGAGAGCGCCGACGTGAGCTTGCGCGTCGCGTCCGTCAAGTTGACCTGAGACAATCGCCGCTCGACGCGCGCGCTGATCTCCGCCGCGCTCAGGTCCCCCCACTGGCGGAGCGGGAAGGCCACGTTCTCGCCTACGTCGACGAAGTCGAACAGCGCGTAGTTCTGAAAGACCATCCCGATCCGGCGTCGCACAGCCATGAGACGGACCTCGTCCAACGCGCTGACCTCGTCCTCATCCACGAAGACGCGCCCCGAATCCGCCCGAATCAGCCCGCACACCAACTTGAGGACAAGGGACTTGCCCGCGCCCCCCGCGCCGATGAGCGCGAGGGCCTGGCCGGTCGGCACCGAGAACGAGACGTCGTCCAGCAACCGAACGCCGTCACGCACTAAGGTCACGCCATCGAGGCGAATCACAGCGCCTCACCAGGCTTGCGCGGATCGAGCAGGCCCGTGTTGATGCTCCCGGGTGAGCGGGCCAGCGTCGGGCCCTGCCCATCGAGCGCCGCCCGCGCCAGCGCTGCGAACCGCGAGTCGGCGTGCTCGGAAACGAGCCGTTCGAGCGCTGCGTGCGTTCCCTCTTTGTCCCCTCGCAGGTGGGCAACGCCGGCGAGGGCCCAGAGCGCGTCGTCGCGCCAAGTCGAGGTGGAGAACTCCGCCAAGAGTCGCTCAAAGGCCCTCGCCGCGGCCTCCAGATCACCCCGATCATGAAAGTGCACTGCACCGACCAAGTAGGCCGCGTCATCGAGTCGCTTGCTGCGAAACGGCCCAAGCAGTGAGCCGGCGGTCTGCCTCAGAGCGAGAAAGGCCTCGTAGGTCGCGACCGCGGCGTCGAACCGACCCTGACGGCGCTCGATGGCCCCGAGCAGCCAAAAACCGTCGTCTGCGAGCGCGCTGACACCGCCGTACGCCGACACGAAGGCCCGCAGGGCATCTCGCGCCCCCCCGATATCACCGACCCTGTGCAAGCGAACCCAGGCGCTCCAGAAGGCTGCGTTGTCTGAGACTGTCTCGCCGGTCGTGCGCTGGCTCACCTCGGCGAGCCAGCGCGCGGTCTCCCAGTCGTGACCCCGAACGCGCTCGGTCGCCGGCGTGCGCTTGAGTGCGAGATACTTGACGGCGCGGTCTGCCGCCCCGGTCGAGGGCCAAGCCTCGACGAGCGCCCGCAGGCGCTCTCGGCCACGCGCCTCTTGACTCAGCGCCTCGATGTCCAGGCGGGCGAGGCGCAGCTCGGCCAGCGCAGCCCTGTCGGGCGTTCCAACGCTCCGCGCCCGCTCGAAGAGCTGCGCTGCGCCTCGAAGATCGTTCGCGCGCAGGCGAAGTTGCGCGCGGCGATACGCGCCCAGTCCAAGCGCTTCGGGGGTGCCGAGCGCCTCAAGCGCGACAAAGCCCGCCTCAGCCCGAGCCGAGTCGCCCAGACTGAAGGCGCGCTCGGCGTCCGCG
>CANLBD010000086.1 GCA_947488215.1 Myxococcales bacterium | reverse complement strand
CTGGGGGACGCTGTCCAGCGCCTGCGCGCCGCTCCCGCAGCTCGAGCCCGTCGCTGTCGATGTCGATGTCGCGCCGCTGGTGGACGCCGCGCGGCCCGTGGAGACCACGCCGCCGGTCGACGCGGCGCGGCCTGCGGATACCACGCCGCTGGTCGACGCCGCGCCGCTGGTTGACATTGCGCCGCTGGTTGACATTGCGCCGCTGATTGACATCGCGCCGCTGGTCGATATCGCGCCCCTGGTTGACATCGCGCCGCCGGTCGACGCCGCCCCCCCGCCGCCCCGCCCGGAGCCGATCGACTGTCGACGCCGCCTCGGGCCACCCGACGACGCCGGCGCGCTCGAAGACCGGGACATTCGCGAGGCGTCTGGCTTGGCGGGCTCGCGGCTCCACCGACGGGTGCTCTGGCTGCACAACGACTCCGGCGATGCCTCGCGCCTCTTCGCCGTCCGCGATGACGGCGCGCGGCTCATGCGCTTCTTTCTGCTCGACGTCATGGCGGTCGACTTCGAGGACATCGCGACCGCCCCCTGCCCGAGCGGCGTGGGTGACTGTCTGTGGGTCGCTGACATCGGCAACAACCGCCGAAACCGCGACGAGGTCGTCGTGTACGTCGTGCCGGAGCCTGAGGTCGCTCCGGACGTCGCCTCACCGCCGCTTGTCTCGGGGCGCGTGCTGCGGTTCCCTGTGCGCTGGGTGGATGAACGCCGTGACAGCGAGGCCCTCGTCGTCGCCCCTGATGGGCGTTCGTTCTACTTGATCGAGAAGCTCGAATATGGGCGCGCAGGCGTCTTCAAGCACCCGGGCCCGCTGGTGAATGGGCAGGCGGTCGACCTTGAGCGTGTCGCGGACCTCACGGTGCCGGCGCCGCCCGTCGCGGGCGAACGCGTGGTCACGGGTGCGAGCCTGCACCCCCTCGGCCACAAGCTGGCCATTCGCACCTACGGGCACGTCTTCGAGTACGCGCTCGCACCCGAGGGCGGCCTCGACCGACTCGACTTGGCTGTGCCGACCCCCCTCGTGCCCGCGGCGTCCGAGCTGCAAGGCGAGGCGATTGGCTATGTCGACGGCGGGCGATGGCTCTACACGGTCTCCGAGGACGAGCACGCGCTCGGAGACCGGATGCTGCATCGCTACCGCTGCTTGGCGCAGCCCTGACTCAGTTTGTCTTGATGACGTGGCGGACGCGGTCGCCCGCCTTCTGGGGGCCCTCGCCCTCGATGACCTTGGCGATGCTCATCTTGGCCTGGACCTGCGTGAGCTCGACAATGCCCCCCTCGGTGTCGTCATAGCCGACGACATTGCCCTCGGGGTCCTTGATGGGGTCGCCACGGAGCACGACGCGGAAGCGATCGCCCGCCTTCAAGTTCAGGTCCTGACCCGCGTCGATAAAGACCTTCTCCGGGCCCTTGACATCGAGCACCCCCCCCTCCCAGGGGATCGTCTCGATGGCCTTGACCAGCTCGACCAGCGCGTTGTTGGCGGCGCGGCGCGTGGCCTCGCCGAGCGGCGTCTTGCCGTAGGCGGCGATGTTCGCGCCGATGCCCAGGTAGCCGACCGAGGTGTCGAACTTCTTGGCGTCGACCTCGGCCTTGCCGTTCGCCGCGACGATGACCTTGCCCGTCTGCTGCTCCACGAGGCGAACGTCGATGCCGACGACCGCCTTCTCCTGATGGTACTTCGCGCCGCCGAGCTTGCTCACGTCGATGCCGGCGCCGCCGCCGCTCACGTTCGGCTCGAACTCGGTCACCACGCCGACGAGCACGGCTTGCGCGCCGACGAGCTTGCCGACCTCGACCGTCGTCCCCTGGTCGAAGTACTTCGACATGTCAGACTCTTTCTCGAGCTGCGTGTTCCCGATGACCTTACCGATCTGAGACCGCTCGAGGACTGTCACGCGGTTCGTCTTCACGAGGCCGGTCGTGATCTGCTCCGTGATCATGGGCGCGATGCCCTTGAAGCCGAGCTGCTCGAGCAGCGCCTTGGTGTCCTCGAGCTCGCTGAACGAGCCGACGGCGACGCGGATACGTGGGCCGTTGTAAGAGCCCTCGATGCGCGCCTCGACGGGCGGCGGCTCGGCCTTGGGCGCGGCCCCGCCGCAGCCCGAGAGCGTGAGGGCGGCGCAAGCGATCCCCACCGCGAGCGCGTTCAGACGAGAAGACGTGCACTTCATTGGGCTCCCCCCTGTGTCGGATTTCGCGGATCGATTCACCCAACCCGGCCGCGTTGTCCAGCGAATCGCGCAGGCGTGGGTTGTCCGCTGGCGCCGACCATGCCATGACGCGCCGCGATGTCGCTCCGAGTCTACGCCGCGTTGCTGGTGGTCCAGGTGCTCTTCGGACTGTGGCCCGTGTTCGGGACGGTCGTGATGGGGCACATGTCGCCCGAGGCGCTCATTGGCCTGCGGACGCTGGTCGCTACGCCCTTGCTCTTCGTCATGTTTCGCCCTGGACTGCCCCCGCGCGGCCCGAATGGGCGGCGGCCGTGGGGCACCCTCGCGCTCCTTGGCCTGCTCGGGATCGCGGGCAACCAGCTCATGTACGCCGAGGGCCTGAACCGCGCAGGCCCCATCAACGCCGCGTTGCTCACGCTGCTCATCCCGGCACAGACGCTGTTGCTCGCGTGGGTCAGCGGTCGCGAGCGCCCCGGCTCCACGCGGCTCGTCGGCGTGGCGATCGCGCTCTTCGGGGCGCTGACGCTCGCGCGAACGGACGGTCTCGCGCTGTCCGACCGCGCCCTCTGGGGCAATCTCGCGCTGGTGGGCAATACGCTCTCCTACGCCGCCTACTTGGTGCTCGCCCGCCCGCTCGCGGAGCGCATGGGGGGGGCCGCGATGGTCACGTGGGCGTTCGCGTTCGGCGCGCTTGAGGCGCTGCCCATGACCGCGCCCGCGCTGCTTGACGCGCCCCTGGGTGGCCTGAGCGCCGCGACCTGGGTGGCTGTGGCCTTCATCATCCTGGGCGCGACGGTCGGGACCTACGCCTTGAACGCCTACGCGCTGGCTCGCGCCGACAGTTCGGTCGTCGCCGTCTACATCTACGTCCAGCCGGTCGTGAGCGCCTCGGCCGCTTGGCTCGTCCTCGACCGCTTGCCCGCGGGCAATACGCTGCTCGCCGGTGCGCTCATTGCGTTGGGCGTCGCGCTCAGCATCGGGCTGGTCGACCCTGCGCGGTGGATTCGCCGCCGCGGTGCAATCGACCCCCCGCCATCGGGGTCAGACTCACCATGAAGGAGCGAGCGACCGTGACGGAGTGGTTGGTGCTGTGCGCGCTCGTCGCGTGCCAAGTCGTCGCGGCTGCGGGCTTCTGACGCACGTCAAGGGACGTCTTGGCGCGCTGGGGAGGCTGTGCTACGCAGGCGCCCATGTCTCAGACCAACCACCACAGCATCTTCATCATCGGCTCGGGCCCTGCCGGCTACACCGCCGGGTTGTACGCGGCGCGCGCGAACCTCAAACCCTTCATGGTCACGGGCAGCCAGCCAGGCGGTCAGCTCACGACCACGACTGAGGTCGAGAACTACCCCGGCTTCGTCCATGGGATTCAAGGCCCCGAGATGATGCAGGTCTTCGAGCAGCAGGCGGTGCGCTTCGGCTTGGAGGTCCACTTCGACACCGTCGAGCGCGTCGACTTCTCGCAGCGCCCGTTCAAGCTCTGGCTCGGCGACGAGAGCGTGCACACCGCGGACGCTGTGATCATCTGCACGGGCGCGACGGCCAAGTACCTGGGCATTCCTGGCGAGGAGGCCTACATGGGTCGCGGCGTGAGCGCCTGCGCCACGTGCGATGGCTTCTTCTTCAAGGGCCAAGAGCTCGCCATCGTCGGCGGCGGCGACACCGCGATGGAGGAGGCGAACTTCCTCACGCGCTTCGCGACGCGCGTTCACGTCCTGCACCGGCGAGACACGCTGCGCGCGAGCAAGATCATGCAGGACCGCGCGATGAAGAACGACAAGATTGAGTTCCACTGGAACACGCAGCCGCTCGAGGTCCTCGGCGACGGCACAACGGTGACCGGCGTCCGCGTCAAGGACGTCCTCTCGGGCGTCGAGCGCGTCGTCCCGGTGGGCGGCTACTTCAGCGCGATCGGCCACAAGCCGAACACTGACCTCTTCAAGGGTCAGCTCGACATGAACGAAGTCGGCTACTTGAACGTGCGCTCACCCTCGACCTATACGAACATCGAGGGCGTGTTCGCCGCCGGCGACGTGGCCGACCCCACCTACCGTCAGGCCATCACGGCCGCCGGCATGGGCTGCGCCGCCGCCATCGACGCAGAGCGCTGGCTCGAGGCTCAGCACGGCTGATCTGGCAAAAGCGACTCGCTGCCCGCATCATCTGCTTCAGTCCCGTCTTATCCGGTCGATGTATCGGATGAGCCCCCGTCTACGGGAGAACCAGGGAGAGCCGAGATGACCGCGCCGATTCGCCCAGGCCTAGAGAGCCGCCCCGTCGCCCCCCGCCTCGCTGACAAGGGCCGCGCGCCCCGCGCCGAGTCCAACGGAGCGGGCACCTTGACCCGCGCGCCGCAGCCAGGTGCCCCCGCAGGCCTCCAGTCGACGCCTCTGGCGCGCGCGCTCGTGGCCATCGAGCTCAGGGTGAGCCAGTCTGTGCGGACCATCGGGGCCGACGGCGTGATGCGTGAGGAGACCCGTGAGGCGGCGCTCTCCATCAAGGCGCTCGCGGACCTGTTCGACGTCGAGGCGCCGCCGCCGCCCACGCTCGACGCGCCGCCTCCCGAAACAGCGGGCCTCGGGCCAACGCCCGAAGCTGTGCTCGAGAAGCTCCGCGCCGCGTTCACGCCTGAGCGCACCGCGGGTCGCATCGTCGACTTCGCGCTGTCTGGCTACGGTTCGAGTGAGACGCTCGCCGCGTATGGCGACACCGAGGCGGGGCGTCAGTCCTACGCCGACCTGATGCAGAAGGCCGTCGACCAGGGCTTCTCCGAGGCGCGCGCGCTCTTTGGAGACCTGCCCGAGGCGACTCAGGCGGAGCTGGCGGACACCGCGCAGCGCGTGCGCGACGGCCTGCAGCGGTTCGTGCGCGAAGGGCTAGACCCGGCGAAGTCATCGCCCGGTGGCGCTTACGAGCGCGCCCGCCGCGCGCAGTTCTCGACGGAGGTCGAGGCTGTGGCGGTCGAAAGTCGACGGACGGCCTACAATCAAAAGGGCGGTGCGGTGACGCAGGACCCAAACGCTCAGGCGCGCGTCATCGTCAGTGCGTAACGGCCGCGAGCGCAGAGGCTCGCGGCGGTCTCACTTGAGCTTCGTCTCTTTGAAGACGACGTGCTTGCGCACGACCGGATCGTACTTCTTGAGCTCGAGCTTGCCGCCCTGCGAGCGGCGGTTCTTGGTGGTCGTGTAGAAGAACCCCGTGTCAGCGGTGCTCTCGAGCTTGATCTTGTCGCGCTTGCTCTTGGCCATGACGCATCTCCAGTTTAGATCGCGGGTAACTGAGGGCGAGAACGGTAGCACAACCGCAGCGCCGATCAAGTTGAAATGCCCCGGATGAACCGCGCCGTTGAACCGAGCGCGCACGCAGGGTAGGGTGCCGCGACTTCGGGGTGGCCTTGCGCCGACCCCGCCCACCGGCACGAGAGGCACGAACCGATGGACGAGCTCTACGAAGGCATTGAATTGACCGAGGCGCAGGCGACGTGGATTACGCGGGGCCTGCTGGATTTGGCGCACGTCGACGGCATTCACGATGCGGAGCGCGCCCTGATCACGGACTTCTACGCGGGCGAGGGCGGCACGAGCACGCTCGAGGCGCTCGCCGCGCAGGGCTTCGACCCCACGGAGGCGGCGGCGGCGCTGCGTGCCGGTGGCGCGAAGGTCGGTGAGGCGTTCCTCACGTCCTGCTACCTACTCATCTACGCAGACGGCAACCACTCGGACGCCGAGCGCGCGCGGGTCGCTGCGTATGGCGCGGCGCTCGGGCTCTCGCCCGAAGCGCAGGAGGACGTTCACGTGAAGGCGCGGATGTACGTCTTGCGCAGCCTCGCGCACATCTCCTGGAACAAGGAGATCGTGCACCAGATCGGCGCCTCGATGGGCCTCGCCGCCCCCCAAATCGCTCAAGCCCTGGAGAAGTGAAATGAGCTTCGTCGCCCGGATGTACAACCTGTGGAAGGGCTTCCTCTCGATGTTCGCTGGGAGCATGGAGGAGAAGCACCCTGAGATCGCGTACGAGAACGCGATCAACTCGATGTCGGAGAAGTACATGGCGCTCAAGAGCGCCGTGAGCCGCATCATCGCGCGCCGCGAGCAGCTCTCGACGCGCATCAGGAAGCACGAGACGGAGCTGGCGGAGATCAAGCTCCAGGTCGAGGTCGCCGTCGAGCAGAACGAGGACGAGGCCGCGATGGTGCTCCTCGAGAAGCAGACCGAGCTCGAGAAGGCGCTGGCCGAGGACTCGCGCGAGCTCGACGAGACGGCGAAGGAGGCGGAGACCGCCAAGGACAGCCTGCGGTCGGTGCAGGGCGAGATCGAGAAGCTCAAGCGTGAGCGCGACCGCGTGGTGGCGACCATCAAGGACGCCGAGGCGCGCAAGCAGATCGACGACCAGCTCGCGGGCATCTCCGTGGACGCCGAGGTCAAGGCGCTGCAGAACGTGCGCGACTACGCCGACCGCGTGAAGGGCGAGGTCAAGCTGAACTCCGAGCTGCGCGAGAGCTCGCTCGAGGGCAAGCTCGCCAAGATCAAGCAGCAGACCGGCAACCTGGAGGCCAAGCAGAAGCTCGCGGCGCTCAAGGCGGCGCGGGCCGGCACCGCGACGCCCGCCGGTGAGACCGAGGGCGGCGGCAAGACGCTCTGAGCATTGACCCGCGCCCTCGCGGGGCGCGACCGACGCCCTCTTGGGGCGGGAGCTGAACGATGAGTGGCGCCGACAAGACCCTGGACCTGCCGCGCGCGAGTGACCTGCCCAAGTGGATGGGCGCGCTCCGCGACCGCTACCTGACGACCGAGACCGGGCAGTTCGTGCTGCACGGCAACGTGTACGACTGCGTCCTCGCGGGCGGCCGCATGTGGAGCATGCAGCAGTTCCTCGACGCGTTCTTCGCGCCGAGCGACAAGATGGTCGTGCACTACGATCCAGGTCGCGGTGTGTGGTTCGCGAAGCCGGAGCACGCACAGCGCGCCGCCAAGGTGCTCATCGAGGGGGGCTACTTTACCGAGGCGCGGCTCGCGGCGCGGGTGGGCATCGAGAAGGCCAAGGCGGGGCTGCTCGGTGAGGCCGTCGCGCGCGAGGTCTCTCTTGAGCGCGACCCCGCGGTGGTGCTGCCGTTGCTCGAGGCGCTGCTCGTGCGGCGCGACGTGCCGTGCGCGGTGATTGTGCACTACGCCGAGATGGTCGCGCCGGACGGCCCCGCGGGTAACCTGAGCTTCAACGACCGCACCGCAGCGGCGACGCTGCACCGCTGGAGCCTGTGGGACGAGGTCGTGCGGTCGGACAACGTAGTGATGCTGCTCACGAGCTCACTGCCGGACCTGGCGCGGCGCGTGACCCGCAACCCGCGCGTTGGTCTGCTGCACGTGCCGTTGCCCGGCGCGGTCGAGCGGGCCCGCTTCTTGGCGCACATCCGGCCCACGCTCGACGCCGCCAAGGGCGACCAGCTCACGCGCATCACGGCGGGTCTGCAGCTGCGGCAGATTCAAGACGTGCTCTCGCTCGGCGAGCCCGTGCGTGCTCAAGCGCCGCTGGCCCCAGTGGACGCGCAGACGACCGTGAGTGAGATCTTTGCTTCGCCCGCGCCGGTCAACGTGCCCGTCGAGGCGATCGCGCAGCGCAAGAAGGAGATCCTCGAGCAGGAGTGCGCGGGGCTCATCGAGGTCATCGAGCCGAACCACGACTTCTCGGTCGTCGGCGGGAACGCGCCCATCAAGGCGGCGCTCATGCGGATCGCCGACCACATCCGTGCGGGGCGCCGCAGCCAGGTGCCGATGGGCGTGCTGCTTGTGGGCCCGATGGGCACGGGCAAGAGCTTCGTGGCCGAGGCCTTCGCGCGGGAGAGCGGGCTCGCCGCCATCAAGCTCAAGAACTTTCGAGACAAGTGGGTGGGCAGCACCGAGGCCAACCTCGAGAAGGTGCTCGATGTCATCGAGGGGCTCGGCGAGATCTTGGTCATCATCGACGAGGGCGACCGGTCCATCGGCGCTGGGGGCGACTCGGACGGCGGCGTGAACAGCCGCGTGATGGCTCGCCTGAAGGAGTTCATGAGCGATACGAGCCACCGTGGCCGCATCGTGTTCGTGATGATGACGAACCGCCCCGACAAGCTCGACACCGACCTGAAGCGGCCGGGGCGCTTCGACCTCAAGATTCCGTTTTTCCACCCCGAGGACGCGACCGAGCGGGCGGCGATCTTGCGGGCGCAGGTGCGACGCCACAAGGTCGACGCCGACCTGCCCGACAACGCGCTGCTGCCCATCCTGCAGGGGCTCGAGGGCTACGCGGCCGCCGACCTTGAGGCGCTCGTGCTCCTCGCGTGGGACGACTTCTGCTCAGATGTCGTGCCGAAGACGCTCGCGGAGAAGCCGGCTCAGCTCACGGCTGAGTACCTGGCGCAGGCCGTGGCGGACTACATGCCGACGCGCGAGCGCGACATGGTGCGCTACATGGAGCTGCTCGCGGTGAGCGAGGCCAGCAACCGGCGGCTGCTGCCCGAGCGGTTCGCCGTGTGGGGCATTGACCAGATCGCGACGGAGCTTGAGACAGCGCGGCGGAGAGCCCTCTCGCGCTGACGTGAAATAAACTCTTTGCATCGTTACGTATGAATGCATAGAGTGGTTTCGTGCTCACCGCCGACCCCCTCACGCCGACCGCTGACCTCTTTCGCCTGCTCGGCGATGAGGACCGCTTGCGGCTGCTCGCGCTCTGCGCGGCGGACGAGCTCACGGTCGGCGAGCTCGCGGAGCTGACCCAAGACAGCCAGCCGCAGGTGAGCCGCAAGTGCCAGCCGCTGCGGGCCGCGGGCCTGCTCGCCGCGCGCAAGGAGGGCACCCGCACGCTCCTGTCGGCTGCGGTCGACGCCGGCCCCGAAGACGCTTCGGTGGTCGCGCTCGCGCTGCGCGAGGGCCGCCGCCTGTGCACGCTGGACGGCAGCCTGGCGCGCGTGCCGCAGGTCATCGCGGCGCGGGAGGAGACCTCGCGGCGCTTCTTCGAGGCGCAGCCCTCGGGCGAGGCCGTCGTGGCCCTGCCGGACGCCGACCTGCCGCATGCCTTCGCGGGCGTGGTCGCGCCCCTGCTGCCCGGCCGCGCACTCGCGGTGGACGTGGGCGCGGGCGAGGGCGCCTTCTTGCCGCTGCTGTCACCCCTGTACGACCGCGTTTTCGCCCTCGACCGCAGCCGCGCGCGGCTAGCCCGCTGTGCGGCGCGGGTGGCCGCGCTGGGTCTGCCGAATGTGCGGCAGCTCGAGGGCAGCGTGGACGACGCCGCCGTGATCGACGAGGTCGAGCGGCGCGGTGGCGCGGACCTGGTGCTGGTTGCGCGTGTGTTGCACCACGCCGCGCGCCCTGCCGAGATGGTGAGCGCCTGCGCGCGGCTGCTGCGCCGCGGCGGCTCGCTCATCGTGCTCGACTACATGCCGCACGAAGACGAGGCCATGCGCGCGGCGCAGGCCGATGTGTGGCTTGGATTCCCGCCCGAGCAGGTCTCGGGATGGCTGAACGCGGCTGGTCTGGAAGACGTCCAGGTCAGCCCTTTCTCCGGCCCGCTGCCCGCGAGCGAGCCGGACGCCCACTTGAGCTGGCAAATCGCGTCGGGGCGTCGTGCCTCGGCGCCTCGTTAGTCTGGTCGCCCTGAACACCTGACCCTCAAAAGGAGTCGTCGATGTCCGCTCTGCAGCAGAAGACTGAGTTCCCCGCCTTCGTCGTGCGCGACATGGCCCTCGCCGAGCTCGGCCGCAAGAAGATCCGCATGGCCGAGAAGGAGATGCCCGGCCTCATGGCGCTCCGCGCCGAGTTCGGCGCTGCCCAGCCGCTCAAGGGCGCCCGCGTCGCCGGCTGCCTGCACATGACGATCGAGACGGCCGTCCTGATCGAGACCCTCGTGGCGCTCGGCGCCGAGGTCACGTGGACGTCGTGCAACATCTACTCGACGCAGGACGAGGCCGCCGCCGCCATCGCCGCCTCGGGCGTGCCCGTGTTCGCGTGGAAGGGCGAGACGCTGCCCGAGTACTGGAAGAACATCGAGCTCCAGCTCACGGCGTTCAAGGGCGGCAAGGGCCCGAACCTGATCCTCGACGACGGCGGCGACCTGACGCTGCTCGTGCACAAGGGCGTCGAGATGGAGAAGTCGGGCATCGTGCCCGACCCCGCGACGGCGACCAACGAGGAGGTCCGCGTCGTTTTCCAGACGCTCAAGGACTCGTTCGCGCAGTCCAAGGACCGCTTCACGAAGATCGCCGCCGAGCTCAAGGGCGTGAGCGAGGAGACGACGACGGGCGTGCACCGCCTGTACGAGATGGCGCAGCAGGGCAAGCTGCTCATCCCCGCCATCAACGTGAACGACAGCGTCACGAAGTCGAAGTTCGACAACCTATACGGCTGCCGCGAGTCGCTCTTCGACGGCATCAAGCGCGCGACGGACGTGATGGTCGCGGGCAAGGTCGTCGTGGTCGCCGGCTACGGGGACGTGGGCAAGGGCTCGGCGCACGCCGCCCGTGGCCTCGGCGCGCGCGTCTACATCACCGAGATCGACCCCATCTGCGCGCTGCAGGCCGCGATGGAGGGCTTCGAGATCACGACGATGGACGAGGCCGCGCGCTTCGGTGACATCTTCGTCACGGCGACGGGCTGCTGCGACGTCATCACGGGCGCGCACCTGCGGGCGATGAAGGACGAGGCGATCGTCGCGAACATCGGGCACTTCGACAGCGAGATTCAGGTCTCGTGGCTCGAGAACAACCCAGAGATCAAGGAGGAGAACATCAAGGCGCAGGTGGACCAGTTCATCTTCCCCGACGGCAAGCGCATCACGCTGCTCGCCCGCGGCCGGCTGGTGAACCTGGGCTGCGGCACCGGCCACCCCGCGTTCGTGATGTCGAACAGCTTCACGAACCAGGTCATGGCGCAGATGGCGCTGTGGAACGCCGCGAACCACGGCGTCGACTCGATGACGGGCATGCGCTTCGAGACGGGCACCGTGCAGGTGCTCCCGAAGAAGCTCGACGAGAAGGTGGCCCGCCTGCACCTCGACAAGGTCGGCGCCAAGCTCACCACGCTCACCGCGGAGCAGGCGTCCTACATGGGCGTGTCGGTCGACGGCCCGTACAAGCCCGAGCACTACCGCTACTGAGCGGCGGCGCGCTCAGGTTTTTCCCGTATTGAAGGGTGCGGAGAGGTGGCCTAAAAACTGGAGGTCAAGACCTGAGCAGGGATGCAAGCGTTCATGCTATCACGGAATGGACCAACTTTTGAACGTTGCCTGTCCCGTGCGCAGCGCTCCATGGCCGCTTTGGCCTTCGCCTCCTCGACCCTACTTGTGCTCCTCTGCATGGCCACAGCGGTACACGCGGAGGATAAGTCCGGCGTCTCGCCGAACCGCCTGAAGCTCCCTAAGGGCCCGGGCTCGCTCGAGGGGCTCGGCGAGAACGTCGCGCCCGAGCTCTCGATGGGGTTGATGAACTACGGGATTCCGCTCGAGCTTCCCGCGGGCCGCAATGGGATGGGCCCGAGCCTGCGCCTCGGCTACAGTTCGGGCGGGGCTCCTTCGGTCGTCGGCTTCGGCTGGTCCCTCGGCATGCCGTCCATCGAGCG
>CANLBD010000085.1 GCA_947488215.1 Myxococcales bacterium | reverse complement strand
GGATCGCGACCGCGGCCAAGATGCCGATGATCGCCACGACGATCATGAGCTCGATCAGGGTAAAGCCCTTCGCCTTCTTACGCAGATTCAGCATCGTCACTCCTTCTTCCCTCGTCACATCGACTCGCCATCAGGCGGGCCGGAATCCCGCGGCGGCGTCCCATACGCCAGCCGCGCGCGTTGCCATTCGTTACTGACCCTCGTTGAACCGAGCGATGTCGGGGCGCACCGAGCTCGTCTCAAAGTACGAGAGCCGGCTCCCCTCGGCGGTCGCTTGCGTGTTGCACACGGCGCCGTTCGCGTTGTTGTTGAAGTCCCCGCAGGCGGCGGCGAAGAACCAAGGGCGATTGTCAACCTCGCCGGGGCGGAACGGCGCGCCGCCCGGCGGGTTCTCGCCCGCGCGGCCCGCGACCACCATGTACTGAAACCAGACCCGACCGGGGGTCGACACGTTGAGCTGCTGGAACGTCGCGTCCCCGACAGGGTCCCAAGGCTCTTTCTGCAGGGTCGGCACGCTGACCGGCCAGCGCGAGGGGTTCGCGTTGCCCGCGTACTGGCCGAACGACTGAAAGTACGACTCCTGCGCCACCCGAATGGCGCCCAGAAACTGCTCGGCTTCAGCGTTGCGCGCAGCATGCTCATACTTGCGGTAGGCAAAGAGCGCGATGACGCTGAGAACGCCGATGATGACCACGACGACCATCATCTCGACGAGGGTAAAGCCCCGCGTCGAACTGCGTCGTAAGTCGCTCAAGTCACTCACCGGCATCGTCCCCCCGCCACCGTGGCTTAGCAGCATCCGTGCCACGCTTCATGCGGGACCGGGGCAGCTGAACACCGACGCAAGTCCAAGAATGACGCGGTGTAAGTGTATGTCAAGAAAACGCCCACCGAGCTCATGAGTGACAAAAAACGTCACGGGTGACAAAAAACGTCACTCCGCGTCCGGTTCGTCCGGGCCGGCGTCCATGTTGAGCTTCGCGAGCCGATAGCGGAGCGAACGAAACGTGATCCCGAGCAGCTTCGCCGCGTCTTTCTTCACGCCGCCCGACCGAGTGATGGCCTGCGTAATCAGGCGACGCTCGACCGCCTCGACGTACCCCTCAAGCGCCAACCCGCCCTCGGGGAGCTCGACGTCGCCGGGCGAGTGCGTAGGGGTCGCGCCGCTGAGCGGCCCCGCGGTCGGTCGATACCGCAGGCTCGCGGGCAATGAGCGCAGCGTGACCGAGCTGGACTCCTCAAGCGCGACGGCCCGCTCGATGACGTTCTCCAACTCGCGCACGTTCCCCGGCCACGGGTAGGCCTGCAGGGCGTGCAGGGCCTCGTGCTCGATCTCTTCGATGGGCTTGCCATGCTCGTCGGCGTATTTGCGAACGAAGTGGAACGCGAGCTGGGGCACGTCGCCGGCGCGCTGGCGCAGCGCGGGGAGGGGCACCCCGATCACGTTGAGTCGATAGAAGAGGTCCTCACGGAACCGACCCGCGCGGACCTCGGTCTCCAGGTCGCGGTTCGTCGCGGAGACGACGCGCACGTCGACCGGGACCTCGTGAATGTCGCCCACTGCGCGCACGCGGCGCTCCTGCAGCACCCGCAAGAGCTTGACCTGCATCGGGAGCGGCAGCTCGCCGACCTCGTCGAGAAAGAGCGTGCCGCCCGCGGCGGCCTTGAAAAGGCCCTCTTTGTCGGCGTGCGCGCCCGTGAACGCGCCGCGGCGGTGCCCGAAGAACTCGCTCTCGAGCAGGTTCTCCGGAATCGCGCCGCAGTTCACCACGACAAACGGCCCGCTGCGTCGGTCGCTCTGCTCGTGAATCGCGCGGGCGACGAGCTCCTTGCCTGTGCCGCTCTCGCCCGTGATGAGGACATTCGTGCGGGTCCGCGCCACGCGCCGCACCAGGTCGAAGACCTCGGTCATGGCTCTGCTCTGCCCGACGATCGCGTCGAAGCCGGCGCGGTCGTCGAGCGCAGCGCGGAGGCGTCGCCCCTCGACGACGAGCCGCCGGCGGTCGAGCGCGCGGTCGATCACCAGTCGAGCTTCGTCCATCTTGAACGGCTTCTGAAAGTAGTCGTACGCGCCCATGCGCATCGCGTCGACCGCAGTCTGCGTGCTCGAGAACGCGGTCATCACGATGATCGGGGTGTCCGGGTGCAGCTCGCGTGAGCGCTCGAGCACGACCATGCCATGCGCCCCGGGCATGCGCAGGTCAGTCAGCACCAGGTCGAAGGGCTCCTCCTCGATGAGCAGGCGCACGGCCGTCGCGCCGTCCGAGGCGACCTGGACCATGTGTCCGAGCCGCGTCAGGAAGATCTCAAGCAGCTCGCGCATCGAGAGCTCGTCATCGACCACCAAGATGCGCGCGGCGAACGGCGCGCTCGCGTTGGCCGAGGTGCTCAATGGAGAGAGTCCCACGGCGACAGCTCAGGCCGAATGGGCGCGCGGTCGGGCGTTGGCAGCCACACGATGAACGTCGCGCCGTGACCGAGCTGGCTCTCCACGCGCACATGCCCCCCATGCTCTTCGATGATGCGGTGTACGAGCGCGAGCCCCAGACCCGTGCCGCGCGGCTTCGTAGTGTAGAATGGGTCGAAGATGCGCGCGATGTTCTCGGGGGCAATGCCTGGGCCGTGGTCGACCACGCGGATCTCCACCCCGTCATCCGGCGCGCCCGAGGCGCCAACGACGCGCGCCTCGAGCTGCACGAGCCCCCCCTCGCTGAGGGCATCGGCCGCGTTGTTGAGCAGGTTCCAGAACACCTGCTTCAGCTGCTGCGGGTCCGCCTGAACCTCAAGCCCTTGCCCGACGAGCAGGTCGACATCGACGCGCTTCGACATGGACTCGCGGCCCAGATAACCGAACACCTCGACGACCTCGTAGAGCAAGGGCTCGAGGCGGACCGACTCGAGCTGCCCGACGCGCGGGCGCGCGAAGCGCAGAAAGTCCGTGACCAGCCCGTTCAGGCGGTCGATCTCGCGCATCACGATGTCCATGAGGCGTCGGTCGGTTTGGTTCAGATTCTCTGCGCGCTGCAGCATTTCAATGCTGCCGCTGATGCTCGCGAGAGGGTTGCGGATCTCGTGGGCGATGCCGGCCGCCATCTTGCCGATGGCTGCGAACTTCTCAGTGCGCCGGATTTGGTCCTCCATCTGGCGCAGCGGCGTGAGGTCTTGAAAGACCAAGATGTCTCCGCGGTGGAGGCCCGCCGAGTCGATGAGCGGCGAACGGCTCATGCCCAGGACGCGCTCGTCCCCGTCTGCGCGAACGTACTGCTGCTCCCAGCGGAGCGGCGCGCCGCGCTCGCCTGCAGCGCGAGCGTGCGCCTGAGGAGGACCGAGCTCGCCCAAGAGCGCGCCGATAGGGCCGAGTACGACACGCTCTGCGCTGACCCCGAGGATGCGCTCGGCGGCCGCGTTCATGAAGAGGACCCGCCCATCGAGCGCGTAGCTCAGCACACCGGACTGGATGCTCGTGATGATATGCTGATTCAGTGCTCTCAAGTCCTCGAGGCTGGCGCTCGCCGTCTCCAGCTTTCGACCGGCGTCGCGGAGCTGCTCACTCAGGTACCCGGCGAGCAGCGCGACCAAGAAGAGCGCGGAGACGTTGGTCGTCGCGGCGAGCAACAGCCCACGCGACGCCGCTCCGGGCTGAACGAGCGTCCCGCCGAGCCACCCGAAGCCGCTCCGCAGGTACAGGACGCAGAGGACCGCTGCGGCTACGCTCGCGAGGATGAGCGCGCCCCGCCGATAGAGCAGGATCGCCGCGTTCATGACGACGAGCGAGAACATGAAGACGAAGATGCTCTCGGTGGCGCCGGTCAGGAGGACGAGGACCAGCGTCGTCGCGACGTCCCCCACGAGCTGCAAATAGGCGAAGGCCGTGTGGTTGCGGACCCTGGGCAGGACGACGGCATAAGCGATCGTCGCGGCGTATGTCCCGATGATCAGGCCAAGGATCGTGAGCGTCCCCGGGTCGGAGAACAAGTCGGCGTCGCTGACGTTGATGACGAGCGTGGAGCCGAGCAGCACCGTGACCATCGCGACCCGCAGCAGCATGAGCCACTGGATCTTGGGCACGATCTCGTCTGCGGAGGGCGCCGCTGCCGCTGCGTCGGACGCGGAGGGCGTCACGGGCGCTTCAGGTCTTCACGCTGCCGGCGATCTCGAAGATCGGCATGTACATCGCGATGAGCACGGTGCCGACGATGCCGCCGATGAAGACCATCATCAGGGGCTCGAGCAGCTTGGTGAGGCTGCCGACGGCGACCTCGACCTCTTCCTCATAGAAGTCAGCGATCTTCTGCAGCATCACGTCCATCGCGCCGGTGCTCTCACCGACCGAGATCATCTGGACGACCATCGAGGGGAACACGTTCGTCTTGGCCAACGGGTCCGCCATGTTGCTGCCCTCGGCGATCTTGTCGCGCACGAAGTAGATCGCGCGCTCGACGACCTTGTTACCGGCCGACTTCGCGACGATGTCGAGGCCGTCGAGGATGGGTACGCCCGACGCGATCATGGTGCCCAGCGTGCGGGTAAACTTGGCGACGGCGACCTTGCGGAGCAGGGGTCCGAAGATCGGCGCGCGGAGCATGACGGTGTCGAAGATGTCTCGGCCGCGCTCGCTGGCGTAGAACTTGCGGGCGCCCCAGATGAACAGGCCCGTGCCGATGACGACGAAGATGAAGTTCGCTTGGAACCAGTGCGAGGCCTTGATGACGATCTGCGTCAGGAGCGGGAGCTGGGCGTTGTTGAAGTCCGCGAACATCTTCTCGAATGTGGGGATGACCCACTTGAGCAGCGCGGCGACGACGCCAATAGCGATGACCATGATGGCGACGGGGTAGACCATCGCGCCCTTGACCTGCCGGACGAGCTTGACGTTCTTCTCGATATAGGTCGCGAGGCGGTTCAGGATCGTGTCGAGAATACCGCCGATCTCACCCGCCGCGATCAGGTTTACGAAGAGGCTGTCGAAGACGGCGGGGTGTCGCTTCAGAGAGTCCGCGAACGTCGCGCCGCCCTCGACGCTGCCCTTCACGTCCAGAATCACGCGCTTAAAGGTCTTGTTGGGCTCCTGAGTCCCCAGAATCTCAAGGCACTGCACAAGGGGCAGACCGGCATCGATCATCGTCGCGAACTGCCGCACGAAGACGACGAGCTCGGCGGCCGATACGCCGCCGCCGAAGGTCGGCAGGCTCAGGGCCTTGCCCTTCTTGCGGACGCGGCTCGGCTGAATGTTCTGCTGCCGCAGCTTGAGCAGGACATCGCGCTCTTGGTCGGCCTGCATCACGCCCTTGCGCGTCTCGCCGGTGCGTGTGCGACCTTCCCAGACCCACTCAGTCATGACCCCGTCCCCCTTGGCGCCATTCCAGCGGCGAGACGATAGCACGACCGCGCCGCGCGCCAACCACTCACCGCGCGTTCAGACGCTCAAGCCCCGCCGAGCAGGCGGGGTGCAAGGTCGCGCAGGCGCGGAAGAAGCGCGCGGCGACCTCTGAATTGCCGCGCCGCTCAAAGCACAGGCCCGTGTTCGCGAGCTGATAGGGGGGGCGGGCGTACGTCCCCGCGCGCTCAGCGACGATGCGGACGGCCTCGTCGCATGCGCCGCGGAGCGCGTGAACATCGGCGAGCAGATACCACGGCGTCGCAGAACGCAGGCGCAGTTGACCCGCGGCATCGAGCACTTGGGCCGCGTCGCCATAGCGCCCCTGGCGATTGAGCCAGACGGCGAGCGAGACATAGCCGTAGGGTTCGTCCGGCTGGTCCTCGACCATCTGCGTGAAGAGCGACACGTCGTCTCGCCAGACCGCGATGGCGCGCTGCGTCTGCACCAGCAGCATGGCGACGCCGCAGAGCAGCACAATTCGAGGGCCGCGCTGCGTGAAGCGTGGGCCCAACAACGCGCTCGCAGCCGCGACCAAGCCGGCTCCGCCCAGATAAAGCCAACGATTCAGCCCCGGCCAGTCGCGCGCCACGAGCAGGGGCACGGGGGCGATGGCGACGAACCAGAATACGAGCCAGAGCGCCGCCGCGCGATGTCCTCGCGCCCATGCGAACCCGAGACCTGCGAGGGCTGCGAGGAGCGCTGCCGCGTAGGCAACGCGGTCGAAGGCCGTGAGCGACTCGTAGAACGTGAACAGGTGGGTCAGGGACAGGTCGACAGGCACGCACCATGCCTGGAGCGCGCGCATCAGCACGGCGGGGGCCGCGGCAAGCGTCTCCAGCGAGAGCGCGACCCCGGTGACCGGACCGCCCTCAAGCACCGCTGCACGGACGGCGAGCCAGGCGATGAGGGCGATGCCCCCGCCGAGCAGCGTGGCTCCGTCGATCGGCACGCGTCGGTCAGGCGCGCGCGTGAGCCCGACGAAGAGGGGAGACAGCGCGACGAACGCGAGCGCCGACTCCTTGCCGAGGAGCGCGGTGAAGAGGAGTCCGGCGACCGCCGCGACACGCCTCCACGCCCGCCACGGCGCGCACCCGGCGACGAGCGCGAGCGCGCCGAAGAGCATGACGAATACGTCGGAGCGCCCGTTGATCCAGGCCACTGCCTCGACGTGCGTGGGCCAGACCGCCCACACCATCGCCGTGAGCGCAGCGGCCGGGACTGTGACCGGACCGCCGCGGCCCAGCGCGCGGAGTGCTGCGAAGAACGCGGTCGCTGCAAGGGCATGCCAGAGCACGCTCGCCAGATGATAGCCCCACGGCGCCGGCCCAAAGACCCAGTGGTCGAGCGCGAACGACGCGAGCGCCAGCGGCCGATAAGTGCCCACGGGCGCCTGCGGCAGATTGGCCGACCACATGGCGTCGTGCGCGAAGCTCTCGAAGATCGCGTCCGCCGACTTGAGGCGGTCGCTGTCGACGAGGTTGTTGATGTCGTCCCAGACAAAGTCGTTGGCGATGGAAGGCGCCCACACGGCGAAGGCGACCCAGAACACGCACAGGCCCCAGCGCAGCGGGCTCGGGCCGACCCCGTTCACGGGGTGCTCGGAGCGCCGCTCGTGTGTGCGGGCGCGAGGGCCTGCACACGCGCTTTGCAGTAGGCCTGCTCCGCCTCGCACTTGCGGTAGAACTCCAGCGCGCGGGCCGTATCGCCCGCCTTCTCCCAGCAATACCCGATGGACGACTGGAGCCAGCCGAAGCGGCCCATCGCGGGGTAGTCGACCGTCGCCGTCTGCGTGGCCTCCGCGCAGCGGCCCTGGCGCGCCTGCGCGTCTGCCAGAATGCCCCACGGGTCGTGCCCGCGCGGCTTGAGCTCGCCGGTACGGAGCGCGGCCTTCTCAGCGCCCACGTAGTCGCCCTTGCGGTCGAGCCACGCCGCCAAGCTGAGCCACCCGTAGGGCTCGTAGGGCTGCTCGACCACCATGCGTGCCCAGAGCGTGCCGGAGTCTCGCCAGACTTGAATGCCCCGCTGGGTCTGGACAAAGTAGACGAACGCGACCACGGCCGCGGTCAAGCGGAGCGCGCGCGCGGGCAGCGCGTCTCGGGCGAGCAGGTATAGCCCGGCCCATAGGCCCGGGCCACCCAAGTAGAGCCAGCGCGAGAAGCCCGGCCAATCGCGCAGCGCGAGCGGCACCACGGGGACGACCGACGCAAACCACCACGCGAGCATGAACGTCGCGAGCGGGCGCCGCCGCGCGAGGGGCGAAAGCGCCGCGACTGCGAGCGCGGCGAGGCACGCCCAAGCGACGGCCTTGTGGTCCGGGCCAAGCGCCTTGGCCCACAGGTACAAGTACGTCACGGAGAGGTTGACCGGGACGAGCAGGTCGCTCAGGCACTTCAGGATGATCGCGGCGGCAGCGTCAAAGCCTGAGAGTGTCTGCTTTCCGAGGCCGGCGTCCACGCCGGGGAACGCGCCGCCGGTCAGGACCTGACCGCGGACCACAGCATAGGCCGCGAGCGCGAGGGCCGCAGCGCTCAGCGTCTGCCCGGCGCGGCGCCAACGCGCGCTCTGGGGTTGACCCTCAAGCTCTGGCGCTTGGGTCGAGAGCAGGACCGCGACCCCCATAAAGACCACGCCCGACTCTTTGCCGAGCATGGACAGCAGGAGCGCGCCTGCAATGGCCCCCTCTCGAACCAGCGGGCGATTCATGACGCGCGGCTCCGTCGCGAGCCACGCGGCGAGCGCGCCGAAGAGCAGCGCGAAGATCTCCGACCGGCCGTTGATCCACGCGACCGCCTCGTTGTGGATCGGGTGAATCGCCCAGAACAGCGTCACGCCCGCAGCCTCGAGCGGGCTCACGAAGCGTGAGAGCAGCCGATAGACGATCCAGGCCGCGAGGGCGTGCCACAGCAAACTCGACAGGTGGTAGCCGAACGCGTGGCCCCGGAAGATCTGAAAATCAATGACGAACGACGCCAACGAGAGCGGTCGATAGGTCGCGATCACGGCTTGGTCCATCTTCGCGGACCACATGGCGTCGTGCTTGAAGACCTCGATGAGCGCACCCCAGCCTTGCAGCCGCTGGTTGTCGACGAGGTTGTTCGTGTCGTCCCAGGCGAACCCGCCCAAGATCGCGGGTGACCACGCCAAGAAGGTCAGCATCGCGACGGCAGCGCCGAGCTGTCGCGGGTTCAGTGCCCGAAGTCGCTGGAGCATGGCGCCGTCAGCGCGCGTGCGCGGTGTTGCCGCCCGCCAGCATCGTCTTCATTTCGTCCATGTCGTTCGAGTGCGCGAGTGCGTCCTCGAGCGTGATCTCTCCGCGCTGGTAAAGGCCCAACAGCGACTGGTTCATCGTCTGCATGCCGAACCGCGACTGGCCGACCTGCATCTGGCTGTAGACCTGATGCATCTTGTCCTCGCGGATCAGGTTTCGGATCGCAGGCGTCGGGATCATGATCTCGCAGGCCATGACTCGGCCGACGCCGGACGCTCGCATGATCAGCTGCTGTGAGATGACGCCCTCGAGCGTGAAGCTGAGCTGCGCGCGGACTTGCGCCTGCTGGTGCGGCGGGAACAGGTCGATGATGCGGTGAATCGCCTGGACCGCGCCGTTCGTGTGGAGCGTGGCCATGCACAAGTGGCCCGTCTCGCTGATCGTGAGGGCCGCCTCGACCGTCTCCAGATCGCGCATCTCGCCAACCAGAACCACATCGGGATCCTGCCGCAGGACGTACTTCAGCGCGGTCTTGAAATCGACCGTGTCGGCCCCGATTTCTCGCTGATTCACCAGCGAGTTCTTGTGCGGGTGCAGGTACTCGATCGGGTCCTCGATGGTCAGGATGTGAAAGTGCTTCTCGGTGTTGATCTTGTCGACCATCGCCGCGAGCGTCGTCGACTTGCCCGAGCCTGTGGGGCCGGTGACGAGCACCAAGCCCTTGGACTTGTGTGTGAGCTCGCCGACGATCTGCGGTAGCCCCAGCTCGTCGAAGCTGTGGATCTTCATCGGAATCACGCGGAAGCTCGCCGCGACCGCGCCGCGCTGCATGAAGAGGTTGGCGCGGAACCGGCTCAAGCCCTTCACGCCGAAGCTCAGGTCGAGCTCGAACGTCTCCTCAAACTTGTGCTTCTGCGACTCAGTCAGGAATGAGTAGCAGAGCTGCTGGCAGTCCTCGCGCGTCAACGCGACCGTCTTTAGCGGAATCAGGTGGCCGTCGATGCGCAGCTGCGGCGGCGAGCCGCACGTGATGTGCAGATCGCTCGCGCCCTTTTCGACCATGAGCTTGAGGAGCTGGTGAAGGTTCGCCATCTCAGTCGGCCGCCGTGTTGTTGACCACCTCGTCGATGGTGGTCATGCCCTCGAGCAGCTTGCCGATCGCGGCCTGCCGCAGCGTCTTCATCCCAAGGCGAATGGCCTCGCGCTTGAGCTCGACGCTCGACACGCCCTGCAGGATGAACTCCTTGAGCTCGTCCGTTGCGAGCATGACCTCGTAGAGCGCGACGCGTCCCTTGTAGCCCGTGTCCGAGCACGTTCGGCAGCCGGTGCCGCGAAAGATCTGAGCGGTCTTGGCCTTCTCGAGGGGCACGCCGATGTCGGTGAGCTGCTCGATCGTGACCTTGACCGGCTCCTTGCAGTCCTTGCAGACGCGTCGCGCGAGGCGCTGGGCCACGATCGCGTTCACCGAGGCGGTCACCAAGAACGGCTCGACGCCCATGTTGAGCAGACGTGAGACCGTCGAGGGCGCGTCGTTCGTGTGCAGCGTCGACAGCACCAAGTGACCCGTGAGCGCCGCCTTGACCGCGATCTCGGCCGTCTCGAAATCTCGAATCTCGCCGACCATGATGATGTCGGGGTCTTGACGCAGGAAGCAGCGCAGCGCGGCCGCGAAGTTGAGGCCGATCGCGTCGTTCATCTGGCACTGGTTGATGCCCGGCAGGTTGAACTCGACCGGGTCCTCGGCGGTGCTGATGTTGTCCGTCGTCTTGTTCAGTTCGGAGAGCGCGGAGTAGAGCGTGGTGGTCTTGCCGGAGCCCGTCGGGCCCGTCACCAGCACCATGCCGTAGGGGCGGTCGATCGCGTTCTTGAACGCGTCGATCTGGCTGTGCTCGAAGCCCAGCTTGGTCATGTCGAGCTGCAGGTTGCCCTTGTCGAGCAGACGCATCACGATCTTCTCGCCGAAGAGCGTGGGCATCACGCTGACGCGGAAGTCCATCTCGCGCCCGCCGCCGAGCTTGATCTTGATGCGGCCGTCCTGAGGCAGCCGCCGCTCTGCGATGTCCAGATTCGCCATAATCTTCACGCGGCTGATGATGGCGTTCTTGAGCTTCTGCGGTGGGCTCAGGATCTCATACAGGCTGCCGTCGATGCGGTATCGCACCCGAAAGCTCTTCTCGTACGGCTCGATGTGAATGTCGGACGCCGCCTTCTTGATGGCGTCCACGAGGATCAAGTTCACGAGCCGAACGACGGGCGCCTCTTCGCTGGAGCGCTCGAGGTCGACGACGTCCTCTTCGGCCTCGGTCTCGGCGACCTCGACTTGGTCCTCCTGGAACTCCTCCATGAGGGCCGCGATGTTCGACTTCTGCTCGTAGTAGCGTGCGATCGCGTTGCGGATGGCCTCTTCGCTCGCGACGACGACCTCGATATTGTAGCCCGTGAGGAACTTCAGGTCGTCGATGGCGTGCAGGTTCGAGGGGTCGCTCATCGCCACGATCAGCGAGCTGCCGGCTCGCTGCACAGGCACGACCTGGTGCTGCAACGCCATGTCGCGCGGCACCAGCTTGATGATGTCCTCGTCGATCTCGAAGTCGGCAAGGTTGATGGACGGCACGCCGTACTGCTTGCTCAAGAAGCTCGTGAGCTCGCGCTCGCCGATGAACCCCTGCTTCGTCAGGACGTACTGGAACTTCTCGCCGGACTTGCGCTGGACGTCTTGGGCGTCTTTGAGCTGTGTCAGGCTGATCAGGTTCTCGCGGACGAGCAGCTCACCGAGTCGGTTCGACATGGGTCTCCCTCGAGGGCGTGGACGGCCCAGCCGCGCAGGCCGGGACCGTCGTGTTAAGACGCGACGCCCGGAGTGTCAAGCGAGGCGGCCGCGCGGACCGCTGCCTCGACGGGACCGCGGGGTGCGCTGAGACCTGTGAAGCGCTCGAACGCGGCGAGCCCTTGGCCGACCAGCATCCCGAGGCCGTCGCGTGTTTTGAGGCCGTGCCCTCGCGCCGCTCTGAGAAACGCCGTATCCGTGGGGCGGTAGACCATGTCGAGGGCGACCGCTCGGTGTGCGCAGGCGCTCAAGTTGAAGTCGCCGAACGCATCGGGTGCGGAGAGCGCCGCCGAGGTCGCTTGAACGACCAGCGCGGCGCCGCGCAGGGCCGCGTCGACGCCATCCCAGGAGATCGGACGCGCACGGCCGGAGGGACCGTGGTTCAGCGC
>CANLBD010000084.1 GCA_947488215.1 Myxococcales bacterium | reverse complement strand
CTCCGCCGGCGCCTCGAACGCGTCGCCCTGGGAGGCCGCACATGGGAACGCCTGCGACTCCGTCGCCAGCGGGTGGCTCGCCTCGTACTTGAAGATCGCGTAGCGGTGCGTCTCGCCTTGAATCTCGATGAGCTCAGGCGGCGCCGAGCAGTCGAACGGGCCCTCGAGGACGGCGCGCTGCGTGACTTCGTCGCACTGCGCGTCCGCGGGCGCGGACGGGGGCGCGGCGTCGGGGGGGGCCTCCGGGGCCGAGCCACCCTCGACGCTGCAGCCTGAGGTCAGGGCAGCGATGCTGAGCGCGAACGCGAGGGTCAACGAGGAGCGGTCCATGGTCTCTCCGGTCAGGTCGGCGCGCCGGCCGACGCGGAAAGCGATACTGTGGCCTGATGATGACGCCCGCAAGACGTACGATCACGCGGCCGCTCGCGTTCGAGGGGAGAACCCTCCACCTCGGGGAGCCTGGCGCGGTTGTGCTGATGCCGGCCGAAGCGGGCGCGGGCTGGACCCTGAACGGCTGGTCACGCGCGGCCTGGGAGCACGACGACGACGCGCCCCTGGCAACGAGCGTGGTGACCCCTTCAGGGCGCGTCTCGACTGTTGAGCACCTGTGGGCCGCGCTCGCGCTCGCGGACATCGACGACGTCCATGTGACGGTCGACGGCGCCGAGGTGCCCATCCTTGAGGGCAGCGCGTGGGAGTTCCTGCGGGCGCTTGAGCCGTCCGCGTGCGACAGCGCGCCCGTGACCGCACGCAGTCCGTGGCAGTCGGACTGGCCAGGCGTCGCGCTCGACGTGGGCGCGGCGCATCTGACCGCACGGCCGCGCGCGGGCTCGACGTGGCCGCTGCTCGAGGTCGCGTCGTCGTGGCCGGGCGTCGCCGGGGGGCGGCTGGTCGTCGACCTGAGCGAGGCGGGTACGCGTTCGCGCCTCGCGCGCGCTCGGACCTTCGGGCTCGTGTCGACGTTGCCGCGGCTGCGCGCCGCCGGCCGGGCGCTGGGCGCGGATTCGACCTGCTGCGTCGGCCTGACGGACGCGGGCGAAGCGCTGCCCGAGACGCCTCTTCGGTTCGACGCGGAGCCGCTCTGGCATAAGGCGCTCGACCTGCTCGGCGACCTTGCTTGGCTGCCAGGTCCGCGGGCCGTCTGCGTCACCGCGCTCGATGCGGGCCACGCAGCGAACGGGCGGCTCGTGCGCGCGCTGCTCGACCGCGTGGGCGCGACTTGAAACGAGCGCGCGTTTTTGTCACACCCTGCACACGCTCGCCTGCTCTATCTCCCTCGCCAAGGACCGCCCATGACCCTCAGCGCCCCTGTTCGCCTCGCTCGATACGCCACCCTTTGCCTCGCCCTGTTCGCGTCGGCCACGTCGCTGACCGCGTGTGGGGGCGCGCAGGTCGAAGACGCGGCCTGGGCTCCGGGTCCCGCGATCCCCGGCCTCAACATGAACGGCCGCTGGTACAGCCGCGACTTCGGCGACATGGAGCTCTTGCAAGACGGCACCAAGGTTTCGGGCAAGTACGACCATCCCCGCGGACCGGAGCACAACGGCACAGTCCGCGGCGAGCTCGTGGGCGACCTGCTCAAGATCGAGTGGATTCAGCCGGGCGACGCAAGCGCGGCGGTGTTCCCGATCAAGGGTCGAGCTGTCTTCCGCGTAGCCCGCGACGGCATGTCGCTCGACGGCGTATGGGGCTACGACGAGGACTATCGTCAGGGCGGCGTGTGGCAGGCGCAGAAGTCTAGGCAGGACCAGTAAGCGCGGCGCAGGCGTCCACGAACGCGCGCGCTTTCGTCAGCGTCTCGGCCCACTCTTCGGCGGCATCGCTGTCCCACACGATCCCACCACCGGCTTGGTAATAAGCGAAGGATGAGTCTGTCCACGCCGTGCGGATCGCGATGTTCAGGTCGCCTCCACCGGCGGCGTCAAGGTAGCCGAGCGCGCCGCAATAGAGACCTCGGCGCGACGGCTCGAGCGCGTCGATAATCCCCGCCGCCGCGAGCTTGGGCGCGCCGGTGATGCTCCCGCCGGGAAACGTCGCCTCGAGCAGAGCGCTCAAGCGGGTCTGCGCCTCAAGGCGCCCCTCGACGACGCTCACGAGGTGGTGAACGGTCGGGTGCGTCTCGAGCGCCCACGCGCGACTGACCCGCACCGAGCCCGGCTCGCAGACGCGACCGAGGTCATTGCGCTCAAGGTCGACGATCATCACGTGCTCCGCTAGGTCCTTCTCGCTCGACTGCAGCTCAGCGATGAGCGCGGCGTCGGCCTCGGGTGAGGCGCCGCGCGGCCGAGTCCCCTTGATCGGGCGGGTCTCGACGCGCCCATCGGGCCACCACCGCAGGAACCGCTCAGGGCTGATAGATGCCACGACGCGTCGATCATCGAGTCGAATGCACGCCGCGAAGGGCGCTGGGCTGCGGGCCTGGAGGGCATGAAACAGGCGCGTCGGATCGGCCAGCGGAGAGAGCGGCGCGGCGAAGCGCGTCGTGAGGTTCACCTGGTAGACGTCGCCCGCGTGGATGTGGTCTCGGATCCGACCGAGGGCGCGGGCGTGCTCCGCCTGCGTTCGCGTCGCTCGCGCAAGCCCTGTGACCAGATGAGCGCTCGGGGATGTCGAGGGTGCGCGCGATGAAAGCACGTGCAGCAGGGCCTCGCACGCGGCGTCGCTCACCCCGACGACCTCGCCGCGGGTGTTCACTCGGTCCCACAGGTAGACGGCCTCGTATCGAGCCGCCCAGACGGTCGGCAGGTCGACGTCTGCGCGCGCAACGGACGGCCAGCGCTCGTAGGCGCGCCCGGCGTCGTAGCTCAGGGCGCACGCCACGAGCGGCCACGGTCCCGCTGCGGAATCAAAGCGGGCCGGGTCGACGCCCGCGCTCGCGAAGCGCTCCAGCGCGCCAAAAGGGTCAGGATCCTCTGCGCCGAGCATCAAGGTCGCGACGGGCCGCAGCGCGAGCCATGACCAGCGGGCGTCGGGCGTGACGGGGCCGCCGCTGTCGAAAAGGGCTTCGTGCCCACGCAGGCCAAGGGAACTCGCCAGCGCGCCGGGTGGTCCAAAGTCGGCGGGTCGGCGGGTCGGCGTCATGGGCGGCATTCGAGGCTCTCAGCGGCGCGATTTCAATCGCTATCGAGCGTGGTCGGCTTAGCATAGGCCCAAAGTCGGCGGGCGGCCCCCGCTCAGGGAGACAAGATGTCCGCACGCTTCGCCCCCGCCCGCGCGCTCGCGCTCTCGTTGCTGTGCTGTCCTTGGTCGTGCGGCGCAGCGCCGGCTCGCTCCGCCGGATCGGCCGGTGCGTCTGCCGCTGCGACGAGCGCCCCAAGCATTGGGGTCGCCGCCTCGGGCGCGGTCACGGCTGCGCTGCGCGCCGAGCTCGACCGCACGATGAAGCAGCTCCGGTTTCAGGATTACGAGGCGCCCTACTTCGTGGGCTTTCGCCTCATCGAACATCGCGACGTCGAGGTCGCCGGTCGCTTCGGTGCCGTGACCCGCTCCCGCGACACCCGTGGGCGCTCGGTCGCGGTCGATGTCCGCGTCGGCGACTACACCTTCGACAGCGCGCCCGAGTCGGGCGACTTCAGCTTTGACGAGAACATGACGTTCGAGCCCTCGAGTGTGGCGCCCGTCGACGATGACCCCGAGGCGCTGCGCGCGACGCTCTGGCTGCTGACCGATACCGCCTACAAGAAGGCGCTCTCGAGCCACCTCCGCAAGCGCGCGCGCAAGGTCTCCGATGTCGATGAACAGCACGTCGATAGTTTCAGCCGGGAGCGGCCGACGCAGGCGTCTGCGCCGCTCGGTCACTTGGAGGTCGATCCAGCGCGGTGGTCGGCGGTGGTGCGCCGGGTGAGCGCGAAGTTTCGCGCCGATCCGCGGATCATCGAGGGCGAGCTGCGGTTCACGGCCGACCATGAACGGACCTATGTCGTCACGAGCGAGGGGACGACGGTCGAGCGTGACACGGTGATTTACTCTGTCGCGATGTCCGCCATGGCGCGCGCGCCCGACGGGATGCTGCTCGACCAGGGGCAGACGCTTTACGCCCGCAGCCCCAGCGAGCTGCCCGACGAGAAGGGCCTTGAGCGGATGGTGGACGAGGCGATCGCGAACCTCGCAGCGCTGGCAGCGGCGCCCGTCGCTGACCCCTACACAGGCCCAGCGATTCTAGAGCCCGAGGCGACCGGCGTGTTCTTTCACGAGACCGTTGGCCACCGCCTCGAGGGCGAGCGCCAGCAGGACGAGAACGAGGGGCGGACGTTCAAGGGTCAGCTCGGCAAGCCGATCTTGCCGGAGTTCCTCTCTGTTCGAGACGACCCGACGATGCGCCGGTGGGGCAGCGTCTCCCTGAACGGCTACTACGCCTTCGACGACGAGGGCGTGCCCGCGCAGGACACGGTGCTTGTCTCGGGCGGCGTGCTCAAGACGTTCCTGACGAGTCGAACGCCGGTGGAGGGCGTCGCCCAGAGCAACGGGCACGGACGCGCGCAGGGGACGCAGCGACCCGTCGCGCGCATGGGGAACCTTGTCGTGGAGAGCACGCGCCGTGTGCCACGCGCCCAGCTCCGCGAGATGTTGGTCGCCGAGGCACGCAGGCAGGGCAAGCCGTATGGCCTCGTGATCCGCGACATCACGGGCGGATCGACCAATACGAGCAACTTCGGCTACCAGGCGTTTAAGGGCACGCCGCGCATGGTCTACCGCGTCGACGCCGCGACGGGCCAAGAGATGCTGGTCCGGGGGGTCGAGATGGTCGGCACCCCGCTGACGGCCGTCAGCCGCATCGTGGCGACGAGTGAAGAGACCGGCGTCTTCAACGGCTACTGCGGCGCCGAGAGCGGCTACGTCCCCGTCAGCACGGTCGCGCCCGCGGCGCTTTTCAGCGAGATTGAGCTGCAGCGCAACCAGCGCGACAAGGAGCGCCCGCCCGTCCTCACTCCACCGTGGGCAACCTCAGCCGGCGCAAAGTGATCCCATCGTGCCTGAGTCCGCGTAGGCTGCCTTGACCCGCGAAGCGCGCGGGTTGACACTCTCGGCCCCCGCTCTCGAGGCATCGGTCATGAACGCGAAGCATCTGCTGGCCCTCTCTCTCATCGTCGCCGCCCCCACCACTGCGCTTGCGTCTAAGCCATCGGGCGTGACTCCCGGCCTTCGGGCGGACGCGGGTGTAACGCCGGCGGCGCGGAAGCGATTTGACCAGAAGCTGCGCGCGGCCCTCGAGGCGCATGTCGACCTGCAGGATGGCGCGGCGACCGACAAGGCCGTGACGGCCGCGGGGTTCACGGCGCAGACGTGCGTCGATTCGGCCTGCTTCGCCAAGGTGGCGGCCGCCACCAAGGCGCGCTTCATCGTGACGGGCGAGGTCACGAACGCAGACGAGATCTACCGTGTATCGCTCACGGTCTGGGACGCGGCGACCGAGACCGTGAAGGACGCGTCCCGCGATTGCGAGCTCTGCGCGACCGAAGAGGTCGAGAAGTCGGTCGGCGAGGTTGTCGGGGCGCTCAAGGCGGAGTTCGCGAAGCCCGCGCCCGCGCCCGTCGCGGCGACGACGCCGAAGGCCGCGCCGACGGTCGAGACCACGCTCGTCACGGACCCACCGGGTGCAGAGGTCAAGGTCGATGGCAAGGCGGTCGGCCAGACGCCCGTCAAGCTGCAGCTCACCCGCGGCGACCACGAGGTCAGCCTCTCGAAGGCCGGCTTCCTCCCTGAGACCCGCAAGTTCACCGTCGGGGACCGCGCGGCGACGCAGGAGTTCCTGCTCCAGCTCGACGCAAAGGCGGCCGAGGCCGCTGCAGCCGGCGCGCAGAGCGAGTCGGCCCCCGGCGCGCAGCCGGCGCTTGCGGACGAGGGCGGCGCCAGCGGGCACCGCGGCTTGGCGATCGGGCTTACGGTCGGCGGTGCGGTCGCCTTGGGCGTCGGTGGCTACCTGATCAACCTTGAGGGTCAGGTCACCTGCACTGACGGCCGTGGCCGCACAGAGTGCCCGAAGGTCTATAACACCAAGTGGCCCGGCGCAGCCGCGATCGCGGTGGGGGCTGCGTCGGTCGGGGCGGGCATCACCTTGTTCACGGCCTCGCCCGCGCAGGGCAGCGCGGCGGTCATCGCGCCCACTGCAGACGGCGCTCAGGCGAGCTTCAGCACGCGCTTCTGACAGAGGGCACAGCGTCCCGCTGACTCGCTCGACGCCACGCGTCGACCGCGCTCAGGCGTAGCCTCACTGACCGAGGCGCTTCTCGACCAGCTTCAGGTACTTCGTCGCCTTCTCGTTGCCGGGCTGCAGGCTCAGCGCCTTCTCCCAATGCTTGCGCGCGTCTTGGAGCTGCTCCGCCTTGAAGCAGGCCATGCCCAGGGCGAGCAGATAGTCGACATTGCGCGGCGCATACCGGACGGCGTTCGTGTGGCTCCGCACCGCGTCCATGAACTTCTGCTCTTGGAATGCCGTGTCTCCGAGCCCTGCATACGCCGCCGCGCTGCGAGGATCGGCGCGGAGCGCGGCCTCGAAGCTCTTGCGGGCCTCGGCGTACCGGCCCTCCTTGAGTGACTTGCGGCCCTCTGCGACGAGGACGTCCGCGCCAGGGCCCGCGGGGGCGGCGGGCTTGGCAGCGCTGGCGGGGGCGGGCGTCGCTGCACGCTTCGCCGCAGCGGCTTGCGCGGCCTGTTGGGCAGCCTGCTGAGCGGCGAGGCGCTTGGCTTCCGCGGCGGCGCGTGCTTGCTCTGCAGCCTGCTGAGCGGCGAGGCGCTTGGCTTCCGCGGCGGCGCGTGCCTGCTCTGCAGCCTGCTCTGCGGCGAGGCGCTTGGCTTCCGCAGCGGCGCGTGCCTGCTCTGCGGCCTGCTGAGCGGCGAGGCGCTTCTCTTCGAGCGCGCTCAGCGTGGGCGGCGCAGTGGGGGCTTGGGTTGCGGCGACCGTCGGCGCTTGGGTCGCGGCGACCGTCGGCGCTTGGGTCGCGGTGGCCGTCGGCGCTTGGGTTGCAGTGGCCGTCGGCGCTGCGCTCTTGGGCGCCGCTTCCACCTTCGCGGCGGCGAGCTCACCGATGCTCGGTGGGTTCTTGCCCGAGGATGTTTCATCGGCAGGGCTGCGGGTCGCGATGACCGCGGTCCCCAGTCCCAGGACCAGCAGCACGCCGCCGACGATCAGGGGGAACTTGCTGCGCTCCTCTTTTTCGGCGGCCTGATGGTACTCGTCGAGCGCGGCGACGCTGGTCTCACCCAGCTCAAACCAGTCCGGCTCTTCGGCCTTGGGCGTCGCAGGCGCTTGAGTCGCCTTACCCGCTGCGGGTTCGGCTTCCGGCTTACGCGGCTCCGACCTGAGCGCCTCGGGCGCCGCAACGCTCGCGATATTCGCGGGCGCGCCGGTGTCACGCTTGCCCTTCTTGTTCTTTTTGCCCTTCTTGCCGCCCTTACGATCCGCGCCGTTCGAAGCACCGAGCGTCGACTCCGCGGAGAGCGCCTCTTCGTCGTTGTCTCCCGCAGAAGTCGGCTCGGCGTCGAGCGGGGGCTCAGCCGCAGGCGGGGGCTCAGCCGCAGGCGGGGGCTCAGCCGCGGACTCAACGACGGGCGCGTCGACGCGCTCCGGCGAGGCCGCCACAAAGGGCTTTGTCTCTGCGTCTGCGGTCACAGGGGCGACCGGCGTGAAAGGCTTCGTCTCGGGCTCGAGCGAGCCTTGGGGCTCCGTTTTCTGGGGAGCGAGGCTCGCGACCGCCTCCGCCGCGCTGACAATCACAGGCGCGGCGGCAGGCTCGGGCGCAGACTCTGCGGGCTTGGGCTCGGGCTCGGGCGCAGACGCTGCAGGCTCGGGCGCAGACGCTGCGGGCTCGGGCTTCTTGAACAGGAGACCGCTCGCCATCAGGAGCGTTTGGTTCACCGCGGGCTTCGCCTCAGCCGCGCTTGCGGGCGCGGGCGCGGGGTCGGCGCTGACGACCCCGCCGAGCAGCTTCTCAAGGGCCCGCGTGAGTTCGTTCGCGCTCGCGTAACGCGCGCCTGGGGACTTGTTCAAGCACCTGAGCACCAGCGCTTCGAGGGCGTCCGGGACTTTCGCTGCGGGGCGCGCGAGCTTGAAGCCGAGTGGCTTCTCGTAGACGTGGCGCTTCGCGGCCACCGCGAGTTGGCCGCCCGCGAACGGCGGGCGCCCCGCGAGCGCCTCGTAGAGCACGACGCCGACCCCGTAGATGTCCGAACGCGCGTCCGCGGGCTTGCCACCCACGATCTCGGGGCACAAGTACTCGGGGCGCGCCAAGCAGGTCGCCGCCGTCGGCTTGGCGATCCCCTCGAAGCCGAGCAAGTGGCGTGTGCCCACGCTGCTGACTGCGGCGCGCTCCATCCCGAACGGGTCGCGCATCAAGAAGATGTTGTTCGGCTTGAGGTTGAGGTGCAGCAGCTCTTGCCGGTGCAGGGCCTCCAGCGCGTGCAGCATGGAGACGCCAAGCTGCATCGCCGCCTCGGGCGTCAGGGTGCGGTCCTCGCCGAGCTTCTGCGCGAGCTCTTGGCCCTCGAGGAGAGGTTCGACGAGGTACACGAAGCGCTCTGCGTGCACGCCATGGTCAATCAGGGGGACGACGTTCGGGTGCAGGAGCCGTGTAGCGCGTTGTGCATCGTCGAGGAGCCGCGTCACGCCGGGCGAGCCGGGCTGGTGACCGGGGTTCAGGATCTTGACCGCTACGGGACGACGGTCTCGGCGGTCTTCGGCGCGGTACACGGTGCCGACCGTGCCCTGGCCGAGCTTTCGCTCAACGACGAAGCGGTCCCCGAGGACCTGACCGATGAAGCTCGATCCACCCGCGTCAGAGGGCGCGCGAGCGCCTTCGTCCGAGGAGGTGTCCGCACCTTCGTCGTTGCGCGCGTTACAGATGGACCAGGACTTCACGCGATTCTTTTCTTCCGACCGACTCCCGCTGCCTGCGGACACCTACGGACGAGCCCGCGCTCCGGGATCTGATGACGTAGCCCGCCACCCAGATTCGCGCGCACCGCCGCGGCGGGCGCAAACTAGCAGACGACCCCATTGGGTGCAACGAGCCCGCGCGCTTGAGGCGATTCGCCCTACTCCGAGGGTTCTGCCAAGAAGCTGCGGGCGATGTCGGCGGACTCGCCCTCGGGCTCGAGCTCGAGGTAACCCTCCCAGTGGGGCCTCGCGCGCTCTCGATGGCCGTGTTTTTCCCACAGCAGCGCGAGGTTGAAGTGCGCCGCCTTGAATGCGGGCGCGAGCGCCAGCGTGCGCGCGTAAGCCGCCACTGCGGCGTCCACTTGGCCGAGATCGTCGAGCACGTTCGCCAAGTTGTACTGCGCCTCAGGGAGCGTCGGCGCGGCGGCCGCCGCTCGCTCGTACAGGTCGAGCGCAGCGCGCAGAGCGCCTGCTTGGAAGCTCATGTTCCCGAGGTTCAGGAGCGCGCCGGCGTGCTCGGGGTCGATCGACAGAACCTTCCGGTAGGCCCGTTCAGCCCCGATCTTGTCGGCCCGGCCCTCGGCGGCGAGCGCGTGCTCAAACCAGAAGGTGGCGGTTGAGGGCCACCGACCTTGAGGTGCGCTCGGGGTCTCGACTTCGACGACCTTGGCCTCGAGCGCGCGGGCCTCAGCTTGAACAGCACCCAAGTCGAGGTCGAGCAGGAGCTGACCGGAGACGGGCTCCATGATGGCGCCGTCTACGCGGACGAGCAGGCGACCGTTCTCGGAGAAGACGCGCAGCGCGGCAAGGGGGTCACCGACTTCAGGGCGCCACTGCCGCAGCGCGGCGACCGCCTGCCGCACCTCGGTCGGGCGCACGCCTCGCGCCAGCAGGCCCGCCGCGGTGCGGGCGGTCACGAGGTCGCGGAAAGAATACCGGGCCGCGCCCTGCTTCTCTCGCTGCGCGGGGAGCAGGCCGCTGCGGTTCCAGCGCCGGAGTTGGGGCACGGTGAGCCCGGTCAGTCGGGCGAGCTCGTGCACAGAGTACAGCCGCTCGCTCGGCTGCAACTGCAACGTGGCGCTGGCCCGTGGACTGCCGGGCATGCAGAACCCCCCGCGGATTAGACCGCGTCGGCCTTTGCCCCGATTTGGCCCTCGAGGTCAACATCAACCCGCACGCGACCGCCTCGACCCCCTACGGTCTGGTCGATCTCGAGAGCGGCGGGCGTTTGGGAACCGAGCAAGCGTGCCGCCTCCCGGAAGGCACGGTCTTCGAGAACTCGACGCGCTCGAGCGTCGCCAGAGAGCGCGGCGCGCAGGCGAGGCGCGAGCGCCACGTCGACGTCGAGCTCAAGCACAGCCGAGCCCATGAACCTTGCCTGAGGTCCGACGCCGTAGACGCGCCCCTCAAGGGTGACTTCACCGTCGTCGACGAGCCGGAAGAGCGCGTCGACGTCGAGCGCGCCCTGCGCGTCGAACAGGCGCAGCGCGCCGGAGGTCGCGGGCGCCGCGTCGCGTCTGGCCCGGACGAAGTGGGGTGGGGCGCTCGCTTGGGGGAGGCGCCGGATTGCGTTGGGGTCGGGACGCGCCATCTCTGCCACGCTCCAAAAAGGTGTGCAGGTATCCTACCCCGACATGAGGCGCTGGTCGAAATTCCTGCGCTGCGCTCCAACACGCCGCAGGTTTCGGCTATCGTCACCCGCAGCGCACAACCCTCGGGGGCCGCGGAGATGAGCTCAGACCCAGCGCGAACCGAAGACGGCTCGCCCGAGACGATCCCGTACCCTGAGTACCTGCTGCGGGTGCTGTTCACGCTGTTCACGCCGGCCGTCAAGCTCGCCGTCGACATGAACTACCCGCTGGACACGGTGAAGGACATGATGACCCTCGCGCTCTGGCGCGAGGCGAGGCGCAAGCACTCGACCATCAACTTGATCTCGCTCGTGTTCGGCAAGAGCACCCGCACCGTGAAGGCGCTCTCGGCTCGCTTCAACAAGGGCGGCTACTTCGAGTGCTCCGAATCGAACACGATGCGCCGCATCGAAGACCTGCTGCGGCAGCGGCCCATGTCGCTCGATGAGCTCGGCGACCGGCTGCCGCAGACCAACGAGTTCGACAGCACGCGGACCGCCGTCTCTGCGCTGCTCCGCGAGGGCCGCATCGAGGCCGCGCCCCGCAGCGCCGGCGCCGTCGTTCGATACCAAGTCGTCGCGAAGCACCACAATGTCTTCACGGAGCAGGACTGGGAGGCCCGCATCGACGCGCTCGCAGAGCACCTCGAGGCGATGTCAGAGACGGTTCGGCGCCGGATGCTACAGGACGAGGCCGAGTGCGCGGCCGCTCGCACCTTCGCGTTCCGAGCGCGCCCCGACGACATGGCGGCGCTTCAGGCCGAGGTGCTCGACCTCATTCGGCGCCGGTCGGTCGAGCTGGAGGCCGCCGCGGCGCACGATCCCGGCGCGCGGTCGTTCGCTCTGTACCTGGGGACAACCCCCGTTGACCCGGAGGCGGAGGGATGACTCTGCGAGCTGACATCGCGTGCGCGCTCTGGATGACGACCATCCTCGGTTGTGTCGAGTCGGCGCACGATGACCCATCCCCGGCGACGACGCCTCAGGCGCTCTCATTCAGCGCCGACCCGGCGCCCGCCCATTTCAGCGCGACGCCCTGGAAGTTGCCGAAGGCCGCGCGACCTCTCCCCGAGCGGGCCGCGGACGCTCACGAGTTCGCCGCGCGGGCGAAGCGCATCGACGCGAACGCAGACTGCCTGTTGTGCGGCCGCGAGACCGGGTTCATGCCCGCGCCGGACGACTCGACCACGCTCGAGGTCAGCGCCGCGCTCGATGAGAAGGGCGGCGTGATGGTCACTTGGTCGGCCTACGATGGGGCCGAAGCCTATGAGCTCACCGCGCTCCGGGCGCACGGGGACGAGACGCCGATGCCCATGTTCGACGCGACGGTCGTGGGCACGTCGACCACGCTCTCTGACTTGGCGGAGGGGTGGCGCTGGACCTTCGTGGTGACGCCG
>CANLBD010000083.1 GCA_947488215.1 Myxococcales bacterium | reverse complement strand
TATCGCTACATCATCATCGTGATGGCCGAAGGGGTCAGAAAGGCGAGCGGTCGACCGCGCTTGGGCGAGGAGCTGTGCCGACTGATCGAGGACGATCCGACCATCCGAGAGTGCCTCGGGCGCCCGCTCGAGACGCGGCTGAACACCATCGGCTACATCGCCCGCGGCGGGCACCCGACCGCGTTTGACAATCTCTTGGCGAGCCGATTGGGGTGTGCGGCGGTCGACGAGGCGCTCGGTGCGACGATCGCAGGGCCCGTCATGGTCGGCCTCGTGAACAACCGAGTGATGGTCCACCCGCTCGAAGAGGTCACGTCTCAATCGCCGCGGCTGATCCGCGCGGACGATGAGCTGCTCCGCGTCTCGGACAGCCTGCTCGTCCAGTCCGACCAGCCCTTCTGACGCGCCGTGCGACTGCCTTTCGGGTTGGGGGCGCGCAAGCCTCGGCACTACACCGAGATGCTGCGCATCGTCTGGCAAAACCGCGAGCACCCGCTCCACGCTTGGCGCGTGCTGAACGAGGGCGTGTGCGACGGCTGCGCTCTGGGCACGACCGGTCTGAAGGACTGGACCATCGACGGCACGCACCTGTGCTTGGTGCGTCTGAATCTTCTTCGACTCAACACGATGGACGCGCTCGACGAGACGGCGCTCGCGGATGTCGACGCGCTCCGGTCACTCGACAGCCGCGCGCTGCGTGACCTCGGCCGGCTGCCGTACCCCATGCGTCGCCGCCGCGGGGAGAGGGGCTTCACGCGCGTCGAGTGGTCGGAGGCGATAGCCCAGTTAGGCGCCCGGCTCGGCGCCGCAGACCCGCGCCGCTGCGGCCTCTTCTTGACCTCGCGTGGCCTCACGAACGAGGTCTATTACGCGATGCAGAAGGCGTGGCGCTGCTTGGGTAGCCCCCACATCGACAACGCTGCGCGCCTCTGCCACAGCCCGAGCACGGCCGCGATGAAGGCCACCCTGGGCGTCGCGGCGAGCACGTGCAGCTACATCGACTGGTACGAGGCGGAGACGATCGTCTTCTTCGGCAGCAACCCCGCCAACGACCAGCCGGTCGCGATGAAGTACCTGGACGAGGCCCGCAAGCGGGGGGCCCGCGTCTATGCGGTCAACCCGTTCGAAGAGCCCGGCCTCAAGCGGTACTGGGTCCCCTCGACGCCCCGCTCCGCGGTCTTTGGCACGCCGATCGTTGACCGATTCTTCAAGGTCCGAACGGGCGGTGATCTGGCGTTCTTGTGCGCGGTCTCGAAGCTGCTCATCGAGCGCGGGGCCGTCGACACGGCGTTCGTGGACGCTCACTGCGAAGGCTTCGACGACCTGAGGGCTGGCCTCGACGCGCTCGACCTCGACGCGCTGATCGCCGCCTCGGGTGCGCCGCGCGAGGACATCGACGCGTTCGCGGAGCTCATGGCAAAGACGCGCCGGGGTGTCTTGGTCTGGAGCATGGGCTTGACGCAGCATGGTCACGGTGCCGAGACCGTGGCCGCAGTCTGCAATCTGGGCCTGTTGCGCGGCTTCATCGGCCGCGATGGCTGCGGCCTGATGCCCATTCGCGGGCACAGCGGCGTGCAGGGCGGCGCCGAGATGGGGGCGTACACGAACGTCCTTCCCGGCGGCCGCCCGCTGGACGACGCCGCCGTGCGGGGTGAGTTAGAGGCGATGTGGGGCTTCGACGTGCCCACGGGGCCCGCGCTCCACACTGTCGCGATGGTCCAAGCCGCCGAGCAGGGTGAGCTCGACGCGATGTACATCGTCGGCGGCAATTTTCTAGAGACACTGCCGCAGCCGGAGCGGGTCGAGCGTGCGCTCGCGAAGCTGCCGCTGCGGATTCACCAAGACATCGTGCTGACGCCGCAGATGCTCGTCGAGCCTCAGGACGAGGTTTGGTTGCTGCCCGCCCGGACGCGCTACGAGCAGGAGGGCGGCGGTACCGAGACCACCACAGAGCGGCGGGTGGTCTACAGCCCGCACATCTCGGGGCACGACGTGGGCGAGGCGCGCTCGGAGTGGCGCATCGTGCTCGATCTGGTGCGCGCGGCGCGACCGGAGCGTGCACACCTGCTCGCGTTCGAAGACGCAGACGCGATCCGCGCGGAGATCGCGCGCGCAGTGCCGCAGTACCGCGGCATCGAGCGCTTCAAGGCGCGAGGCGATGCCTTCCAATACGGCGGGCGGCACCTCTGCGTTGACGGTCAGTTCCCTCTGCCGGGTGGACGGGCGCATTTCTGGCCGGTCGCGCCGCCGCTCGCGCTCGCGCCCGAGGGCGCCCTGATGCTCTCGACGCGGCGTGGCAAGCAGTTCAACAGCATCATTCAGGCGGACTTCGACGCCCTCACCGGTGCCCACCGCGACGATATCTTGATGTCGGTCGACGACGCACGCGCGCGGGGCCTCACGGACGGCCAGCGGGTGCGGGTGCGCAGCGCGTGGGGACAACGCGACGCGGTCGTGCGGTGCGCGGCGATGCACCCGGGCAACGCCCAGATGCACTGGCCCGAGGCGAATGGCCTGCTGCCGCCGGACCGCACCGACCCCCATGGTGGCGTGCCCGATTACAACGCTGCGGTCTTCGTCGAGGCGCGGTCGCGAGACGCCTAGAGCGCGGTCAGGGTCGCCGCCCCGAGCCAAGCGGCCGCGCCGACACCGAGCGTGACAGGCCAGCTCAAGGGGGTCGACGTCGCGAGCAGCGCCCAAGCCGCCACTGCCACGGGTGGACCCGGGGCGAGCCACTGCCAAGCGACCGACGCCCCGCCGTCGGCTGCAGAGGCGAGCGGGTTGAGATCAAGCCCACGGAAGCGCGCGACCTCACCCTCAAGGTCTGAGCGAAGAACACCGCCGTCAGTCAAGCTCAGATCGACCGGGCCTGCGGGCGATTCGACACGGCGACCCGTCGCCGTGTCTTCGATGCGCCACGCCGAACGCTCACGGCGCGCGAGCGGCGACGCAGCTTCATCGAGCGCGAGGGCGCACGCGAGCCACGCGAGCACAACGCAGGGGAGCACCATCACGCCCGGTCGCCCACCCAGCGCGGACAGGGCGACGTCGAGGCGGGCCCCCCGAGCGCGCGAGAGCGTCACGCACAGCCCAAGGCACGCCGCTGGCGGGAGGCCGACGCGGACGATGCGCGCGATGTCAAGCGGGCGTCCCTCGGCGGCCGAGAAAGCCCAGGCGACGAGGCCCTCGATGAGCAGCAGCGAGAGCGTCCACCCGACGTACGCGGCGACGAGGTGGAGCCGCAATCGAGCGCGCGAGGTCATTCGTGTCCGCTCCGTCGAAAAGCCGCGTTCGTCCCGCCGAATGCGCCTAGAATGCCGCGCGGAGGACCACTGTGCGCAAGACCAAGATCATCGCGACCATCGGACCGGCGACCCGCTCGCCCGAGATGCTGAAGAAGCTCATCGACGCGGGCATGAACGTCGTCCGCATCAACATGAGCCACTCGACCCAAGACGAGGCCGCCGGCATCATCGCCGACCTGCGGACCTTGTCCGACAAGGTCGGCATTCTCGTCGATACGAAGGGCCCGGAGATTCGCACCAACGAGGTCGAGGCGCCCTACGTCATTGAGCAGGGCGAGTCGATCATCGTCCGGGGCGGCGAGCCCGGCATGTCGAAGCCAGGGCTGTTGCGCGTCTCGCACCCGACCATTGCGCGGGTGCTCGACCGCGGGAGCTCCGTGCTCGTTGACGACGGCCAAATCGAGCTCATGGTCGTCGAGATCGACGGGGACGACGTTCACTGTCGCGTTGTGCGCGGCGGCACCATCAAGACGCGCAAGGGCGTGAACATTCCCGACGCGCGCCTCGGCCTGCCCTTCATGTCGGAGCGGGACGCCTCGGACATTCGCTTCGCCGTGCGGCAGGGCGCCGACTTCATCGCGGCGTCGTTCGTCAGCGAGCCCGAGGACGTCGAGCAGCTTCGCAACCTGGTGACTCAAGAAGGCGGCCACACGGCGATCATCTCGAAGATCGAGAGCCGCTTGGGTGTGAAGAACCTCGCCGACATCATCGCGCTCTCGGACGGCATCATGGTCGCGCGGGGTGACCTTGGCGTCGAGATTCGCGCCGAAGAGGTCCCCGTCGTCCAGAAGCAGATGATCGACGCCTCCCGCGCGGCGGGTAAAACCGTCGTCGTCGCCACCGAGATGCTCGAGTCCATGACTCGCAACCCGCGGCCGTCGCGCGCTGAGACTTCGGACGTCGCGAACGCCGTCTTCGAGGGCACCGACGCCATCATGCTCTCGCAAGAGACGACCGTCGGTAAGTACCCGATCGACGCGGTCGCGACGATGTCACGCATCGCTGAGTTCGCGGAGCGCGAGACCGCCCGCACGTCGATGAAGCTGCCCGGCGGCGCGCACGCGAGCGAGGTGTCGGAGCTCATCTGCAAGGGCGCGTGGCTTGCGGCGAGCGAGCTCAAGGTCAAGGCGATCCTGGTGCCCACGTCGAGCGGCGCGACGGCGCTTCGGATGTCGCGCTATCGCCCCGCAGTGCCCATCCTCGTCACGACGCCCGAGCTCGCGGTCGCGCGGCGACTGTCGCTCTGCTACGGCTGCCACCCTGTGACGATGCGGATCTACGGCCGCATGGAGAATGTGATCCGGCGCTCCTGCGAGGCGTTTGTCGACGAGGGCACGCTGCGCCGTGGGGATGTGATCGCCGTGGTCGCGGGCGTGCCGACGGGCCGCTCAGGCACGACGAACCTCCTGTCCGTGCAGAGCGTCGAGAATCTGGTCGGTCGGGAGCACGACGACCGCGTTTCTTGACCGCCACCCGTATGCGCATATCCTACCTTTCAGGACTTGGGCATACAGGAGGCTCTCATGCAGACCGAAGCGCGTATCCCGAACGGGCGTGTCGAGCACCGCAAGCCGCTCGACATCTACGTGAACAAGATGATCAACGGCGTGCCGCACCTCGCGCGCACGCGGAACATCAGCCGTCAAGGCATCTACCTGCACCGCCTTCTTGAGCCGCGCACGCCCGCTCAGGCGCGCATCGCGCTCGAGTTCGTCCTGCCTGGCACGGACGAGGTGCTCTGGCTCGATGCGGAGATCGTGCACGGCCGAAACACGCGCAAGGGCGTTGGTCTGCGCTTCGTGGACTTGAACCCGCGCGACGAGGCGCTGCTGTGCGGCTACCTCGATGAGTCCGACGCCGCCTGATTTCCGCGGATTGACGGCGCAGGCGCGCGACGACGCTGCTATGGTGTGTGGACCATGGCCGTCCGTGTTCTGACTCAAGTGGCGCGCCCCGGCGTGCGCCTCGCGAACCCCGTCATCATGCCGGACGGTAAGGTCCTGCTCGGCCGAGGGACTGTGCTCGCGGCGCGGCACCTCGCCGTGCTCCACGACTTGGGCGTCAAGGTCGTCGAGGTCGAGGACGATGGCCGCTTGGGCGCGTGGGAGATCGCGCCGCAGACGGACGCGTGGCTGGCCGCGCTCGAGGCTCGGTTCGAACCGGTGAGCCACGACCGCCGCATGGTCGCCCTGCGCGACGCGGTCAAGGACGTCTACCTCGACTACTTGCGACGCTCGGAGGGGCGCTGAATGGCGCTCTTTCGCAAGCCCGCAGTGGATGAGCCGACCGAGGACGCGCTCCTCGACGATATCGGTCGGCGCATGCTCAAGCGCCGCGTCGACGCGCTCAAGAGCCTGCCGACGTTCCCAGAGTCGGTCCTGCGCCTCAACCGCCTCCTCTCTGAAGACGGCGCGAAGGAGTCTTTGCAGAAGATCGCGGGCGTGATCGAGACGGATCCTGTCCTCTGCGCGCGCATCCTGCGGCTCGTGAACTCCGCGTTCTACGGCGTGAGCGGCGCGATCATTACCGTCTTCGACGCGCTCCTCATGCTCGGCCTAGACGTGGTCAAGGGCCTCGTCGTTTCGACCACCGTGAGCGACATGTTCTCGGGGCGCGGCAGCGCGCTCGACGGCCTCTGGGAGCACTCCTATGGCTGCGCGATCGCCGCGGGTGCGCTCGGTCGCACCCTGGGCATGTCGCGCTGCGAGGAGCTCTCTGCAGCCGCGCTGATGCACGACCTGGGCAAGATGGTGCTCGCCTCCCAGCTCACGGACGAGTACCGCGCGGTCGTGGCGCAGGCCGTAGCCGACGGCCGCACCATTCGCGAGACAGAGGCAAAGATGCTCGGCGTCACGCACGACGAGATCGGGCATTGGCTTGTCCTCCGCTGGAAGCTGCCCGTGTCGATCGCTGAGCCGATCGCGCGGCACCACGAGCCCATGAAGGCGGGCAAGTACGCGGACACGGCGTCCGTGGTGCACGTCGCCGACCTGATGATCCGAGGCTACGGCTTCGGGTTCGCGGGTGACCGCATCATGCCGATGCTCGACGAGGGCGCGTGGCGCCATTTGAGCCTGAACCCCGATAAGCTGCGGACTGCCGTGCGGCGTATGCAGGACGACCTGCACGCGGCGATGAACCACGTCAACACGCTGCAGACGACCTAGCGCGCGTGCCTGATCGCGGCCCCCCCGACGACCCCGCCTTGGTGCTGGCTTCGCTCCGGCGTGAGCGCGACGACCTCGCGCGCATGGTCGGCGACCTGAACGCGCGCTTCGAGGAGAAGGTCGAGGAGCTCTCGCTTGTGCGTCAGGTCGGCGACGCGCTCGGCGCGAGCCTCGACTTCGGCACGGTCTGCGGGCGCACGGTCGACCTGATTCACGAGGCGCTCGCCCCCGAGAGCTGTTCGATTTTTATCGTCTCCGAGGACACCTCGGGAGTGGCGCAGGGGCTCGTCCTCGCAGCGGGTCGCGGCGCGGACGACGACACGGCTCGGGTCTTCGAGGTCGCCGCGGAGCAACCTCGGTTTCGCATGGGCGAAGGCATTGCGGGTCAAGTCGCCCTGTCGCGGCGGGCGATCAGGCTCGGGCGCGCAGCGGAGGACCTTCGCTTTGTCCCGCGCGCGGGCACGACGCAAGACACGCAGTCGCTGCTCTGCCTGCCGCTGCTCGTCCGCGACCGCGTTGTGGGGGTCATCAACCTGTCCGACTCCACGCCAGACGCGTTCGAGCCCCGACATGAGCGCTTGCTCGCGATCATCGCGAACGCTGTTGCGATGGCGGCCGAGAACGCGCGCCTCTTCTCCGCTGTGAGTCGCAGCCGTGAGGCCTTGGCGAACGAGAACCGAACCTTGCGGCAGGCCCTCGCGGAGCGCTCCGCGCCGTCGGGTCTCGTCGGCGCGAGCCCCGCCTTTCGAAGTGCCATCCAGCTCGTCGAGAAGGTCGCGGACACGACCGCGAGCGTGCTGATCACCGGCGAGAGCGGCACAGGCAAAGAGATGATCGCGCGGACGATTCACCAGCTCAGCGCGCGGCGTGAGCGGACCTTCGTCGCGATCAACTGTGCCGCGCTGCCCGAGAGCCTGCTCGAGGCGGAGCTCTTTGGCATCGAGCGGGGCGTAGCGACGGGCGTCGACGCGCGGGCGGGCACTTTCGAACGGGCAGACGGCGGCACGCTCTTCCTCGACGAGATCGGCGACATGGCGCCCGCGACTCAGGCGCGGGTGCTCCGCGTGCTTCAAGAACGTCAGGTCGTCCGCGTGGGGGCGCGCAAGGCCCTGGATGTCGACGTGCGTCTCGTCGCGGCGACGCACCGCGACCTGAGCGCCGAGATCAAGGCGGGGCGGTTTCGTGAGGACCTGTTCTACCGGCTCAAGGTCGTCACGCTGCACCTGCCCCCGCTGCGCGAGCGCCGCGAAGACCTCGTCCCGCTGGCGATGCACTTCATCTCGCGCTTCTCTGCGCGCCACGGTCGCCCCGAGCGGCCGCTATCGCGCTCTGCGGCGCGAGCGCTTCTGGCGCACCGCTGGCCGGGCAATGTGCGGGAGCTTGAGCACGCCATCGAGCAGGCCGTGCTGGTCGCCGAGGGGGCCGAGGTCGAGCCGAGCGACCTGGGGCTCGCCGTGGCCGCGCCCTCCGGTGTGCGGGTCGACCTGCCGGACCACCTCGAGGATCTGCACGAGGCGGTCGACGAGGTCACCGAGGTCGCCGAGCGTCGGCTCATCGAGCGCGCCCTCGCTGTGGCCGAAGGCAACCGTACGCACGCTGCGCGGGCGCTGGGCATCTCGCGCCGCGCGCTGCTCTACAAGATCAAGCGCCTCGGCGTCGAGGCGTAGTGCGCAAGGGGTTGCGCGGTTGGCAGAGGCCACTGCGCAATCGTTTGCACGCCGCCTGAAGCGTTGCAGCGCTTGGGGCTTCGGGTTTTATCCCGTCGGTAAATCCGAAGCGTCTGTGCAACGACTTGCACAGTAAGACTCGCCGGATAACGTCGCACCGCTGTCCCGCATGGGTTTGCGCGTTCGTTCGGGCTTAACGAGCGTTGGCACGCCCGTTGCTCTTGTTCTCCTGCGAGGCGTCTGACCCACGCCGGAGAACCCATGGTCCAGACACAGACCCACTGCTATCACCTGCTCGGCTTGTCCGAGTCCGCGACCTTGACCGAGGTTAAGCGGGCTTATCGGCGCCTCGCGCGCACGATGCATCCGGACGCCGGCGGTGACCACGCGCGCTTCGCCGAGATCACGGCAGCATATAACGTGCTGACGGGGCGGAGCGCGCCGGCGAAGGCTGCGCCGCGACCGCGTCCGGACGAGGACTTCGATCGCGACGCAGCCTTCGCTGACTTTCGACGCCGCGCTGCGAACTTCCGCACACGCACAGGGACCGCTGCGCAGCCTGATTCGGCCGCGCAGCCCGAGGGGGACGCGCCGGTCGAAGACGCGCCTCAGGCAGAGCACGCCTCGGTCGATGGGCTCGAGACGGCTCAGGTCACCCCCGAGGTGCCATGCAGGCCTGGCCTCTGGGCTCGCCTGCGCAGCCGGCTGCGCCGCGCGCGTGTCCGTGCCATGGACGGCACCGACGTCCGCACGCCCCTCAGCGTTGACTTGGAGATGCTGTTGCGGGGGGGCGAGCGCCTCGTCTCCGTCGAGCGGCTGATTACTTGCCCGAGCTGTGCGGGGCAGGGCAGCGAGCTGTGCGTCTGCGGCGGTCAGGGGCGCGTACTGACGCGTGAAAAGGTCAAGGTCGTGGTACCCGCGGGCGCGCGCCCCGGCGCGCAGCTGCGGTTGCGTCGCAAGGGCAATGAGGGCGTCGCCGGTGGCGCCACAGGCGACCTGTACCTGGACCTGCAGCCGATTGAGATCGATGGGTATCTGCGCGAAGGCGCCGATCTCCGCGGCACCCGTGAGGTGCCGACCACTCTGGCCCGCCAAGGAGGCGCGTTGGCCATCCCTACACCTTGGGGCTCGGTGAGACTGGATGTCCCACCCGGTACCCGTGATGGCATGCGCTTTCGCCTGCCGGGGCAGGGCCTGCCTCGGTGGCAGGGCGCGGGCCGTGGTGAACTCTACCTGCTCGTCGCTGTGCGCTGATGCGGGCCGGCAGTGTCTCCGCACGCGGCGGCGTGGCAATCGCCGCGACGACGGCAAAGCCCCAGACGGTCGAGCGCATCGTCGACGCCGTGGCCGGCATGTTCGGCATGGCGCCAACGGTCGACTTTGCGCCGGTCGACGGCGTCTACAAGGCTGAGGTTCAGGTCGACGCGCGCGCCAACGGGCTCCAGGCGACTCAGCGGGTCAACGCCGCGGGGGAGGGGCAGTCGGTTCGGCTCTACAACCGCCGCGGTCGCGAGGTCTACATGCAGCCCGCTGAGCTCGGCCGCTTCGTCGACGAGCGCGTCTAGGCCCGGGCGACGACACGCGCGCCGCTTTCGCTCGGCCCCGGGTTCGCGTAGAAACCGCGCGATGTCCGCGCAGTCCAAGACAGAGGTCACGCTGGAGGCTCGGTTCGGCATCCCAGCCGGCGTGAAGCTCACCCCCATGATGCGGCAGTACGTCGCGGCGAAGGAGCGCTACCCCGACGCGCTGCTCTTCTTTCGGATGGGCGACTTCTACGAGATGTTCTACGCGGACGCGGAGTTGGGGGGGCAACACCTCGGCTTGACGGTCACGAGCCGCGACAAGGACTCGACCGTGCCCGCGCCGATGTCGGGTTTTCCGCACCACCAGCTCTCGACCTACCTGGCGCGCGCGCTGGGGGCGGGTCTCAAGGTGGCCGTGTGTGACCAGCTTGAGGACCCCGCTCAGGCCAAGGGCATCGTCGAGCGCGGCATCACGCGGGTCGTCACGCCCGGGGTCATCCTCGATGGTGAGAGCCTCGATGAGCGCGCCAACAACTACTTGGTCGCGCTCGTCCGTGGGCCCGAAGACCGCTTCGCGTTGGCGGCGTTGGATGTCTCGACCGGTGACTTTAGGGCGACCGAGGTCTTGGGGGCGGCCGCGCTCCGTTGCGAGCTCAGTCGTCTGGAGCCCCGAGAGGTCCTGCTGACCGACGACGACGCGCAGACACCTGTCGCCGCGGGCGAACGCCTGCGGCGCGTCGCGGTGTCGCGCCCCGGGCAGGTCTTCTTCGAGCCCGAGGCCGCGCGCCGGCACCTGAGTCGGCTGGTCGGCCCCAGCGGCGACCCCGCGCTGGTCGCGCTGGAGTCCTGGGGCTTCGCGGCGCCGACTGATGTGCTGTCCGCAGCCGGCGCGGTCGTCGCGTACGTCATCGACACCCAGCGCAAGCTGCCCGACCACACGCGCCTGCTCTCGCCCTACCGGGTGCAAGACACGCTCGTGCTCGACGAGACCGCGAAGGCGAACCTGGAGCTCTTCAAGACGCTGCTCGAGGGGCGCAAGCAGGGCGCGCTGCTCGGCGTGCTCGACCGCGCCTCGACCGCGATGGGCGGGCGCCGCATGCGACATTGGCTGTCGTTCCCGCTCGTTGACCCGGAGGCGATCAATCGACGGCTCGACGCCGTCGAGGCGCTGCGGGACGAGCCCGAGCGTCGCGACCAGCTCGTCGCCTTGCTCAAGCGGACGCATGACCTTGAGCGGCTGAATGGGCGCATCGCCGCCGGTGCGGCGGGTCCGCGTGAGCTGTGGGCGCTGCGGACGAGCCTCGAGCTGGTCCCCGCGCTCCGGGCGACGGTCGAGGCCGTCCCCGCGCTGGCAGCGCTCGCGACTCCACTGCGCGACGTCAGCGACGTTGTCGCGCTCGTCACGGCCACGATGGTCGACGACCCGCCCTCACAGCTCAAGGACGGCGGCGTCGTGCGGCCTGGCTTCGACGAGGCCCTCGACGAGCTCGTCAGCCTCGCGACGAACGGTAAAGACTGGCTCTCTCAGCTCGAGGCGCGCGAGCGTGAGCGCACGGGTATCGGGTCGCTAAAGCTCGGGTTCAACCGCGTCTTCGGCTACTACATCGAGGTCTCGAACGCGAACCGCCACGCGGTGCCGACGGAGTACATTCGCAAGCAGACGCTGGCGAACGCGGAGCGGTACTACACCCCCGAGCTCAAGACGTTCGAAGAGAAGGTCTTGAACGCGGAGACGCGGCGGCTCGCGCTCGAGCAGGAGATCTTTCAGGCGCTGCGGGACGAGGTCGCGACCTATGCCGGCGTGGTGGCCGAGGTCGCTTCGGGGGTCGCGGACCTCGACGCGCTCGTCGCGCTCGCCGACCTCGCGCACCGCCACCGCTTCGTGCGCCCTGAGGTCGACGACGGCGACGTCCTCGACATCGAAGACGGCCGGCACCCCGTCGTTGAACAAGCGGTCGGGCGGGACCAGTTCGTCGCGAACTCGGTCCGGCTCGATCGCGACGAGCAGAGCCTCATCGTGCTCACGGGGCCGAACATGGCTGGCAAGAGCACGATCATGCGTCAGGTCGCGCTGATCACGCTCCTCGCGCAGATGGGCAGCTTCGTGCCGGCGACGCGCGCGCGGATCGGCGTCGTCGACCGCATCTTCACGCGCGTCGGCGCCGCCGATGACCTCGCCGCGGGGCGCTCGACCTTCATGGTCGAGATGCATGAGACGTCGATCATCCTGCAAGAGGCCACGCGCCGCAGCCTGCTCGTGCTCGACGAGATCGGGCGGGGCACGAGCACCTTCGACGGTGTCAGTATCGCGTGGGCCGTCGCGGAGTATCTGCACGACATTGTCGGGGCGCGCACCCTCTTCGCCACGCACTACCACGAGCTCACAGACCTGGCGGCGCTGCGCCCTCGCGTCCGCAACTA
>CANLBD010000082.1 GCA_947488215.1 Myxococcales bacterium | reverse complement strand
TGAAGGCGCCGAAGCTGTCTGCATCGAAGCCGTCCACGAAGAGGAATCGGTTGGCGTCGCTGGCGTCGAGCTGAATCCGTGAGCTGTACTCTCCGGTGACGAGGTCATCGTTGCAGGTGACCTCGGCGCTCGCGTCGTCGCAGACGGTGCGCGCCCGCAGGACCGTGTCGAAGCGCGTTCCGAACGTGGACGCGCACACGGTCCCGAGCGCGGGCGAGACGACAAACGCCACCTCGCGCCCCCCGCTCACGCCGCAGTCGCTCTCGATCAAGCTCGAGCCCTGGGTTGTATCGCCCTGGTAGACGCCCGCAGCGTCGATCGGCGTCGGCGCAGTGCAGGCGTTCGGCCCCAAGTCGGCGCGACAGATGCCGTCGAAGCAGACCTCACCGACGAAACAGTCGACGTCGTCCGCGCAGACCGCGTCGACGCACAGCGACGCCTCGCAGCGGTAACCGGCGGAGCAGTCTGCGTCTTCAATGCACTGCGGCGCGACGCACGCGCCGCCGCTGCAGACTAACCCGAGGCTGCAGTCCGAGTCGATCTCGCAGACCACGGGCGGCTCGGCGCACGGGCCTACAGCCACGTTCAACGCGAACGCGTCGCGGCTCCCGATGAAGAAGCTGTCGACGAAGACGAAGACGCCCGCATCGGGGCCGACGTTGGCCGAGAGACGCGAGAGTGTCCCGATCGCGGCGCCGTTATCGTTGCAGGCGAGCTCCGTTTCGGCGTCGCCGCAGGCGCTGCGGGTGTGGATCACGCTGTCGAAATCTGCGCCCGAGGTCGTCAGGCAAACCTCACCGAGGCCTGCGGCAAGCTCATAGACGACCTCGCCGCCACCGCCACCACACGTGCCGGTGTAGAGCGCGCCGGCGCCGTCGGTCGAACCGAGGTAATCCCCCGGCGCATCAACGCGAATCGGCGTCGCGCAGGCGTCCACGACGGCCCCCACGCACGTGCCTTCGATGCACGTCTCACCGAGCAGACACTCGCTGTCGTCGACGCAGGAGAACTCGAGGTCGATGCACACGCCTGCGTCGCAGACCTGGTTCGGCGCGCAGTCCGCGTTGAAGCGACACTCGCCCGGCGCGACACCGCAAGCGCCCGCCGTCACGGTCAACGTGAACGGACCGAAGTTGCCCGCGTCGTAGCCGTCCACTACGAGGAACGCGCCCTCGGCCGGCACATCGACCTGAATCTCGCTCTGGACCCCATCGCCGAAGTCGTCGTTGCAGACCTGCTCAGAGAGCGGGTCTCCGCAGCGCGTTCGGGCGAAGAGCACCGTGTCGTAGCTCGAGCCAAAGGTAGAGACGCACACGGTCCCCAGGGCACCGTCGAGCGCGAAGACGGCCTCTGGACCCCCGCCGCCTGGGCACTCGGGCACGAGCTCGTTCGACCCCTCGACAGTCTCGCCATTGTAGACGCCCGGCGCGGCGATGGGGAGAGCGGCCTGACAGACCCCTGGACCCGGCCCTGCGACGCAGACGCCTTCACTGCAGACCTCGCCGACGAGGCAGTCCGCGTCGATCTGGCAAGGGGGGACGACGCTGCCGCCGGTCGCGCCGCCGGTCGCGCCGCCGGTCGCGCCGCCGGTCGCGCCGCCCGTGGCGCCGCCCGTCGAGCCGCCCGTGGCGCCGCCCGTCGAGCCGCCAGCAGCGCCGCCCGTCGAGCCGCCCGTGGCGCCTCCCGTCGAGCCGCCTGTCGAGCCGCCTGTCGAGCCGCCCGTCGCGCCGCCCGTCGTGCCGCCCGCGCCGCTATCGGGCTCGCCTGCGTCGCGTTCCTCAGCGCCGCCCGAGCCGCCGCCGCCCACCTGGCCGCCGCCGCCCTCGCCTCCGCCATCGCACGCAGCGACGGCAGCAGCGATGAGGCAAAGCCTCAAGACCCCCTCCGCTTCACGCCTCATGATTCAACCTCTCTCGTTTGGATCCGCAGTCGTCAGAAAACTCTACCGGGCGATTTTTGCGCCCAGCACAGCGGCGTCACAACCTAGAAAACACCCGATTGGTTACAGTGCGCTCATGGCGAACCCGCTGCTCACCGCTTGGCACTGGCTGATCGAGAGCTGGCACGAGATCAACGCGACGCGCGACCCGGCCGCACATGCGGGTCGCTTCGAGGTCGGCTTGGTGATCGTCGCGTGCCTCGGCCTCATGACGCCGCAGTTCTTGGGCAGCGAACTCACGTTCGTGCAGACGGCGCTCGGACTCGGGCTCGCGCCCGACTGGGAGGCCGTTCGGCTTCACCCCTGGGGCGCTCTCGGCGCGCTCTGGTTTTGGGTTGCTGCGTGCGTCGCGGGCTACTTCGCGCTCCCGGCGATCTACCTGAAGTTGTCCGGGCGCGGCGTGCTCGACTTTGGACTTCGGCCAGCGGGCCTCACGACCCACTTCGGCGTCTACGCTGCCCTGTGCGTCCTCGTCCTCATGGGCGTCGTCGGCGTGTCGTATCTACCCGACTTTCAGAGGATCTATCCGTTCTACGACTTCGCGGACCGCTCGTGGCTTGACCTGCTGCTCTGGGAGTTGGCCTACGCCGTCCAATTTTTCGCGCTTGAGTTCTTTTTCCGCGCGTTCCTGCTCGAGGGCCTGCGCCGCACGATGGGCGCAGGCGCGATCCTCGTCATGCTGATGCCGTACTGCATGCTCCACTTCCCCAAGACCGGCGTTGAGTCAGCGGCCTCGGTCATCGCCGGGCTCGTGTTGGGCGTGATGGCGATGCGTTGGCGCTCGATTTGGGGCGGCGTGCTCATTCACACGACGGTCGCGGTCTCGATGGACCTGGCGAGCCTGCTCCAACAAGGTCGTCTGCCGCCGCCGACCTGGGTGCCCTAGCGCGCTCGCGTCACCAGCCCCGCCTCGGGCCACTCCAGCCCCAGCGCGGCGGCGCGCGCCTCGGCCGCGAGGTAGCACGACCCCGCCACCACCCGCGCCGCAATCCCTGTCGATAAGGGCGCGTCGAGGGCGGCTCGCACGGACGGGGCAACGTCGACCCGACCCGCAGCACCGAGGTGCGCTGCGTGCGCGCGCACGACCTCAGCGGGGGCCCCCCGAGGGTGGTCCGGGGTGACGATGATCGCTCGAGCGACCCACGGCAGCAACGCGCTGAGCACACCGACGTAGTCCTTGTCGTGCATCGCGCCGAAGACCAGCTCGACAGGCCCGATCCCGCTTGTCGCGAGCCATTTCGCCAGAGCCGTGCCCCCCGCGACGTTGTGCGCGCAGTCGACCCACAGGCGCTCGCGTAGGCGCTCGCAGCGGCCTGGCCAGCGGACTCTTTGGAGCGCTGCCACGTCGGCGCGCACGCCGAGCGCCTCGACAATCTGGCAAGCGACCGCCGCATTCCTGCCCTGATGCGCCCCGGCGAGCGGGAGTGTCCACGTGACCGGCTCGAAGTCCTCGCCGCAAACAAGCAAGCGAGGCCGGGACTGCACCTCCCAGCCCGCGAGGGTCTCACGCAGAGCGCTCAGGCCCTCGCCCACAGCGGCGGTGACCCCGATTCGTCCCGCTCGGAAGATCGGCGCCTTCTCCGCAGCGATGCGCGGATGACCGCGCCCGAGGACGTCCTCGTGGTCGAGGTCGACGGTCACGACCGCCGAGACCTCGGGGTCTGCCACGTTCGTCGCGTCGAGGCGACCGCCGAGCCCGACCTCCCAGACGACCACGTCGACGTCGGCTTCATCGAAGGCGACCGCAGCCATCGCCCACGCGCACTCGAAGAACGTCGCCTCGTAGCCAATCCGCGCCGCAGCCTCAGCGACCCGCGCGTACAGGTCGACGGCCTGCGCTCGAGTCACGTCCTCGCCGGCGACCCGAATTCGCTCACAGAACGAGTTCAGGTGAGGGGACGTGAACAGGCCCACCTTGAGCCCCTGCGCTCGCAGGAGCGCCTCGGTGAACGCCGAGGTGCTGCCCTTGCCATTCGTCCCGCCGACCAGCACGCACCGGCGTCGAGCAGCGGGGCGACCGAGCGCGCGGTCAAGCGCAGCGGGCCCGTCGAGGCCGTATCGCTCGCCGAAGCGCACCCGCGCGAAGAGTGACGCGAGCGTGGCCGCGTAAGCGCTCTCGACGTCAGACGAGGTCACTGAACTGATGCCGCAGCTCAAGGAACTCCAAGAAGCGGTCGAGACGCGTCGGGTCGCCAAGCTCGATGTACTCGTCGCAGTGGTCGAGCACGATGCCCTTCTCGATGAAGCGAGACAGAACCAAGCCGAGCTGCCCAGGCTCGATACCAATGCGCTCACCGAGCTCTGCCGCACCGATCTCCAAGCGAAGGTGTCCTTGGTGACGCTTGCCGAGCGAGCACGCGAAGCGCTTCAGCGCGTGGGCGACGCGGCTCGACGGGTCGCGGTACAGCAACAGTGTCAGGTCCTGATTCGCCTCTTCGAGGCGGTGCGCGAGGCGACGAATCAAGCGCAGCGCGACGTCGCGGTGGTGCGCGATCAGGCCATCGAAGGCTTCTGGCCCAACAACCATGAGCTCGGCGTCCTCGATGACGGTGGCTGTCGCGCTGCGGGCACGGTCGTTGAGGATCGCCATCTCGCCGAAGAACTCGCCCGCGGGGAGCGTCGTCATGGCCTTCTCGACGTCGCGCACCCGCTTGCTGATGCGGACGCGCCCGGAGACGATGACGTACATCTCGCGGCCCGGGTCCCCCTCGCGAAAGAGCACTGTCCCGGCGGCGAAGAAGCGGCGAGCGCCTGCTTCGCCGCTGCCTACGGGTCGCGCGTCTGAGCGAGCCCCAGCGCCTCCAACATCGTCGCCGCTCGAATCGGCCATGGCTCCCCTCGCGACCTCAGCGCGCCTATCTCTTGTCCGAGGCGAACTAAGTCCGCCTCGACGTCCACATCATATTCGGGGTCCAGCAAAGCCCATCGGCAATTCGCGTCCAAGAGTCGAGCCCGTGTGTCCTCAAAGACCCGCGACGTCCCCCAAGCGATGCCTTCGAAGAGCCCCGGATAGGGGCGCCGCAGACCGAGCAAATAGTAGCCGCCATCGTCGGCGGGTCCGACGACAGCGTCATGGTCGATGAGCGCTGCGAACGCCGCGTCGACGCGCCCGGGTGGTAGCGCAGGGCTGTCCGTTCCGAGAACGATGACGCGCGACCCCGGTGACTCGGCCAAGCAAGCGGCAAATGCGCTCGCCATCCGCGCCCCGAGGTCGCCCTCGCCCTGCTCGCGCTGCTCGACGTGGGGATCGACCTGCGACCACAGCGCGTGCCGAAGGTCGCCTGTGCGATAGAGCACCACGCGGCGGTCGCTGCGCGTGTGGGCATCGAGGACATCAAGGACAAAGGCGCCGTGCAGCGCGGCGGCGGCCTCATCGCCCACTGTCGCGGCCAAGCGCGTCTTCGCACGGCCGGGCTCAGGGGCGCGCGCGAACACCATGAGGAGCTCGGTCGAGTTCACGCGAAGCGCTCGCGCGCGATGGTCCACAGGATCTTCGCCCCCGCCTTGACCGACCCCTTGAGCGTGCCGGCGATCTTGCTCTGCCCTGCGCGCCTGCGTCGATATGCGACCGGCACCTCGACCACCCTCAAACCGAGCCGCGCGGCCCGAGCCTGCATCTCGACGGTCCAGCCGAAGTCTGGGTCTCGCATCGAGAGCGTTTGGAGCGTCGACCATCGGACCGCGCGGAACGGGCCCAAGTCCGTAAAATGCATGCCCCAGATCGCCCCAATCAACCCGCCCGCGAGCGCGTTGCCGAAGCGCTGAACCGGCGTCAGCGCGCCCACCTCGGCCCGACCGAGGGCTCGAGAGCCAATCACGAGGTCCGCCTCACCGCGCTTGAGGGGCGCAAGGAGCGCGGTCAGGTCGTCGGGGTCATCGGAGCCGTCCGCGTCTAGAAAGACGACGACCTCAGGCGGTGAGTGCGACAGCGCCTCGAGACCCTTCAAGCACGCGCGACCGTAGCCTCGCTGGGGGCACACCACAACCTGCGCGCCGCCCTCGCGCGCGACCTTGGCCGTCTCGTCCGTGCTGCCGTTGTCGACGACCCACACAGCGCGAAGGCCACGGTCGCGCAGGGACGCGAGCACGGCCGGCAGGCACTCCGCCTCATTCAGAGCGGGCATCAGCGCATCGCACACCAAGTCTTTCATGCGCCTGTTGTGCGCCGATACTCGGCTCGCGGGCAAGGGTGACTGCGGCGCGCCCGCGCGTCCTTGCGTCCGCGACCGTCGCGCCCGAAGATCAGGCTGTGCAGACCACGACCACGCAGTTCGACGTCATCGTCGTCGGCCGCCGCTTTGCCGGGCTGCTCACCGCAGCGCTGCTGGCGCGCGCCGAGTTACGCGTCGGTGTCATCGACTTCGACTCGTCCGAGCCGCCGACGACAGCGCCCGTCTTGGGCCTGCACAGCGCAGCCATTGTCCGTCGCGTCCTCGATGCGTGCGGGCTCTGGCTGGACGTCCGCGCCCGGTTATCCGCTCGTCCGTCAGCGGTGTCCGTAGCGCTGCCCGACCGTCGCTTTCGGCTTGAGCCCAACCTTGAGGCGAGAGGCCGGGAGCTTGGGCTGGGGTTCGCGGACGCCCGGGAGGAGATGCTCGCGCTCATGGAGCGCGTCGCCGGCTTTGGCGGCGGCCTCGACGCGCTGCTCTCGTCGGACGTGCCTCTCCCGCCGTCTGGCTTCGCCGAGCGCCGAGCGGTAACACGCGCGCTCCGCGAGGTCTCGGCGGCACAGCTCGTCGATGAGCCGCGCCGATGGACGGAGCATCGCGCGCTGCGGGGCTTCGTGGGCGCCACTCTCGCCGTCGCTGGCTGCGATGATGACCCCGACGGACCGATGTCTCCCGCCGGCGCCCGCGCAGTCTGGCACGTCTGCCATGGCGTTTACGCCGCGCGCGACCCCGTTGCGCAGCCTGACCCTTGGGCAGCACTCGAGGCCGCCGCGACCATTCGCTGCGCCGCCCACGGCGTCGTGGTCGAGGAGCGACGCCGAACGAGCGCCGCCGCCCTCGAGGGCGACCTCTTTGAACTCCGCCTCGGTCGAGGGAGTCGGTGGCGCAGCACAGCGCTCGTTGTTGATCTGGACGACCATCGCCTCCAAGCGCTCTTCGGGCTCGAGGTCGACCCGCTCAACGCAGCCGCGGTTGCTCTTGAGGTTGACTCGCTCCGCCCGACGCGCCCCCAGCCCTTCGCGGCGCCGCTCGGCTGGGTCCCCGGCCCGGGCTCTCGCGGCTACCTCGTGACCGAAGCCCCCTCGAACCGGGGCGACACAGCGCTGTGCGTGAGCGCCCCGGCTTCGGTCGTGAGTCAGCCGTGGCCCAGCGAGCTCGTGCCGTGCGAGTGGCCAGGCCGTGAAATCTCCGTCGCGCCGAGTCCGCCCGTCGGAGAGCGTCCGCCGCTCGGTCTCTTTCGGCCGCTGCCGCGCAAGATCCCGGCGCGCGTCCAGCGGGTCGGCAACTGGGCGGCGCCGGGCCTGGGCCTCGAGAGCCACACGCTCACGGCGCATCAAGCAGCCCGGCGCGTCGCGCGTCTCGTTCGAGGCAGCTCACTCCTCGACTTTCTGCGCAGCCCTTGAGCCCACGTCGCGCCGCAGCAGCAAACTTGCGCGTTCACCGAAACCTGCTAAGAAAGCGTAGGGTTACGCGACACGGTGGTGCATGACCAAGGGTGATCTGATCGACCTCGTCGCGGCGAAGGACGGCTTCAACGTCCGCAAGGCCGAGACTGTCGTCAACACGATATTCGACGTGATGAGCGAGGCGCTCGCGTGCGGCGAACGCGTGGAGATTCGCGGCTTTGGCTCGTTCGAGGTTCGGGAGTACGAGGCCTACAAGGGCCGTAACCCGAAGACGGGCGCCGAGGTCTTCGTCAAGGCGAAAAAGTCGCCGTTCTTCAAGACCGGCAAAGAGCTTCGGCAGCGCGTAGACGCTTCGACCGCGCAGTTCGCTGAAGCGACGGACAACGACGCCGACGATTGAGACGCGGCGTCGGATCCGGCGTCCACCCGCGTTGACACGGGCTACCCCGGCGGGCACAACCGCAGGCGATGAACGACTTCGTCCACCTGCACCTGCATAGCCAGTACAGCGTCCTCGACGGCGCGATCCGCTTGGGCGACATGATGCCGCGCCTCAAGGAGTACGGCATGACGTCCGTGGCGGTCACCGACCACGGCAACATGTTCGGCGCCATCGACTTCTACAAGAAGGCGACCAAGGCGGGCATCAAGCCCATCTTGGGGGTCGAGGCCTATGTCGCTGAGGGCGACCGGCGCGACAAGGTCCGCGGCGCCTACCACTTGATCCTGCTGGCGCGCAACGAGACGGGCTACGCCAACCTCCGCAAGCTCGTCAGCTACGCCTACCTTGAGGGCCACTACTACCACCCGCGCATGGACTTGGGGCTCCTCAAGGCCCACAGCGAGGGCCTGATCGCGCTCTCGGCCTGCCTCGGCGGGCAGATCGCCCAAGCCGTGATGAAGGGCCAGAACGACCGCGCCCGCGAGCTGGCGATCACCTACCGCGACACGTTCGAGCCGGGCATGTTCTTCCTCGAAGTGCAGCCGAACGGCCTCCACGAGCAGCGCACGGTCAACGCGGTCTATCGGCAGATCGGGCGCGAGCTGAACATCCCGCTCTGCGCGACGAACGACTGCCACTACCTCGAGCAAAAGGACGCCCGCGCGCACGAGATCCTGATGTGCGTGCAGACGGGCAAGACCCTCGATGACCCGACGCGCGTGCGCCACGACACCGACGCCTACTGGCTCCGGCCGGGCACCGAGATGTGGCGCCTGATGAAGGAGGACTTCGCGGACGCGCTTGAGAATACGGTGCGCATCGCGGAGATGTGCAACGTCAAGCTGCACCTCGACAGCCCGCAGCTCCCGACCTATCGCGTCCCCGAAGACCAGACGATCGACAGCTTCCTGCTCACGAAGGCGCAGGAGGGCCTTGAGGCGCGCTTCCGTGAGTTCGCCGCCATCGACAAGTCGATTGACCGCGCGCTCTACCAGCGACGCCTGGACGACGAGCTCACCGTCATCCAGAAGATGGGCTTCGCGGGTTACTTCCTGATCGTCCAGGACTTCATCAACTGGGCGAAGGACCAGGACATCCCCGTCGGCCCGGGCCGCGGCTCGGGTGCAGGCTCGCTCGCCGCTTATGCCTTGCGGATCACGGACCTCGATCCCCTGCCCTACGGCCTGCTGTTCGAGCGCTTCTTGAACCCCGAGCGCGTCTCGATGCCCGACTTCGACGTCGACTTCTGCATGAACCGACGTAACGAAGTCATCGACTACGTCACGCGCAAGTATGGCCGTGAGAACGTCGGCCAGATCGCGACCTTCGGCGCGCTCAAGGCGCGTGGCGTGATCAAGGACGTCGGCCGCGTGCTCGGCCTGACCTTCGCCGAGACGGACAAGATCTCGAAGCTCGTGCCCGAGGTGCTCAATATCGAGCTCGCGGACGCCATCAAGCAGGAGCCGCGGCTGCAGGTGATGTACGACGCCGAACCGCGGATGCGCGAGCTCCTCGACATCGCGCTCGCGCTCGAGGGCCTGCACCGCAGCGTCGGCATGCACGCCGCCGGCATCGTGATCGGCGACAAGCCGCTCTGGGAGTACTGCCCGGTCTTCAAGGGCGCCAAAGACGAGATCGTGACCCAGTTCGCCAAGGACGAGGTCGAGGCGGCGGGGCTCGTCAAGTTCGACTTCCTCGGCCTCAAGACGCTCACCGTCGTCAAAGATGCCGTGCGCATGGTCAACCGCGGCCGCGAGGCGGGCGACCTGCTCGACCTCGACCGCTTGGGCCTGTCTGACCTCGGCGTCTACGAGCTCATCAGCCGCGGAGACACCGAGGGCGTCTTTCAGCTCGAGTCGAGCGGCTTTCAAGAGCTGCTCAAGAAGCTCAAGCCCGACAAGTTCGAGGACATCGTCGCGGCGGTCGCCCTTTACCGCCCTGGTCCACTCAACTCGGGCATGCTCGACGACTTCATCGACCGCAAGCACGGTCGCCAGAAGATCGCCTACCCGCATGACAGCCTGCGCCAGATCCTCGAGGAGACCTACGGCGTCATCGTCTACCAAGAGCAGGTGATGCAGATCGCGCAGGTGCTCGCGGGATTTACCCTTGGCGGCGCGGACTTGCTGCGCCGGGCCATGGGCAAGAAGAAGGCGGACGTCATGGCGCAGCAGCGCGCCGTGTTCGTCGACGGCGCCGCGCAGACCAACAACGTGCCGGCGGCTCAGGCGGGCGAGATCTTCGACCTGATGGAGAAGTTCGCGGAGTACGGCTTCAACAAGTCGCACTCGGCCGCTTACGCCCTGATCACGTACCACACGGGCTACCTCAAGGCGCACCACCGCGTCGAGTTCATGGCGGCCGTGCTGTCGAACGACAAGGACAACAGCGAGAAGGTCTCTCGCGGCATCCGCACCGCGCGCAAGATGGGCATCGAGGTTCTGCCCCCGTCGGTCAACCGTTCCGTCGCGGACTTCGACGCGGTCGACGGTGCGATCCTCTTTGGCATGGCGGGGATTCGTGGCGTCGGGGAGAACGCCGTCACCGCGATCATCGAGGCCCGCAACCAGGACGGCGCGTTCAGGGACCTCTTTGACTTCTGCGAGCGCGTGGACCTCAAGCGCGTGAACAAGAAGGTCATCGAGGCCTTGGTCAAGTCGGGCGCCTTCGACTTCTGCGGTGAGCCGCGCGCGCGCATGCTGGCGGCCATCGATATCGCCAGCGACCGCGCCCAACAAGCCCAGAAAGACCGCTCCACGGGCCAGTCGAGCCTCTTCGACCTGTTCGCCGCGACCTCACCGAGCGCGGTCGAGCGCGGCATGCCCGCCGACCTGCAGCGCGTCACCGAGTGGCCGCAGCGCAAGCTCCTCGCGTTCGAGAAGGACTCGCTCGGCTTCTACGTCAGCGGCCACCCGCTCGACCGCTTCGCCGACCAGATCGAGCAATACGCCACAGCGTATGTCGAAGACCTGCGGGGCATGGACAACTACGCGCGCATCACGCTGTGCGGGATTCAGACCGCTTACAAAGCGCGCCCGCTGAAGAGCGGCGACGGCCGGATGGGCATCATCACCTTCGAAGACCAGACGGGCACGGTCGAGGTCATCGCGATGGGTGAGGAGCTCAATCAGTACGAGCCCCTGCTGACGAGCGACGAGCCCCTCTTGCTGCGCGGAACGTTGCGCGTCGAGCGAGAAGAGGAGCGCGTCAACGTGAGCGTTCGGCTGGGCTTCGGGCGACCGCGACGCGGCGAGCCTGAGTCCACGGATCCGCCGGTCGTCCTGCTGGCCGACGTTCGCACCGCCCGCGCGCGCGCGGTCGAGATTGGCCTGATGACCACCGCGGTCTCAGTCGACCGCATGACGGCCCTCGGCGCGCTCCTGCGTGAGCCTCGGCACGGCGGCCTCTGTGAGGCGTGGATCAAGCTCACGACCGCCGATGCCTGTGACGTCACGCTCAAGATGCCCGATGTGAAGGTCTCACCGAGCGAGGAGCTCTTCGACGAGCTGCGGCGCGTCTTCGCTGGCGAAGCGGACGTCCGCGTCCACTGAGGGTCGGCGCAGAGTCAGCGCACCCACTCCAATCGGAGCGGCCCCGTCGGTCCGGGCGGTGGCTCGCCCGGCGCGCGCGAGGCGACGATGGCAGCCGTGACGCCCCCCGCGACCAAGACCGCGGCGCCGGTCCACACCCACCAGCGGCCGTACCACGGGGTGGGTCCCTCGTCGTATCCCGGCGGCGCGGCCACCAGCGTCAGGTCGAAGGAAAAGACCTCGCCCGCGCTCAGCTCGACGCTCTGCTTGTGCGTCAGCCAGCCGGGTGCGCGTACCTCAAGCACCTTAGTCCCCGGCGGGACGTCCCCTGAGAAGGGCACGACACCGATCTGCCGCTGGTCGAGGGCGACGATCGCGTCCGCGACATTCGCGCGCACATCGAGCCCCGCGCTCACCGCGAGCAGATCGACCTCAAGAACGCCCGCCTGACCCCGCTGGGCCTCGAACGTGTCCAGGTAAGGGACGTGGCCTCGCTTGACGACCTTGACGATGTGCTTGCCCGGCTGGACCGCGATGGGCTTCAGCATGGGCACAGTCGCGACCTGGACATCGTCGACCAAAACGCTCGCGCCGGTCGTGGTCGAGCGGACCAAGAGCGTGGTGCTCTTCGAGCGCG
>CANLBD010000081.1 GCA_947488215.1 Myxococcales bacterium | reverse complement strand
CTCCAGATGAACAAGATTTCAACGAGAGCTGACGATGGGACTCGAACCCGCAACCGGCTGATTACAAATCAGCTGCTCTACCAATTGAGCTACGCCAGCCTAGACGGGCGGCGCAGCCTACCAGTGTTGCGGCTGCAGTCAAGTCGAATCGCACACTCCTCCCCGAACTTCTTCAAGGAGTAGCGTGCGGGCCTTATATGGGGTCACTTTGTGCGCGTCAAGTCGATTGTGCGCGCTGTCGCGCGATTTCAGAGAGCAGGGCCGCCGCTGCTGCCGAGGCGTTGAGGCTTTCGGTGCGCCCCAGTCGAGGGAGCGTCGCGATGCGGCTGCAGACCGCCCGAGTCGAGGGTCGAAGCCCTGTGCCCTCGGCCCCAATGACGAGGACCATGGGGCCTGTCAGGTCGATCATCCAGGGCGCGTCCCCATCGAGGTCGGCACCCACGACCAGGTAGCCGGCATCGGCCGCGGCCTGCAGTGCTCGGGCGAGGTTGACCTCGCGCGCTATCGGGAGCAGCTCGCTCGCGCCCGCTGAGATTCGAGCCACGGTTGGATTCGGTTGTGCGCATCGGTCGACCGTGACCAGGGCGCCGGTTGCACCGAAGGACTCCGCCGACCGAAGCACTGCGCCGAGGTTGTGGGGATCGGTCACTTGGTCGAATGCGACCACGAGACCCGGCGAAGTGGACGGTTGCAGCAGAGCCGCCCACTCCACCAGCGGTGCGGGACGCGCCCGGGCAACAAGGCCCTGGTGCTTCAGTTCCCCGGCGCGTTCGTTCATTTCGTGAGACGTGAGGGGCTCGACGACAACGCCCGCGGCTTCGGCGGCCCGAACGACCGCGAGGCGGCTCCCCTGAAGGTCACGGGCATACCACAGCCGCTCGATCCGCTTCGGCGCGTTGTGAACGAGCGCGCCTACGGCATGTGGGCCGGCGAGCAAGCGCAGTTGAAGTTCCGGCGGCGTATCGTTGGAGGGTCGGGCGCGGCTCATCGAGGTCCTCGAACGCGCTCACGGGCGGCACGCGCCGCGTCGATGGGGTCCGGCGCGGCGAGAATTGGCCGTCCGATGACGAGCATGGTTGCGCCGTCTGCGAGGGCGCGCTCCGGAGTCGCGACACGACGTTGGTCGCCTAAGGCGTCGCCGTCGAGTCGTATGCCTGGCGTGACGATGCACGCGGAGGTCCCCATAATCGACGCAACGCGGGCAACCTCGAGCGGCGAGCAAACGACGCCCGACAGCCCGATCGACGCAGCGAGGCCCGCACGCCGCTCAACGAGGGTGTCGGTGCCGCTCGTGTGGCCGACCTCGGCGAGATCGCCGTCGGACAGGCTCGTCAATACTGTGACGCCCAAGAGCTGCACAGGGCCGGCTTCGCTCTGCGCGGCCTCAAGCATTGCCCGCCCGCCCCCCGTGTGTACGGTGAGGTAGTCGACCGCATGACGACGCGCGCTCTTGACCGCGCCGGCGACCGTGTTCGGGATGTCGTGGAGCTTGAGGTCGAGGAAAATCTCCCGAGCCCCCGCGTCTCGGACAGCACCGATGACCGAAGGGCCTTCGGCACAGAAGAGCTGTAGACCGATCTTGAAGACGTCGACATGCTCCGCGAGCAGACGCGTCGTCTTTTGGGCCGTATCGGCGTCGACGACGTCGAGCGCGACGCACAGCCTCAGGCGTTCTGCCTTCACGCGAGCAGGGCCTTGAGCTCATCGACGATCGACGCGACCGGCACGTTGCGGACCTCGCCGCCGCGGCGAGGCTTGAGCTCGACGATGCCCTCTTTGACACCGCGGGCACCGATGGCGACTCGCCAGGGGATACCGTAAAGGTCGGCGTCCTTGAACTTGCTGCCGGCGCGCTCCTCACGGTCGTCGAGGAGGACCTCGATGCCCGCGTCCGAGAGGGCCTTGTAGAGCGCTTCGGCAGCCTCGACCACCTCGGGGACGTTCATCTGCAGCGGCAGAACGTGGACATGGAAGGGCGCGATCGCGGCGGGCCAAACGATGCCATTCTCATCGTGGTTCTGCTCGATCGCCGCCGCCATGATGCGCGTGACGCCGACGCCGTAGCACCCCATGACCATGGGCTTCTCGTGGCCCGCCTCGTCGAGGTAGGTGGCCTTCATCGCCTCGCTGTACTTGGTGCCCAGGTAGAACACGTGCCCAACCTCGATACCGCTGAAGGTGCGAAGCGCCCCGCTGCATCGTGGGCATGGATCATTCTCGACGGCGAGACGAAGGTCGAAGAACTCGCTGACCTTGAAGTCACGTCCTTCGGCCACACCCGTCAGGTGCGTATCCGCCTGATTGGCGCCGGTGACAGCGTCCACCATGCCTCGGACAGCGTTGTCTGCGATGATTCGCGACACGTTGAGCGATCCGACCGGGCCTGCGAAGCCGACGGGGGCGCCCGTTGCCTGCAGCACCTGGCCCTCGTGCGCGAGGGCGATCTCGTTCGCGCCCAAGCGCTTCTTGAGCTTGATCTCGTTCAGCTCGTGGTCGCCCCGGAGCAAGACCGCGACCAACGCGCCGTCGACCTGCACGATGAGGGTCTTGATGAAGCGGCTCTCAGGCACGCCGAGCGCCGCCGATACCTCGGCGATGGTGCGCTGGTTGGGCGTCGGGACGGCCTGCGGTGCCGCGCAGGTGGGCTCAGCCGTATTCGTGGGCGCGCGCACCAGCTCGGCCTGTTCAACGTTTGCGGCGTAGCTGCATTGGCCGCAGCTCACAATCTTGTCCTCGCCGCTGAGCGCCAGCACCTGGAACTCGTGACTGCGGCTCCCACCGATCGCGCCCGTGTCCGCTTCGACCGCGCGGAAGTCGAGCCCGCAGCGCTGAAAGATGCGCTCGTACGCGGCGTACATGCCCTCGTAGCTCGCGAGCGCGCTCGCCTCGTCGACATCAAACGAGTAGGCGTCCTTCATCACGAACTCGCGACCACGCATCAGGCCGGCGCGTGGACGGACCTCGTCTCGGAACTTGGTCTGGATCTGATACAGGTTGAGGGGGAGAGCGCGCCAAGAGCGGACATCCCGCCGGACGAGGTCGACGATGACCTCCTCGTGCGTCGGGCCGAGGCAGAATTCAGCGCCCTTACGGTCTTTGAACCGGAGCAGCTCGGGCCCGTACTTCGCCCAACGACCCGACTCTACCCAGATCTCCGCAGGCTGAACGGCAGGGAGGAAGACCTCCTGCGCGCCGGCGCGGTTCATCTCACCGCGGATGATGTTCGAGATCTTCTGAATGGTGCGCGTCGCGAGCGGCAGGAAGTCGTAGATGCCCGCGGCGAGCTTTCGGATATAGCCGGCGCGCACCAGAAGACGATGGCTCACGACCTCGGCGTCCCGGGGGTCGTCCTTGATCGTCGGTGCGTGAAGGCGGGTCTGGCGCATCGGGGTGCCCTTTCAGGGAGCGGCTCGAAGAGGAGCGCCCTGCTAGCACATCGAGGCCGCGTCGTTCAACGCCCGCGCGGTCAGATCAGGCGGAGCAAGTGGTCCTTGATCGTCTGACGCATGGCCGCGTCGGGGCAGATGGCAAGCGCTTGATGCCACATCTCGACGGCTTTCTGGACGAAGCCCGCCTGCTGGTAGAGCAGCGCGAGGTCCTTAACGGCGGGAAAGAACGTAGCGTCGAGCGCGATCGCCTGCTCGTATTCGAACATGGCGTCGTAGCGTTCGTCGCGGCGCTCGTGGATCTTGCCGAGATAAAAGTGCGGTCTTGCGGCGAACGGCTGCTCGGCCACGCAGCGCTTGAACTCCGCCGCAGCGGCGTCGAGCTCCCCTTTTTGGAGCATGATCAAGCCGGCGTTCAGGTGCTTGACGGCCTCTCCGCCGAGAATCCGCGCGGTCCCTGTGTGGCGCTCGACACGCGCAGCGCGCACCAAGTCGCCCACGCGCGCCGCAACGTGGTCAATGGCGAACGGCTTCTCGATCACGTCATCCGCGCCGCAGTGGCTCATCAAGTCGGCGCGCATTTGCCAGCCTCGGTAGGCTCCGCTCAAGAGAAGCACGGCGGTCGCCGCGAGGTCTGGGTCCTGCTTGATACGGCGGCACACCTCGAAGCCATGCATACCGGGGAGGCGACCGTCGAGCAGGACGACGTGCGGGCGAAGGCGCCGGACCAGCTCGACCGCGGCGACGCCATCGGAGCAGGTGAACACCCGGAACTCCGAGGGCGGAAAAATCCCCTCGTACAACCGCAAGATCGACGCGTCGTCGTCCACGCACAGGAGACGCGGCCGAGCATCGGCGCTCTGCGTGTCCGTATCGACCACGCGCTCGTAGTGAGGTGTGAAGAGCTCATCGAGCATGGAGACGGGCTCGACCGGTGCGGGCGGCAGGTCAGGGACAACAGGTTCAGGCGGGCGCAACACCGCCGGCGCGGATGACGCAAGTGGGGTGTCAGCCATTCGGCCGTATTGGGCGTCGATCGCGCGGCGAAGCGGCACGTCGAGCGCGACGAGCGGCCGGATGACCTTGCCGGTCAGGAACTGGAGGTCGGAGATCGCCTGCGTGTCCGTCGGGTCGCGCATCAAGAGCGTCAGCGTGCGGTTGAACACGCGCGCGGGGAGCGCCCCGTGCCGCTCTGCTGCCTCTCGCGGCAAGAGAGCGCACGCTTGGGGTTCTGGGTGAACCTCGGTCACAATGAGCGCGGGCACGCCGAGCTGCCGACTCAACGTACGAACGAGGGCCCGCTCGTCCGCATAGCCCATCGCGAGGGCAACCGAGCAGAAGCGCCCGCCGTGCGTCCTTTGCGCATCGGCGACCGCGTCGACCTGCGCCTCGGTGAGCGTGCCCGCTTCGACCAGCAGACGTCCAATGGGCACCCGATTCATCGTCACAATGTGCCGCATCAGGCGCGCTCACGCAACGCTCACCGGGGTGCGTTTTTTGCCCGAACGGGTGCCTTCTGGTATCCCCACGGCCATGTCGCTCTCGCGCATCACGGCATGGCTCACGCTCGCATTTGCCCTGTGTATGCAGGGGGTGGCGCACGCCGCGCCAAGCGTAAAGTCCCCTGCCCCGGGGAGCCACATGATGCGCGGCAAAGCCTCGTGGTACGGACGCGCGCACCACGGCCGAAGGACGGCGAGCGGGCGACCGTTCAACATGTTCGCGCTGACCGCGGCGCACCGAACGCTCCCCTTCGGCACTCGACTCAGGGTATTTCACGAGGCGAGCGGCCGGTCAGTGGACGTCGTGATCGATGATCGCGGCCCTTACATCCGCGGCCGAATCATCGACCTGAGCAAGCGCGCGGCCGAGCGACTGGGAATGCTGAGCGCAGGGATCGCCGATGTTCGCCTCGAGCGGCTGCCCCTCAAGACATGGCTGCCGCCCGACGATGCGGAGCCTGTCGAGTCGTTTCGAGGCAAGTCGCTGCAGAACGCGCAGCACCTGAGCGCGCGGGTCGGCGTCGTCTCCGAGCCACTCGACACCCGCCTCCTCAGGTAACGGCAGGCACCGACTAGACCGGAGTGCCCACCCGCCAGATGGTGTCGCCCATCAACACGGCGTCTCCTGGCTCCAGCGCGAACGCGCTGTCCAAACGCACCCAGGTGCCGTTGCGGCTTCCGAGGTCCCGCAGCTGAACGGCCTCTTCCCGAGGGGTGAGGACCGCGTGCGTCCCGCTCAGGAAGTTGTCGTCCGGGAAGACGATGTCAGCGACGTGACGACCAAGGCGTGCGCCGTCGTCGGGGAGAGACCACATCGCCAGCTCCAGCCCATCGTCGCTGAGCTGCAAAAGGCGCCAGCCATTGCGTGGCCGTGACGCGCCCGTCCGTCGAGTTCCATCACCCATCGGTAGGCTCGGCGCAACAGGGCGGCGCTCAAGGCGCAGCACCTGATGGCCAATCCGCACACCCGCACCCGGACCCAACAGCGCAGCGCCGCGCACGCGAAGCCAAGTCCCGTTGACCGAGCCGAGGTCTTCGATGAAGAGACGGTCTCCCTGCAGCGAGACCCGCGCGTGCTGGGCGGACATTGCTTCGTCGGACCCGACACACAGGTCGCTGTCTTCGCGGCCGATGGTCAGCGGAGACGCATCGATGAGCGTCGTCTCACCGGCCTCCGCGTCGTCTGAGAGGCGCCGAAGGACAAAACCTCGGTTCGATGGAGGAGGCGGCGGTGGGCTTGGGGGGCGGGCCGGCGCGATGACCTGCGCGACCTGTTCCCCGCTGTCGAGGAGGTTCGCCTCGACGAGCGGCGGATCGACGGCATCGAGGTCGGAAGTCGACAAATCGACCATTTCCTCGATCGGATCTTCGCCCGGGTCTTCGCTGGGCTCCGCGCTCTCTGCAGCGTCCGCGACCGCATGGGGCGCGTCGTCGCTGTCGTCTGCGATGATCCGCGCGATGCGAAGAGGTGAGTCTTCGGGCAACTCGGGCGGCGTGAACTGGCGGAGCAGCGCATCGGGACGCCGCTTGGGGAGAAGTCCGACGAGCAACGGCGCGCCCAAGCGCGGCTCATCGTCGAGCACCTCGTCGACGACGTCGACGCTGTCCTCCAGAGGAACAACAGCCTCGAAATCGGCTGTCACGATCGGCGGGACATCCGCCGGGATACGTTGAACGAGCGCGTCGAGAGGGAGCCGGAAGTCAACAAGCGTGGGCATCGCGTCGCGCACGACCTGTGCGCCGGGCGGCGGTCTCAACGCAGGCGGCGCGATGATGTCGTCATCGCCGCTCTCCTCGTCGTCTTCGATGGGCTGGGCGACCGCACCGACGCGGGGCCCCAGAGGGAGCGCCTCGCCGGAGACGCTCGCGTCGTCATCGTCGACCGCGAACCGCGCACTGCGGACGCGGGCGAGGCCGCGTCCGCAGTTGGTGCAGAACGCGGAGTCCCCCGGATTCTCCCAGCCGCAGTGCGGGCAGATCGCCATCGTTTGTCTGGTACAGTAAGCGGCGAGGACGGTCAAGCAGGCCGCGCGCTTGCTCAAAAGGTCTAAACTGCGGCAAACAGAGGCGATGCCGATCAACAGTCGACGCCCGCCAAGGGCCTGGGTCACCCTCCTGGTGCTGGGGTGGTTGTCCGCCTGCGGCGGCCAGGCCGCGCGCGCGGAGCGCCCCGAGGCGCCGCCGACGATGAGCGCCGCCCCAGGCCCTCGCAGCGCAGCATCACCGCGGACAATCGACGCAACTGTGATCGAAGGCAGCGCACGCAGCGCAGACGAGGACGCGCCCCCGCGCGATGCCTCAGCGGAGGACGCAGACCGACCCCTCTCGCCCGATACGCCCTTGGTCGCGCTGGCCCTGCCGATGAGCGGGGGGGCGCGGCGGCTCGGCCAGAACCTTGAGCAGGTGGCGCGGCATCTGGCGGCGACGGAGTCCCCGCCGACGCTCAGGCTCGCGGTCATCGACGCCCACTCGTCCGAGGTAGCCGTGCAGTGGGCCAGTCTACGCCAGCAGAGCGCGGCGGGCGTCGTGCTGGTCACGCCCGACCGAGCGGTCGTGGCATCTTGGGTCGAACAGGCGCGCAGCGGCGGCCTGCCGTTGGTCGTCGTCTCCAGCGCGGATGAGGCTCTCGCGGCGCCCGGTCAGGCCTGGAGAGCGATTCACGGGGCCAAGCTTGTTGCACGAACGCTCGCCGGTGCAGTGGTCGCGCGCGGGATTCGGCGGATCGGTGTCGTCGCGTCCGACAGCGCGACGGATGAGAGCGGCGTGCGTCTCCTGAAGGCCGCGTTCAAGGCGGGCGGCGCCGAGGTCGCCTTCGAGCTCCGACACCCAGTCACGACGCCCGACTGGGCCGCGGTCAGCAAGCAGACCAAGGCGGCGGTCGAGGGCGGCATCGACGCCCTCGCCGTGCTCGAGCCACCCGTGGCGGCCTCTCAGCTTTTGGCGCACCTCGCGCGACACGGTGTCTGGTCGAGCGGCGTCGTCGACGTACCGAAGGGCCAACGGAGCGTCCTCGTGCTGGGGACCCCCGAGTGGGACGACCCTGCCTTGCTCGCCCAGTCGGCGCGCTACTTCGAGGGTGCCCTCGTCCCCTCACCGTTCGCGAACGAGACGCCCGCAGGCGCTGCGATGAAGGCACGCCTGCAGTCGGTGGGCTTGCGCGCGACCGCCCTCGACGCGCTGATGTGGGAGAGCCTGATGGCCCTCGCGAGCGCCGGGCGACCGGGCGGCGCGGCTCTTTCCGCGTCGCCCTTCGCGCAGTGGACGTCTGGGCTCGACTTCTCAAGCCCAGACGCGCTCAAGCGCCTCTTTGTGCTGGAGTTCGCGGGCGGGAAACTCGTCCCCGCGCGCTGAGCCCTAGACCCGCGCAGTGAGCTCGTCGAACCCGATCAAGGCGCGGGCGAACAGCGCGTCGACGTGGTCGATCAGGTGGAACTGCATCACGGCGCGCACCTCGTCGGGCACGTCCGCGAGGTCCTTCTCGTTCCCTTGGGGCAGGACGACGTTCGTAATGCCTGCGCGATACGCGGCGAGGAGCTTGTCCTTGATACCGCCGACCGGAAGGACCTTGCCGCGCAACGTGACCTCGCCGGTCATCGCGAATTCGCGTCGGATAGGCAGGCCAGAGAGCAGGCTCGCGAGCGCGAGGGTCACGGTGACGCCGGCCGAGGGGCCGTCCTTGGGGACAGCCCCCGCTGGAAAGTGAATGTGAATGTCCATCTCGTCGAGCTGGGCGCTGTCGAGGCCCAGCGTGCTCGCCCGAGAACGGACGAACGAGCTGGCTGCGTGCACCGACTCCTTCATCACCTCACCGAGCTTGCCCGTAACGATGAGCTTGCCCTTGCCCTTCATGCGGAGGGCCTCGATGACGAGGATCTCGCCGCCCGTCGCGGTCCAAGCCAGTCCGTTCGCGACGCCGACCTCGTCTCGGTCGACCGCGTCGTCGTGCAGGTACTTGTGCCCGCCGAGGTAGCGGTTGACGTCCGCGCTGGAGATCTCTCGAGCGGTGTGGAGATCGCCCGACTCGACCTCCTCGCGGGCGATCTTGCGACAGATCTTCTCGAAGCAGCGCTGCAGGTTGCGAACGCCCGCCTCGCGCGTGTGGAAGCGAATGACCTCCAGGTGGGTCGCATCCGGGAACGTGGGCGCGGGGGTCGTGAGCCCATGCTCCGCGGTCACCTTGGGAACGAGGTGCCGCTTGCAGATCTGCAGCTTCTCGTTCTCGGTGTAGCCCTCGATGCTGATGACCTCGAGGCGGTCGAGCAGCGGGCGCGGGATGTCGTGAAGGTAGTTCGCCGTCACGATGAAGAGCGCCTTCGACAGGTCGAAGGGCACGTTGAAGTAGTGGTCCGTGAACGCGTTGTTTTGTTCGGGGTCGAGGACCTCGAGCAGCGCGGCCGCCGGGTCACCGCGATGGTCGTGACCGATCTTGTCGATCTCATCGAGCATCAGCAGCGGGTTCATGCAGCCCGCGCGGCTCAACCCATTCAGGATCTTGCCCGGCATCGCGCCGACATAAGTGCGGCGATGACCCCGAATCTCCGCCTCATCGCGCACACCGCCGACGCTGATGCGAAAGAACTTGCGGCCGATGGCCTCGGCGATGGACCGACCAAGGCTCGTCTTACCGACGCCTGGCGGCCCGGCGAAGCACAGGATCGCGCCCTTGTGCTGGGGGTTGAGCTTTCGGACAGCCAGGAACTCAAGGATTCGCTCTTTGACCGACTCGAGGCCGAAGTGACCCTCGTCAAGGCCCGCGCGAACACGCCCAAGGTCAATGCGCTCCTCAGTCTCGACGCCCCAAGGCAGCGAGAAGAAGCGGTCGAGGTAGGTCTTGATGACCTGGTACTCGCTCGAGCTGGGCTGGATGTGGCGCAAACGCTCGATCTCGCGCTCCGCCTCGCGCACGATCTCATCCGGTAGCCCGAGCGTCGCGATCTTCTGCGCGTACTCGTCTGCGTCGCGCTGGTTCAGCTCTTCCTCGCCGAGCTCACGCTGGATCGTCTTCATCTGCTGGCGCAGGAAGTACTCGCGCCGCGACTCCTCGATGTCGCCCTTCGCGCGTTTCTCGACCTCTTGCGCCACCTTGACGCGGTCGAGCTCGCCCCGCAGCAGCTCGATGACGCGCTGGAGGCGAGGCTCGATCCCGACTGCCTGAAGCACCTTCTGCTTCTCGGCGTACTCGAAGTTCAACGAGGAGCACATCAGGTCCGCGAAGCGGCCCGGGTTGTCCACGTTCATCTTGAGGATGTGAATCAGCTCTTTCGGGTAGCTCGCGCTGAAGGTGACCAGACGCTCGAAGAGGTTGATCGCCTTCTGCACCAGCACGTTCACTTTGAATGTGTCGCTGACGTGCTCGAACAGTCCGCCGATGCGCGCGCGGTAGTAGGGCTTCTCTTGGACGAACTCGAGGATCTCGACCCGGCGCAGGCCCTGGAACGTGACCTGGTAGCTCCCGCCCGGCAGCTTCAAGCGGTCGAGGATGCGGCTCACGACGGCGACGCGGGACAGGGACTCCTTGCGGATCTCACCTGTCGTTTGGGCATCGCAGAAGGCGAGCGCGATCAAGGCGTCCGCCTCCGGGTTGCTCCGCAGGAGCGTGATGTTCTCCTCGATGCCGACCTGAACGGTCGCGACGCCTTGAGGGTAGATGACCGTGGAGAGCAGCGGGAGCACCGGCAGCACGTCCGGAATTTCGGTCTCGTTCAGCGGATTCTTCGACTCGGGGTCCATTCGGCAGCTCTCTATCCGGTCCGGGCTCAAGTATGCATGCGAACGTGGGTCGCGGGCCATTCGCGTTCAAGCGCGCTCGCCTCGTGTGCGGCGAGCGCCTCAAGTCGGACGCGCACGACGTCGGCGTCAAAATAGAGACGCGCCAAGTCGACGTAGGTTGTGTGGTGTCGCGCCTCGGAGGCGAGTAGCCCCTTGTAGAGCGATCGCAGCTCATCGTCTTCGAGCGCCTCGGAGAGGAGCTTCATGCGCTCGCAACTCCTCGCTTCGATGAGCGACATGCACAGGAGCATATCGAGCAGACGCTCAGGCTCCTGCGGCCGCACGGCCTCCATCAAGCGACCCGCGTAGGCGCTTGGACGCTGCCGCTTGAAGCGCACGCCCCTGCGGTCGAGGTGACGCAGAACGAGCTCGAAGTGCGCCAGCTCCTCGCGCGCAAGCTCCGAGAGCGGGCGCTGCAGCTCGAGGTGGTCGGGGTATCGAAAGAGCAGGCTCATCGCGGTGGACGCGGCCTTCTTCTCGCAGTGCGCGTGGTCCAAGAGGACGTCGTCCATCGCCGCCAGCGCAGCGGGCAGCCACGCGGCGTGTGAGGGGGCGTGCAGGTTCAGCATCCTGCCGAACATACCGCACATTGTCGTGAAGCGCGCGCCTCTGTTAGCGTCCGCACGAAGAGTCAATCGAAGGAGCGAGGGGATGAACGGGATGCGTCTGGTCGCGTGGGCTGCCCTCGGTGGGCTTCTGGGTGCGTGCGGCGGCGACGGCGGTGGCTCGGACACGGGCGCCGGCGGCTCAGGCGGCGGAGCGAGCGGCGGCGCAGTGCTTGGCGACGTGGGCACCGGTGGCACGGCAGGCGGCGCCGCTCCCGGGGGTGAGTCAGCCGGTGGCGCCGCGCCAGGGGGCGGGATGCCCCCTGCCCCTGTCGAGACGCCAGTCGAGGAACGCTGCCCCGACGCTCAGCTCGGGCGCTACCTGCTCGTTGGATTTCCGGACCGCGTCGACGCCTATCGGCAGCGGGAGTTTGGAGCATCCTACTTCTGCAAGTTCTTGGACCTGGGTGGAAACGGTCTGACGGAGGTGACGGACTTCGCGCGCGGCGGGGAGCCGGGGTCGCCGTTCTTCGCGGTCACCACGCGCGACGGTCGCGGGGAGGTCCACAGCTTCAGCCCGGACGGACAGTACATCGGGCGAACCGAGTCGAACATCAACCTCGCCGGCATCTCACGGCTCTGGCCGAAGCTGGGCGGCGGCGGATTCATCGCGTGGGCACGCGCGAACAGCAACCTCTACGAGATCAGCAGCGAGGGGCGCTTCGTCGGGCCCTGGAACCCACCCGGCTGGCAGGGCGCGCTGGTGCGTGACCTGACGAATATGCTCTTCATTCGGCAGGACGCGGCCATCGCGGCGTTTACGAGCGGCCCGCCCCGCGTCTTCATCAATCCCTTCTCGATTTTGCTGCCCGAAGACCAAATCGGCGCGGCCAACGCCATCGCGGGCATCGACACCCCCGAGGGCAAGAAGCTCCTCATCACGGGTGAAGTTGACGG
>CANLBD010000080.1 GCA_947488215.1 Myxococcales bacterium | reverse complement strand
TCGATGCGGGTCGAGGTCTTCGTCTGGGACGCCCCCGCGGACGCCGTGATTGAGCCGGTGGAGACGGACGAGGCGCTGCCGTTTTGGGCGCCGCTCACGGCGTTGCCGCTCGACGAGATGTGGGCGGACGACGCCCTGTGGCTGGCGCACGCCCTGGGAGGGCGATCAGCACAGCTCAAGGCCGTCTTCGAGGGCGACGCCATGCTCGACGCCGCCCTCACGCTCGACGCGGTCTGAGCCGCGCCGGCGTCAGTTCGGCGTGACGACGAAGTCGACCGTAGCCGTCCCGACGTTGCCGTTGTAGCCGTCGACGTAGAAGAAGTACGTGCCGGCAGCGAGGCCGAAGAGCTCAACCTCGGAGCGCACGCCGTTCGCGTCGTCGTTGCAGTCGAGCTCCATGCCGTTGTCGCACGCGTCCCGTACGAAGAGCAGCGTGTCGTAGTCGGCCGCAGTCACGGTCGCGCGGACGTCCGACGGTGCGGTGAGCACGAGGGCGATGATCGCCTCGGGCGCGATGCCATCATCGCCGCAGGACGCGCCCGTGTAGTTGTCGACCCCGAGGCTGCTCGTATCCGTCTGAATCTGGCCGCCTGCGTCGCCGATCGCGCCTGCGAGCGGCGCGAGGTCACAGAGCTGCGCCTCCGAGTCCCATGCGGCGAAGAGGCAAGCGTCGTCGGCGGGCGCGTCCGTCGCACCATCAGCGTCGTTGTCGATGGCGTCCGCGCACGCGGGCGCGACAGCGGGGTCGGTCTCGTCGTCGTCGCCGCCGCCAAAGCAGCCCGCGTCGGCCAAGTCGATATCGCCGTCGGCGTCGTTGTCCACACCGTCGTTGCAGGCGCGAATGAGCGAGCGCACGTCGATGGAGACGCTCGCTGTGTCGCTGTCGCCCGAGACGCGCACGAAGTAGGTGCCCGCGTTGACCTGCGCGCTCACGGTGGCTGGACCAAAGAACGACAGGTCACACCCGAGCTCGTCGCCGCCGACGCACGCCTTCTGGAGCGTGATTCCAGCGCGCCCGTCGGGTACCTCAGCGGTGATGTCGAGCTGCGACAGCTCTTCAATCTGCATGGCGTAGACGACCGTCGGCGTCGCGGCGCTGTCGCAGTTCGACCCGCCGAGCGAGGCCGCAGCGCCCAGGTCGGCCTGGAACACCCCGGACCCAACGACCTCGGTTACGCTCGCGCCCGCCGGGCAGCGGGCGAGCTCACTCGCCGCGCCTGCGGTCGCGCAGTCTGCGTCCGCGGGGTAGTCGGCTTGGCCGTCCGCGTCGTTGTCGACGCCATCGCCGCACGCGCCCGCGGCCGCAGGGTCCGCCTCGTCCGCGTCGACGCTGCTTTGGCAGCCCGGGTCTCGGGCATCGATCGCGCCGTCGGCGTCGTTATCGAGGCCGTCGTCGCACAGGGCGTTCACCGGCGTGACCGTCACCGAGAGCGTCGCCTCCTCGTCGAGCGCGAACGCGTCGCGCTGCACGAGCAGGTAGTAAGTCCCCGGCGCGAGGCGTCGCGCGCTCAGGGACGCGTCGCCGCTGCGACCACACGCCAGCGTGGCACCCGCGTCGGGGCAAGCGCTGAGCAGGCTCACGGCGAAGTCGGCGCTGCCCGAGACCCCCACGACCTGCGCCGTCAGGTCACCGACGCGCGGCACCTCCACGGCCACGAGCACATCCGACCCTTCGCCGAACTCGCACGCCGGCGTCCCGAGCTCGTCTTGGTCTGCGAAGTTGAGCGCGACCTCGTCCGCGTTGCCGAGCTCGACGACCGGGAGCGGCGCACAGCGGGGCGCCTCGACGAGGCCGCCCGCGAAGGCGCAGCCGTCGTCTGTGGGGTAGTCCGTGAGCCCATCGGCGTCGTTGTCGACGCCATCGGCGCACGCGGGGGGCGCGACCGGGTCGGTCTCGTCGTCGTCTGCCCCGACGACGCACCCCGGGTCGTCGGCGTCGACGCGGTCGTCGGCGTCGTTGTCGACGCCGTCGTTGCACGCGCGCACCAGCGAGTCGACCGTGACCTCGACCACGCCCGAGCCCGCCCCGGCCGCCGCGACCTCGGCGAACAGGTAGTAAGTCCCGGGGAGCAGCTCGCGCACGCTCAGGCCGCCGTTGAAAGGCACCTCGCAAGCGAGCTCTTCGTCGGGGGCGTCGGCTTCACCGCAGCCCGTGCGCACCGAGAAGGCCGCGGCGAGCTCGTCGCCGAGGCGGGTCGTGGCGTTGGCGCGGACGCGCGAGCGCTCTGTCAGCGTGAGCGCGAACGGCACCTCGACGCCGAGGCGGTTACAGCTCAAGACAGTCAAGTCATCTGCGACGGCGAAGTCCACCAAGAAGCGACCGCCCGCCTGTTCGACCTCGACGACGGCGCGGCCGTCTGTGCAGCGGCCGAGCTCTGTGGGCGAGCCTGCGGCCATGCACTCCGGGTCCGCGGGGTAGTCGATTTGGCCGTCCGCGTCGTTGTCCTCACCGTCTGCGCACGCGGGCGCGGCCGCTGGGTCGTCCTCGCTCGTGTCGAGCGCGCTGAAGCACCCTGGGTCGTTCAGGTCGATGGCGTCATCGGCGTCGTTGTCGACTTGGTCGTCACACAGGTTGGCCGCGAGCGGCGTGATCGCGACGTTCAAGCGCGCGCTCCCCGGGGCGCCCCCAAAGGCCTCGACCGCGGCGAAATAGACGCCGGGCTCGAGTCGGTCGAACGCGACGAGCGAGAGCGCGCCCTCGCCGCCATCGTCATCGCAGTCAAGCTCTGCGTTCGCGTCGCACGCGGAGAGCACCGCGAGCACGGTGTCGAAGTCACCGCTCGAGGTGCTGACCACGACGGCGCTCGGCTCGCTCACGACGAAGGCGACGATGGCGTCCGGTCCGCGACCGGCGCACGAAGCGTCATAGACGTCCGCCGTGAAGTCGAGGTCGACCTCGCCGCCCGCAGCGGGAATCACAGTCAGCGCGTCGACGAAGTCACACGAGATGGCCTCGTCCAAGTCACCCGCGGCGGCGCAGCCGTCGTCGGCCGGATAGTCAGTGCGGCCGTCGGCGTCGTTGTCCTGGCCATCCGCGCACGCGGGTCGCACGGCCGGATCAGCTTCGGAGTCGTCCTTCGACGACTCACAGCCGGGGTCGTTACGGTCGACGGCGGCGTCATCATCGTTGTCGACGCCGTCGCTGCAGGCGGTGATCAGGGACTCTACGGTCACGCGTACGGTGGCCGCGGCGCTCGGACCAAAGAACCCCTGATCGTCCGCCTCGACCAGCACGTAGACGGTCTCGGCGCCGTCCGTCTCGACCTCGAAGTCGAGCACATCCCCGAAGATGGAGTTGTCGCACGCGACCTCGGTGGCGGGGTCGCTGCAGCCGGAGCGAACAGACGCGATCAGGTCACCCTCGTCCGTCGGTGTCACGGAGATGCGAACGCGCGAGGCCTCGTCGACGGTCACCGCGACGACGCTCTCCTGACCGAGGCCGGCGCCGCACCCCGAGAAGGTGGCGCCTTCGCCAGCCCCCAACGTCACGGGCACCTCACCGCCGAGTGCGTCGAGGCTCGTGACGAGGAAGCCGGGGTCGCAGACCGGGCCCTCGAGGGGGCCACCTGCTGCGGCGCAGTCGGTGTCCGCGGGGTAGTCCGTCTGGCCGTCGCTGTCGTCGTCGAGGCCGTTGCCGCACGCCGGGTCGCCCTCGTCCGTCTCGTCGGCATCATCGAAGCCCACGCAGCCGCGGTCGAAGAGGTCGGTCTGACCATCGGCGTCGTTGTCGACCCCGTCGTCGCACGCTGGCGCAGGCGTCTCCTCGACGGTGAGTCGAAATGCGCCGGGGCCGACCGCCGCGTTGCCCGTATCGACCACGACGAAATACAGCCCCGGCGTGGGGCGCTCAAGGCGAGCCGTGGTCCCGGGGCTGCCCATCGAGCCGCGGTTGCAGGCGACGTCCTGCGCGTCCTCGCAAGCCGTGCGGACATAGAGCACGGTCGGGGCTGTCGTCTCGGCGTGCAGCGTGCTGAAGGTCAGCGCGGCGACGCGCGCCTCGAGGCGGTACTGGAAGACGCGCTCGGGGCCGGAGCCGCCGCCGCAGGTGCCGGTGAGCTGGGCGTCCGCCCCGACGAGCGTGCCGTCGTAGGCGCCCGAAGCGGCGAGGGCGGCGTTCAAGTCGATGGCGTCGAGCGCGGGGCCGCACGCGCCGAACTCCGTGGCGTCGCCCGCCGCGGCGCAGCCCGGGTCGCCGGGAAAGTCCGTCTGGCCGTCGGCGTCGTCGTCGGCGCCGTTCGAGCAGGCGAACGGAGGCGTCGGATCGGCCTCGTTCATGTCGCCGCGGCCCTGACAGCCGGGGTCCGCGGGGTAGTCGGTCTGACCGTCGGCGTCGTCGTCTTCGCCGTTCGCGCACGTGCCGACTTCGCCCTGAGCCTCGGAGTCCTCGGAGTCATCGCCCGCGGCGCGGCAGCCGGGGTCGAGTGGAAAGTCGGTCTGACCGTCGACGTCGTCGTCGACCTCGTTCGTGCAGGCCGTCGGGGAGGTGTCTCCCCCTTCGGTCGGGTCCGACTCGCTCGTGCAGTTCACGTCCGCGAGGTCCGGCGCGCCGTCGTCATCGTTGTCGAGGCCGTCTGCGCACTGCGGCGCGGTCGCGTCGGTCTCGTCGTTGTCCTCGGGGCCGACGCAGCCGGGGTCGGCCAGATCGACCAAACCGTCGTCGTCGTTGTCGGCGTCGTCGGCGCACGCGAACTGCGGGCCGGCATCCGGTGGCGAGGCGTCGGTCGATGCGTCGCCACCGCCCGCGGCGTCCTGCGGCGAGGCGTCGCCCGAGGCGTCCGCACCGCCCGCGGCATCGGGGACGGGGCCGACACCGCGGTCAGGCGCCTCGGCGTCTGCGTTGGATGTGCCGCCGCCAGAGCCGCCGCACGCGGCGACGCCCAGGGCGAGCAAGGTCGCAGCCAAGTGAAGTCTGTTCACGCGCTCCTCCTCTCAGGTCTCTGCAAGTCGTCGCGAGTTGTCCCCGACGCTCGTGGCGGGGGCAACGCGAATCGTCAGGCGCTCATTCTGCGCGGACGAGCGGCAGGTCGCCCTCGGTGCGCATCGTGCGCGGGCCGGTGCGGCGCAGGCGGAGCAGCACGGCGTCGTCCACCGTCACGACCACGGCGTCGTCGCCTGTGGTCTCGAACGAACAGGCGAGCGTGCGGCCGTCGGAGAGGTGCACGCGCGTCGAGTCCAGACCGAGCCGCCACGGCCCCGCCTCGAGCGCGCCGCGGGCGAACGCCTGCGCCTCGGGCGTGAGCGCGGCGAAGTCCGTCTGAGCCTCAAGCGCGGCGAGGTCGACCTGCCAGTTACCGAGCCACCACGGGCCCGTGCGCGTCGGCTCGTCCGGGGTGACCTGGGGTCCGCAGGCCGCGAGCGCGAGCGTCATCGCAAGCGAGGCCCGCCTCATACGCTGATCGCGCCCTTGCGAAAGTCACTCCCGCCGATCTTCACGTTCACGAGCGCGGCCTTCTCCGCAGCGAACGCGCGCTCCAGCGCCGGCCCCAAGGCCTCGACGGTCTCGACGTACTCGCCGTGCCCGCCAAGGGCCTCGACGACCTTGTCGTAGCGCGTGTACTCAAGCCGGGTCGCCACGGCGCGCTGCTCTCCGAACATCTCGACCTGGCCGCGGTAGATCTGCCGCCAGCACGCGTCGTTGCCGACGATGGCCGTGACCTTGATGCCCTGCCGCACCATGGCCTCAAACTCGAAGCCGTTGAAGCCCACGCTGCCATCGCCGTAGACGAGCACCACGTCGCTCTGAGGGCGCGCGAGCTTGGCCGCCATCGCGAACCCCGGGCCTACGCCGAGCGTGCCGAGGGGGCCGGGGTCCATCCACAGGCCGGGGCGGCGCACGTTGAGCACATAGGCCGCGGTCGCCACGAAGTCGCCGCCGTCGCCGATGACGATGGTGTCGTCTTTGAGGAACCGGTTGAGCTCGGCGCACACCCGCAGGGGGTTCGGCGGCGAGGCCTCGCTCGCCATTTCGAGCGCCATCTTACCCCGCGCCTTGGCCTCGGCGGCGTCGAGCAGCGACCGCCACGCCTCGCGGCTCGGCGGGCTGCCTCGCAGGTCGCCGAGCGCCGCGACGAGCGCGTCCATCGTCAGGCCGCTGTCGCCCACCACGCCCTCGTCGATCGGGCGGTTGCGCCCAATCTCGCCGCCATCAAGGTCAATCTGCACGACCTGGGCGTCGGGATTGACCGTGCCGGCGCTGCCGTAGCCGAGGCGAAAGTCGAAGGGCGTGCCGAAGACCAAGAGCAGGTCCGCGGCCCGGAGCGCGTCCTTGCGACAGCGCGTATAGGCCCACGGGTGGCCGAGCGGCATCGCCCCGCGGGCCATGCCGTTCACGAAGACCGGCGCCTGAATGTGGTCGGCGAGCCGCGCGAGCGCGCCCTCGTCCGGCGACCAACGAAGCTGGCTGCCGCAGATGATCATCGGTCGCTCGGCTGCCCGCACCAGCGCCGCGACCCGCTCGATCGAGCGGGGGTCGGGTCCGGGCCGCGCCGAGGTCCGCGCCTTCGGGTAGCGCGTCACGAGCGACTCGTCGATGGGCATGAACAGCAGGTCGAGCGGCATCTCCAAGAAGACCGGCCCCGGCACGCCCGTCGTCGCGATGCGGAACGCGCTCTGCACGTACTCCGGCAGGCGCGCAGCGTCTGGCACGCTCACCGACCACTTGGTGATCGACCGCATCAGAGACACATGGTCCATGTCTTGGAGCGAGCCCTTGTCGGCCAAGCCCCTCGGCCCCGCGCCGCCGATGAGCACCAGTGGCACCTGCGCCCGCTGAGCGTTCGCGACGGCCGTGACCGTGTCCGTCACGCCCGGCCCCGCGGTCACGGCCGCGACGCCCGGCTGCCCCGTGACGCGCGCCCATGCGTCTGCGGCGTGCGCTGCGGACTGCTCATGGCGCACGTCCACCACGCGGATGCCGTGGTCGAGGCAGCCGTCGTAGATGTTCTGGATGTGGCCGCCACACAGCGTGAAAAGGTGCGTCACGCCCTCCTCTTTGAGCGCGCGCGCCACGAGATGTCCGCCGGGGGTCAGCTCCATCGCTCAGCTCCTATCACCCTGCGTCGGCGTACCGGGACGCCAGGTCGTCATGAACGCGCGGTCACGCTCGCCTTGGGCACGGATCGCGTCGAGCGTGCGCTGCGCGGCCTCTTTCGCCGCTGCGGGCTCCTCGGCGCGGTCGTACAGGTCGTCGAGTATGACAGGCGCGCCGATCATCACCCGCACGGGCTCGACGCCCTGAGTGAAGCGCTCCTTGACGAGCCGACCGAAGGTGCGCGGCAGGCCGTTGACGAAGATCGGCAGCACCGGCGCTCGCGAGCGCAGGGCGATGCGCCCCACGCCGGGCTTGGCGGGCAGCAGGTCGTATGGGTCTGGGTTGCTGCTCCGGGTACCCTCGGGGTGCATCGCGATGACCACGCGGCTCTGCCAGTCCAGCAGACGAACGCACGCATCCACGGCGCTGCGGTTGAGCACGGGGCCGCGGTCGTCACGGAAGATCGGGGGGTACATCGCGTTCCCCGACACCAGCGTGTTCAGGAACGGCCCCAATGGGTGGTCGTAGAAGTAGTTCGACCGCACCGGGCAGTACAGGTACGGGCTCTGGTGCAGGTGGTTCCAAATCGCGATCATGACCGCGTAGAGATCAAAGAACGTGCGGTGGTTGGCCGCGACGATGATGGAGCGCGCCGGCAGGTGCTCGAGCCCGTCGATGTGGTACCGCGGCCGAATCGTCGCGCCGAGCCACGGCACGGAGAAGATCGAGCCCCAAGCGCCCGAGACGCGCTTGCCGAGGCGTGTCTCGTTGAGCAAGCGCCCCCACCGGTAGGCGTACCGTTCGATGCCCGTGAGGGCGGCGTCGACTTCGCTGTGCCCCTGCATGGGCGCGTTCTACCACGAAAACGGGCACGAAACGGGTGCAACGGACCCCGGCGTTCGGGTAAGAGGCTGCCCATGGCAGACCCCACCCGTGACCTGAAGTCCCTGCTGCTCGCGCCCGGCAAGCGGCAGGCCGTCGTCGACGACTGCGCGCGCGTGATCGAGGAGGAGGTCGACGCCAAATCCGGCCTCTCGGGCATGGCCATCAAGATGACCTTCAAGGTCGTCAAGGCGCTGAAGCCCGGCATGGTCCGCGAGCTGTGCGACGTGCTCCTCCCCGAGTTCGTCGAGAACCTCGAGGCGGACTACGCGCGGCACAAGGCCGAGGGCAGCGCCAGCATCGAGGCCTACTGCGCCAAGAACGCCAGCGGTGTCGCGGACGCTCTGCTCCGCACGACCGACCGCCGCGCGGCCAAGAGCACGAACGGCGCGCTCAAGGGCGCCTACGAGAAGCTGCGACCCGAGGGCAAGAAGCACGTCGAGGCCGCGCTGCCTCGCGTGGCGCGCATGCTCGCGCGGCACGGCGTATGAGCCACGTCGGCCTGCAGTACTTCGCGCAGTTCGGGGTGGACGAAGGCCTGCTCCGCGCCGCGCTCGAGCGCGCCATGAGCCGCGGCGGCGACTTCGCGGAGCTCTACTTCGAGCACCGCGTGAGCACCGACATCGGCCTTGAGGATGGCGCCGTGAACCGGGCCTTCATGGGCGTCTCGCTCGGCGTCGGCGTCCGTGTGGTCCAAGGCGACCAGACCGGCTACGCCTACACCGAGGAGCTCACTCGTGACCGGGTCTGCGACGCCGCCGCGACCGCCGCGCTGATCGCCTCGGGTCAGCCTGGGCAGGCGCCCGTCGCTTTTCACGTGACCCCTCGGCCCGACCGCTACCCCATCGCGCGGCCCTTCGACGACGCGGGCATCGCTGAGAAGATGCCGCTGTTGACGCAGGCCAACGCGCTCGCGTTCGCCGCGGATCCCAGCGTCTGCAAGGTGCGGGTGGGCTACGGCGACTCCGACACGCACGTGCTCATCGCCGACTCAGACGGGCGCCTCGCCTTCGACCACCAGCCCATGGCGCGCCTCACGCTCGGCGCGACCGCGGAGCGGGGCGGCCGCCGTGAGTCGAACAACCACAACCTCGCGGGTCGAGAGGGCTTCGAGTTCTTCACGCCCGCGCGCGTCGAGTCGCTCGCCCGCAAGGCTGTGGAGCGCACGGTCTTCTGCTTCGACGCCACGACCGCGCCGGCGGGCGAGATGCCCGTAGTGCTCGCGGCGGGCTCCGCGGGCATCCTCCTCCACGAGGCCATCGGGCACGGCATGGAGGCCGACTTCAACCGCAAGGGCGTGTCCGTCTACAGCGACAAGCTGGGCAAGCGTATCGCGTCCGACGAGGTCACGATCGTCGACGACGCGACGCAGGCCAAGGCGCGCGGCTCGATCAACGTCGACGACGAGGGCTTCGAGGGGCAGCGCACGGTGCTCGTCGAGCGCGGCACGCTCGTGAGCTACATGCACGACCGCATCAGCGCCAAGCACTACGGCGTCGCCCCGACCGGTAACGGCCGGCGGCAGAGCTTCCGCGACGTGCCGCTCCCGCGCATGCGCAACACCTACATGACCGCGGGGTCTGTGCCGCCCGAGGACATCATCCGCAGCGTCAAGTACGGTGTCTACGCCGCATCGTTTACGAACGGGCAGGTCATGATTGGGGCGGGGGACTACACCTTCTACATCAAGACCGGCTGGATGATCGAAGACGGCAAGCTGACGCGGCCGATCAAGGACACGAACATCATCGGCAACGGCCCTCAGTCACTCGAGCGCGTCGACATGGTCGGCACGGACTTCGAGTTCGACGAGGGCGGCTGGACCTGTGGCAAGGATGGACAGAGCGTGCCCGTCTCGCTCGGCATGCCGACGGTCCGCGTCTCCGCGGTCACCGTGGGCGGCGTGAACCCGGGCTGAGGGGGCGGACGTGGCGAAGATTGAACAGGGTCAGAAGGGCGCGCAGCTCCTCGAGCTGGCGCATGAGGCGGGTCGCAAGGCCCGCGCGCTGGGCGCGGACGAGGCGCGGGTCGCGATCTCGCGCGCGCGCGGCGTCGAGGTCGAGTGGCGAGACGGCCAGGTCGAGCGCGTTCAGGAGCGCACGCGGCGCGGCCTGAGCGTGGAGCTCTTCGTGGACGGTCGCTACGCTGCGATGAGCACGAACGACCTGCGGCCCGAGGCCGTAGACCGCTTCTTGGCCGAGGCCGTGGCGATGACGCGCCTGCTCGAGCCCGATCCGCACCGCTGCCTGCCCGACCCCGCTCGCTACGCGGGCCGGGCCGACGTCGATCTGCAGCTCTGCGATGCGTCGCAGGCCGAGGTCACGAGCGACGCGCGGCGCGCGTTGGCGGCGGAGCTCGAGGCGCGCGTGCGGGAGGGCGCGGGCGACCTGCCGATCGTGTCCGTGTCGAGCGGCGTCGACGACGACTGGGGCGAGAGCGCGCGGATTCACACGAACGGCTTCGAGGGGTGGCGCGAGGGCACACACTTCTCGCGCTCGGTGCAGGTCACGCTCAAGGAGCCGGACGGCCGACGCCCGATGGGGTGGTCCTACACGGTGCGGCGCTTCCAGGCGGATCTGGACGCCCCCGAGAAGATCGCGCTCGAGGCGCGGGAGCGCGCGCGCCTGCAGCTCGGCGCGGGCAAGCTGTCCACGGGTCGCTACACCGTCGTGGTTGACCCCAAGGCCACGCCGCGCCTGCTCGGCGCGTTCTTGGCGCCGATCTCCGGCGCAGCGCTCCAGCAGAAGCGCAGCTTGTGGGACGGCAAGCTCGGCGCGCAGATCGCGTCGAAGCTCTTGACGATTCACGACGACCCGTGGCGCGTGCGGGGCTTGGGGAGCGCGCTCTGGGACGGCGACGGCTTCGCCACTCGACCGCGTCCGATCATCGAGGCGGGCGTCCTCTCGACGTACCTGATCGACGACTACTACGCGCGCAAGATGGGCGTCGCGCCGACCGGCGGCAGCACCCATAACTTCGTGTGGGCCTACGGCGACAGGGCGCTGAGCGGCCTCGTGGCCGACGTCGGCGAGGGCGTCTACATCGACCGCTTCTTGGGCGGCAACAGCAACGAGACGACCGGTGAGCTCAGCTTGGGCTGCGCGGGCCGCGTCATCCGCGGCGGGCAGCTCGCGGAGCCCGTGACCGAGGTCAACCTCGCGGGCCACTTCGGCGCGCTGTGGGAGGCGCTCGTGGCCGTGGGCAATGACCCCGACCCGAACAGCAGCAGCGGCGCGCCGAGCTGCGTGTTCGAGGGCGTTCAGCTCAGCGGGGTGTAAGCGCGGTCACTGCGCGACGGCCCCGCCATCGGGGGCGAATGCTTCGGGCGGTGTACAGGCGCACGCAGCCGCGTCACCCGTCGGGTTGAACACATACGGACAGTTATCGTTCGCGTTCAGGACGCCGTCCTCATCCTCGTCGCCCGAGACGCCGAGCGTCGGCTGGCCGTCGACGCGCGCGAGGCGCACGACGGGTTCGACGACCTGACGCAGGCGCATGCGCTCGACCAAGCCGGTCTCTCCAGCGGCGAGACCGGGCGCGACGCCGTTGGTCACGATGTCGGACGCGACGTAGCTCCCCTGCAGGACGTGCAAGCTGGGGCGAACGCCCACGGTGAGCCAGTCTTGCCGCGGGCCAATGACCATGGGCACCTGGTCGCGCTCGGGGCGCGTGAAAAGCGTGGTGACCGACTCGTGGACAGTGTTCGCGCCGCCCCCGGGCGGGATCTGACTGAACGGATCAAAGTCCGTGCGCGAGTAGACGACCCCGACGGGCTCGCCCGCGTTCAGCACGAGGCGCGCCGTGTCACGCTTGCCGTTCCCGAGGATGTCGACCCGCCATGTCTCTCCGGCCACGCGCCCCGCGGCGCGTGGCATCCGGCCCATGCGCAGCTCGGCCCCGAGCAAGTACAAGATGAAGAGGTCGCCGTCGTCGTTGACGACCGCGTCGAGGAGCTCTGCGCCGAGGGCGCCGAGCTCCAGCGGCGAGTGCGGCGAGCCCGCGTTGTTTGCGAGCGGCCCGGTGAGGTCGAGCGCGTAGACGCTCGTGCCGGAGACGAAGACCGCGGAGACTTCGTTGTCGACGACCTCCACCGGGATGATGGCGTTCGTCGCCAGGTCGCTGCCCACTGCGGGCACAGCCGGCACCGCGCCGTTCACGACCGGGCGATAGACCGTGGTCGTCGCGGCGACGTTGTTCGTCGCCCGCCGCCAGTGCACCAGCTCGTTTACGCCGCGGGCATCGACCCGCTGCCACACGGTGTGCAGGGCGCCGTCGTTCGACAAGAC
>CANLBD010000079.1 GCA_947488215.1 Myxococcales bacterium | reverse complement strand
CAGCAGCGCCATGACCAAGTCATCCGCCTCGAGCGCCGCGACCAGGACGCGCTCGTCCTGCGCGTCGCGCGTCGAGAAGAGGTCTGTGAGGCTCATGCCACCTCCGCGCCGGCGAGGATGCGCGCGCAGATCGCGAGGCCCCGGCGTGTCTGCTCGGGGGGACACGCGGTAAAGCACAGGCGCAGGTGCGTGGGGAACGGCCCGCAGCTCGGGCCAGGCGCGACGAGGACGCCTTCGTCGGCCAGCCGCTCGAGGAGCTCGGCGAGCGTGAGTCGAAGGCGGGCGAGCTGGGCGGCGACGTCGACGAACAAGAAGGTCCCCGACGCGGGCGCGGCAACGCCGAGCGCCATCGCGGCCTCCCGCGCGAGCGCCGCGTATTCGACGCGGGCCCTGGCCGCAAACGCATCCCCCGCCCCGTTCAAGGCGCGCAAGGCCGCATGCTGCGCGCTGGTGGGCGTCGCGTAGAAGGTGTGCAAGCTCACCTTGCGCAGGTGCTCGGTCAGGCCCGCCGGGGAGACCACGAAGCCGCAACGATTCCCCGCCATCCCGAAGGCCTTGGAGAACGAGTGCACGGAAAAAGTCCGCTCGGGCGCCAGCGTTCGCAGCGGCGTGTGCGCGCCCGAGTAGACGTGCGCCTCGTAGCACTCGTCGGACAGGAGCCAGAGCCCACGCCGCCGAGCGAGGTCGACTACGCCCCGCATGACCTCAGCGGCATACACGTCGCCCGTCGGGTTGTTCGGTGAGTTGATGTAGACCGCGACGGTGCGGTCGCCGCAACGCGCCTCGAGCGCTGCGACGAAGGCGGCGGCGTCGTCGCGGAGCCCCAGGACGGACACGACGACGGGCACCGCGTGCGCGCCGCGGACGATGCCGGTGATGAGCGGCCAATAGGGCCCGCAGACGACCACCTCGTCACCCGGCGCGCAGACGGCGCCCAGAACAGCGCCAAAGCCGCCCGTCGCGCCCGCTGTCACCAGCACATCGTTCGGGCGCGTCTCAACGCCCTGCGCGCGCTCGACGCGGCGCGCGACCGCGCTCAACAGCGCGGGGAGCCCCTGAACAGGCGCGTAGCGGTGCAGACCCGCGATCTCTGCCACGCGCAGGTCTTCCATGCGGCACCCTTCGGGCGCCTCGAGCCACGTGTCGCCGATGTGCATCGACACCACCTCGCGACCGCTTGCAGCGGCCCGATCGGCGAGGGTGCTGTAGACTGACACCGGCGCTGTGGCCACGGTGGAAGAGACGGACGGAAACGACGGCATCGAGGTACACTAGGCCGCATGCGCTTCGAAATCCACCGCACTTGGGAGGGTCACGCCTGCGGAGTCGATGAGGTCGTCGTCATCGACGCGACGCTGCGCGACGCATGGCTCGAGGTCTGGATTGACGCGCCCTGGCATGGAGACGCCCCGCCCGAGGGCCCGCCCGGGCCTCGCCCGGCGCTGTGGAACCACGAAGTCGTCGAGCTGTTCATCGTAGGTCGACACGACCGGTACTTGGAGCTTGAGTTTGGTCCGCACGGGCACCACTTGGCGCTCCGGCTCGACGGCGTCCGCAACGTCGTCGAGAGCGCGATGTCGCTTGAGTACACGGCCAGGCGTGCGGGGTCACGTTGGCTCGGCGAGGCGCGCGTCCCGGCCGCATGGCTGCCCGAGGGGCCACATACTGCGAACGCTTACGCGATCCATGGCGTTGGGTCAGCGCGGCGTTACCTGGCGCACACCCCCGTGCCCGGACCGGCGCCCGACTACCACAGGCTGGCCTTCTTTCAGCCCGTGAACTGGGCGACGTGACGCGCGAGGGCGGCGACGACGCCTGTCATCGACGCTTGGAGCTGAGAGAGCGAGCGCCCGTCCGGGGTCGCCGGCGACCACAACCGCGGGACGTGGACGAAGCCGCGCATCGGCACCTCGGGCAAGGACCGGAGCGCGCGGTAGAACACGAAGTTGCACAGGTAGTCGCCCGCGTCGTCCGAGGGCGTGCAGGGCAACGGGCGAACCGCTGCGGCGAGTGTTTCGGGCAGCGTCGTGTGCAGCGACGCCGGCCCTGCGTTCTCGATTGGGCCCGGTTCGACGGCGCCCTGCCCGCTCATGTCCGCTCTTGCGCCGCGCCAGTTACGCGCCGTCGTTTCAACGCTGACCCCCGTGCGGTCGGCGACACCGAACATCACGAGCGCTTGGGGTCGAGTTGCCGCGGCGGCCTTCTGCAGCGCCTCGAAGGCCGCGCCCCACTCCACAGGGAGCTCGATCCCCGAGAGCGGCACACCCCCAATCACGCGGCCGTCGAGCGCGCGCGCGACCTCGCCTGTGGGGTTGCGCGCGTTCACGCCGAACGGGCCGAACCCCGAGACCAAGACGCCGCCGCTCATGGCTGGCACCGGTAGATGTGCAGGGGAACACGCTCGGTCCGCTGCGCATCCTCGGACACCGTGAGCACGTTCAATCCCGAGCCGTCGTAGGCGATCGCCTCGCCCTGAGGTTCGGACAGCGGGCCGGCAGCGACGAGGAGCGGTGTGACCCGCGCCAGCGCCTCGAGCCCCTGCCCCGCGGGCAGTCGGTACTCGTAGCTGCCGGTGTAGACGCGAACGAGCACGCGCGCCTCCGTCGGGTGCAGCGCCGCGCCTGTGACCATCTGCCCCTGGGGGATCGCAAAGCCGGGGGCGTCGAGCGTGGCCTCCTCGACGAGCGTGAGCAGGGCGTCGGGCACAAGCGGCCCCTCCGAGCGGAATATCCGGGCGCGCGGCCCGTCGACCTTTTCGATGGTGCGAAATGCACCCCCATCGCGGTCGACGAGGAGGGCCTCGCTGTCGACGACCCCCGATGGATACCGAAAGCGGAATCGCCAGACGCGGTCGGCGGTGAAGTCGTCAAACGCGACACCGAAAGCGACCTGAGGTTCGGGCGTTGCGTACAGCGCGAACTCGGCGCGGTCGCCTCCGTTCGTGCCGCTGTCGGCGATCCACAGGCACGGCCCGCTCGCGTCGGGGCAGGTGGCGCGCGCCAGGTCCTCGAAGTCGATGTTCTCGGCCTCGGGCAAGTAGAGCAGGCCCAGGCGCCGACCGGTCGTATCGACCGCGAACAGGCGTGCGACATCACCGGAGTCGTTGTGGGTCCAGACGACGCGCGGGTCGAAGGACGACGCGACGAGCCCCGAGGCCTCGTCGATGCGTGGGTCGTCGAGCAGCCCGAGGTCCTCGGCCCGGCCATAGGCGCCTGAGCACGCCCGCGCCGGCGTCGCAGCGTCTGGTGTCGCGGCGTCACTCGGAGCGGCGTCGAGGGGACGAGCGTCTGACGGCGCGGCGTCGCGCGCAGCGTCAGCCCGCGCAGTGTCGCTCACTCGCGCGTCGGTCACCTGCGCGTCGCCGCGCGCATCGTCCTGGCCCGCGCCGTCGTCCGGTCCACCGCAAGCGGACAAGACGACCACACTCCAGAGGACAGCCCGAAGCCCCCCCGTATCTTTCCGTCGCAGCCCACACGCCGACAGTTGCAAGTCAGCCTCCTTCGCGGGCAGCCTACATCACCTGACGGGCATCATGCTCGGAGTGTGTCTCACGGAGATGCGCGTGCTGAACTGCAAAGCACTTCTCGCGGCCGCCCTGGCCCTCGGGGCTGCGTCGCCCCCGACCGCGCGCGCCGCGGAAACACCCGCTCTGGAGTTCGGCGGCTACGGTCGCGTCGGCTTGTCGAGCGACCTCGATGGAGGCCAAGGCCGCCCCGCCCAAATCGTGCCCTGGGGTCCGCGCTTGGCCGAAGAGGGCTACCTCGAGCTCGACTTTGGCGCGCGCCTTTTCAGCGCATCAGACGCCAAGGACGCGACGCGCGCACGCTCGCTCGTCACTCTCGCGCTCGCGGAGCCGTTCTTTCACGACGACGCCCGCTTCGAGCTGAACGCCGCTGTGCGGCAAGCGCTGCTGCAGGCCGACAATGTGGTCACGTCGGGTGACTACCTCTGGATCGGCAGCCGCATGGTCCGCGGGGACGATCTCTACCTGTTCGATGTCTGGCCGATGGACGACCTCAACACGGTCGGCGCGGGCGCAGGACACCGCGGCCCCGCCCACGAGGTCGGCGCGCTCGTGGGGCTGTCCAGGCCAGACTCCGGCTTCACGGTGCAGCGGGTGCCAGTCCCCGCCCCCGTCCTCGGTGCGTCCGAAGCCGAGGTGCTCGACCGCCAGCGTGTGATTGGCGCGGTGCGCGGCGAGCGGCGCTTTGGCGGTGGCCCGGGCACGCTCGGCTACAAGGTCAAGGTCTATGGCGAGGTTCACCACCTGCCGAGCGGCGAGCGCCGCGACCCGAACGACGTCGCCAATCCAGACGCCGTGCGTCCGCTCCCCGACGACCTCGGCTGGGTCGCGGGGCTGCAAGGCGGACTGTGGGGCTTCGGCCGAAGCGGCCACCTGAACGTCTTCTTGCGCGCGGCCGGGGGGCTCGCTGCGTACGGCCCGCACCAGACGCCGCGCGGACTCGATGACGACCGCCGCGCGCTCGACGCACGCGAGGTCCGGGCGGCCTACTCGCTCAACTTCGAGTCCACTCGCTGGGGCGTGATGAGCGCGGGCTATGCGCGCTCGTTTACGGATGCGGACGGCGAGACCGAGGATTTCGACGACCGCGTCGATGGCGCAGTCGCAGTGCGGCCGACGCTCTTCGTCGGCCGGTATTTTACGCCCGCCGTTGAGGCCTCAGTTCAGGCCTCGCGGGCGAACGGCCTCAACCCCCGCACGCTGACGCAAGAGGTCGCCACGGTGACGCAGCTCTCGCTCATTCCCGCGCTGAGCTTCGGCGAAGCCCCGGTGGGCAACTACACGCGACCGCAGCTCAGGGCAGTCTACTCTGCGTCGTTCGTCAACGCAGCGGCGCGCGCGCTCTACCCGGCGGATGACCCCCGCGCTTCGCAGACGACGGTGCACTACCTGGGCGCAGCGGCCGAGTGGTGGTTCGGCCGAGATGGAGGCTATTGATGGCACGCTCACCCCGACTTCACGCGCTCGCGCTTGGCCTGTGCGGGCTGATGACAACCACCTGCGTCACAGTCGACGCGACGCCGCCCGTGACCAACCAAGTGACCGACTGGCGCGACGAGATCATCTACCAGATCGTCGTTGACCGCTTTGAGGACGGCGACCCGAACAACAACTTCAACGTCGACTGGACACGCCCCGCAGCCTACCACGGGGGCGACTGGCAAGGGATCATCGACCGGCTCGACTACATCGAGACGCTCGGCGTGACCACGCTCTGGATCAGCCCTGTCGTCCGAAACGTCGAGGCCGACGCGGGGTTCGCCAGCTACCACGGCTATTGGACGCAGAACTTTTTGGACGTGAACCCGCACTTCGGGTCGCTCGAGAAGCTGCGCGAGATGGTGCAGGCCTGCCACGCGCGCGGCATCAAGGTCGTGCTCGACATCGTCACGAACCACGTCGGCCAGGTCTTCTACTACGACATCAACCGGAACGGCTCGCCCGACATCGTGTTCTTCGGCGGCGGCGGCAACGGCGCCGGCAGCCAGAACCCCGACCAGCCGTCGAGCCTGCGGCGCGCGTCGGAGTGGGACCCCGAGTACGACAGCCGCGGGGTGCAAGGCTTTACATCGCTCGGCGAGAACGGCCCAGCGCCGGTCGAGTGGGTCTACCAGCCGGAGATCGGCCGCATGCCGCCGGAGCCGGCCGAGTTCGCCAACCCTGAATGGTACAACCGCAAGGGGCGCGTGACCGTGTGGGAGTCGGGAGGCATCCTGAGCAGCCCCCGCCTAGACACGCTCATCTGCGAGGCGTGCGATACGGACCCAGGCGCCGCGTGCGTTCCTGAGTCGGGGTGTGCACAAGCGACGCGCTTCGCCTACGTGCGCGAGCAAGAGATGCTCGGCGACTTCCCCGGCGGCCTCAAGGACCTGCGGACTGAGCTGCCCGAGGTCCGCGCGGCGCTGACGCGCGCCTTCCAGTACTGGATTCAAGCGGCCGACTTCGACGGCTTTCGCATCGACACGCTCAAGCACGTCGAGCCGGGCTTCTTCGAGGTCTTCGCGCCCGCGATGCGGGACTTCGCGCGCAGCCTCGGCAAGGAGAACTTCTTCATGTTCGGCGAAGCGTTCGACGGGAACGACGCGCTCCTCGGGCACTACACGCAGGGCGAAGGCGTCGACTCGGTCTTCTACTTCAGCGCGAAGTATCGGGTCTTCGACGACGTTTTCGGGCGAGGTGCGCCGACCGCTCGGGTGCGCGGGCTCTTCGAGGAGCGCAGCACGCTCGACGACCGCGGGCAGATCCCCGAGGACGATCCCACCCTGCCGCGCTATGCAGCGACGCCGAAGCGAAACGGACCGACCGCCGAGGGCGGCGCAGGGCTGGCCTCCGACCAACTTCTCGTCCACTTCCTCGACAACCACGACGTCCCGCGGTTCCTTTATGACTTCAAGGACTTGCGTCGTCTTCACCTGGCGCTCGTCTACCAACTCACGTTCGATGGCGTGCCGTGCATCTACTACGGCACAGAGCAGGCGTTCGCGGGTGGCCCCGACCCAAGCAACCGCGAGGACATGTGGGCGTCGGGCTTTCGAACGGACGGCGAGACGTTCGTTCATACGCAGCGCCTGACGAACTTGCGACGCACGCTTGAGCCGCTGCGTCGCGGCGAGGTCGAGTTCCTCTGGACCTCTGACGCGCCGGCCGATGCGGAGACGCTCGATGCGGGCGTGCTCGCGTTCGCGCGGTTCACGCCCGAGCAGCGGGTGCTGGTCGTCATGAACACGAGCGCGTCCCGCGCGTCGCGCACGCGAAGCGCGGACGCCGCGATGCAGACGGGATTGCCCGGCGGCACGGTGGTCGAGGATAGGCTCGCGCCCGGTCAGGTCTTCACCGTGCAGCCCGACGGCACGCTCGACCTCGAGCTCGCGCCGATGACCGCGCGCGTGCTCGTGCCGCGCTGAGCGCGCCTCGGGCGATGCGACTCCGGGCGACGCTCACGCTCACCCTTCTGGTCGGATGCGGCGCCGATGGCACCGACGCCACGCCCCCCCTGAAGCGCGCGTGCAGCGTCGAGTTCGCGTTCACTCCCGGCGCGCTCGCCGGCGCGGTCCACGCCGAGAGCCCTGATCTGAGCGCGGCGGTGCTGCTTCAGGTCGACGCGGACGGTGTGGCTCGCGGGCGCATCGAGCGGGCCCCCGGGCCTTTTCGATGGCGCTATCGGGTGGGCGCACAGTCGTTCCTGGACCTGAGCGCGCCGCTCACCGCGCTTGATGCGGGCGGCGTAGAGTGGTCCTACCGCAACGTCCCGAACTGCGAACGCGGCGCGTTGGTCCTCGGCGAGCGCGTGGACTTCGCAGACGGCCCTGAGATCAGCCTCCGAGTTCTCCGACCGAGAGACGCCGAGGGTCTGGACCCCAAGAGCGTGCGCGTTTCGCTCGGTGGTGCAGAGCGCACCACCGACACCGAGGCCAGCGCCGATGCGGTCTGGGTCTCACTCCGCGGGCTCGACCGCGGAAAACACAGGGTCGAAATCACCGCAAACGACACGAGCGGACGCCCGCTTGAGCCGTTCTCAGCGCCGTTCTGGGTTGACGCTGAACCGTTCCGCTGGGAGGACGCGGTGGTCTACCAAGTCATGGTGGATCGCTTCGCGGGTGAGGGTGGCGCGCCGCTCGAGGCTCCGCAACGCCCCGGACTGCGCGCCGGGGGCCGCCTCAGCGGAGTGCGGAGCGCGGTAGAGTCCGGTGCGCTCACAGCGATGGGCGTTAACGCTCTTTGGCTCAGCCCGCTCTACGACAACCCCGAGGTCGAGCGGCCGGGCATCGGTGGCGGCCCCGAACCCTACGTCGGCTACCACGGCTATTGGCCGGCCGCTCCGCGCGAAGTCGAGCCCGAGCTGGGGGACGCTGCAGAGCTCGAGGCGCTGGTCGCCGCCGCGCATGCCCGCGGTCTGCGTGTTCTGCTCGACGTGGTGCCGAATCACGTTGACGTCACGAGCCCGATTTATCGTGACTCGCCACGATGGTTCTCAGACGCGCCATGTCTTTGCGGCGGCGCCACCTGCCCGTGGACCACACACATCGAGACGTGCTGGTTCACTGCGTATATGCCGGACATCAACTTCGCGGCACCGGGCGCCCTCGACGCGCAAGTCGAGGATGCTCTCTGGTGGATGGACCGCTTCAACCTGGACGGCCTGCGGGTGGACGCAGTGCCCATGATGCCGCGCCTTGTGGTCCGCCACCTCGCAGACCGCGTGCGTGCGCGCTTCGAGGGCTTGCGCGAGCGTCACTTCCTGCTCGGCGAAACGTATACCGGCGCCGACGGTCAAGACTGGATTCGCTGGTATCTGGGTCCGCACGGGCTTGATGGCCAGTTTGACTACCCCACGCTGTGGGCGCTGCGTGACACGCTCGCCCAGGACCGCGCGCCGCTCTCTGCGCTCGCCGCAACGTTCGACACGGGGCAGCAGGCATGGGCGGGGAGCGCGTCCGTCATGGGGATGACCATCGGCAACCACGACGTGCCCCGCTTCGCCTCCGAGGCGGGGGGCGGCGTCCGCGGCCAAGCGCGCGCCGCGTTGGCGCACGCTGCGGTGTTCACACTGCCCGGCATGCCCATCGTCTACTACGGCGACGAGATCGGCCTCGAAGGCGGGGGGGACCCGGACAACCGCCGCGTCATGCCGGCTGAGGCGGACCTGACCCCCGCTGCGCGGCGGCTGCGCGAGACCGTCGCCCAGCTCGCGCGGGCGCGACGATGCGAGGCCTCGCTCCGCCGGGGTCCGTTGACGTGGCTCGCGCGCGAGGACGACGCCCTCGCGTGGCGACGCACGCCGCCTGGCACCCCGCCGGTGGATGTCGTGCTCAACCGGCGCGACGCCGCGGTGACGCTGACGCTGGCGCGCGACGACGTGCCCGTGACCCTCGCGGGGGTGTCGACGCAGCAGCGGATTTCGGCGCATAGTGTCGCCGTGACCATCCCCGCTCAGTCGTTTGCCGTTTTGGTGCCCGCCGCCTCGAAGTGCGCAGCGGGCGGTGCACCGTGAGCCGTCTGCTCGCCTGGTTGGGCGCAGCCACGCTCGCGGCCGGCTGCCTTGAGACGCCCCGAGACCCGCGCCCGGCGCCCGAGCCGAGCGTCGACCAAGACGGCGGCCGCTTTGTCCCCGGCCCTCGCCCCACGACGGGCGCGAGCGGCTCAGGCAGCGGGAGCGGCTCAGGGTCAGGCACCGGCAGCGGCGCGCCGCCCGTGGACGCGGGCGTGGACGCCACACCCGCCTAAGCCGTCCGTCAGGTCGACGTCGTCGCCTTGACGCGAATGTGGACCTCGTCGAGCTGCTTGGGATCGACGCGCGAGGGCGCCGTGGTCATCAGGTCCGTCGCCTTCTGCGTCTTGGGGAACGCGATGACATCGCGGATGCTGTCCGAGCCCGAGAGCAGCATCACGAGCCGGTCCATGCCGAGCGCGATGCCGCCGTGCGGCGGCGTGCCGTACGTCAGCGCCTCGAGCAAGAAGCCGAACTTGAGCTGGCTCTCCTCGGGGGACAGGCCGAGCAGGTCGAAGACCTTCTGCTGAACGGCGGTGTCGTGGATTCGGATGCTGCCGCCGCCGAGCTCGATGCCGTTGAGCACCACGTCGTAGGCGCGCGCGTAGACCTTGCTCGGGTCAGTCGTCAGGTAGTCCACGTGGTCGAGGCGAGGCGACGTGAAGGGGTGGTGCATGGAGAACCAGCGCCCCTCTTTCTCGTCGTACTCAAACGCGGGGAACTCAGTGACCCACAAGAACCGGTACGTGTCCTTCGGGATGAGGTCGCAGGTCTTCGCCAAGTGCAGGCGGAGCGCGCCGAGCGCGTCATGCACGACCTTCTCGCGGTCGGCGACGAAGAAGACGAGGTCCTCGACCTCGAGCCCAACGCGCGCCGCGATGGTCGCCTGAGTGGCCTCGTTGATGAACTTGGCGATGGGTGACTGCCAGCCCTCGGCCTTGCGGCGAACCCACGCCAAGCCCTTGGCGCCGTAGGTCTTGACGACCTCGGGCAAAGCGTCGATCTGGGCGCGGCTCAAAGCCCCGCCGGGCAACCGGATCGCCTTGACCTTGCCGCCCGCAGCGATGGTGTCCTTGAAGACGCCAAAGTCGACGTCGCCCACAAGGTCCGAGACGTCCTCGATCTCGAGGCCAAAGCGGAGGTCGGGCTTGTCGCTGCCATACTTGCTCATCGCCGTGGCGTAGGACATCCGCTCGAAGGGCGTCGTGATGTCCACGCCCTTGACTTGCTTCCATATGCGCTTCAACAGGCCTTCGACGATCTCAAAGACGTCCTCGGGCTCGATGAACGACATCTCGAGGTCGATCTGCGTGAACTCCGGCTGCCGGTCGGCGCGCAGGTCCTCGTCGCGGAAGCAGCGGCAAATCTGAAAGTAGCGGTCGTAGCCCGCGACCATGAAGATCTGCTTGAAGAGCTGCGGGCTCTGGGGGAGCGCGTAGAACTCGCCCGGGTGCACGCGGCTCGGCACCAAGTAGTCGCGCGCGCCCTCGGGCGTCGCCTTGGTGAGGATCGGCGTCTCGAGCTCCAAGAAGGCGTGCTCGAGCAGGTAGTTGCGCGTGATGCCGTTGATCGCGGAGCGCGTGATGAGCGCGTCTTGCAGAGGCTTTCGGCGGAGGTCGAGGTAGCGGTACTTGAGCCGCAGGTCCTCATTCGTGTCGATCGAGTCCTTGATGGGGAACGGCGGCGTCTTCGCGGCGTTGAAGATCGTGGCCTGACGGACCTCGACCTCGATCTCACCCGTCGGGAGCTTGGGATTGACGTTGGTGCCGCGGCTCCGGACGATGCCGCGGATGCCGACCACGAACTCGCTGCGCATTTGCTCAGCGAGCGCGTGGGCCTCGGCGCTGATGGTGGGGTCGAAGAAGACCTGCGTCAGGCCGTCGCGATCGCGCAGGTCGACGAAGATGACGCCGCCATGGTCGCGACGACTGTGGACCCAACCAAAGAGGACGACCTCTTCACCCACCTGAGCGGCGCGCAGCGCCCCGCATCGGTGCGAGCGCTTGAGCGACTTCATGAACTCCATCGGACGACTCCAACCCATCTATGACGCGGCGCATCGTAAAGGTCGACGCGGAGAGGGTCAACGGAGCCGGGCGTCGGCGGCGCGATTCACGCAGTCCTGAGCGCGCTCACTCGCGCGGCCGTGCGCCCACTCAAACGAAGGGCAGCGGCACGCCGGGCAGCATGCGCCGTACGAGGTCCTCAAGGCCCTCGATCGTGTGGAATGCATGCGCTGTGGCGACACGCACCACGTCGTCGCAGAAGAGGCGCCGGTCGACGGCGTCAAGCACCTCGAGCAGCTTGCCGTCTCGCACGCGGACCTTGTACCCGCGCAGCCGATGCCGGAGCACAGGGGGCAGGTCGCCCGCCGCCTTGACGGCCAGGATTTCCTTGGCGAAGTGGTCAATGACCCCGCGGTGAAACGTCGCGCCGGTGTGCAAGATGCGAAAATAGCGCGGCGCGGCGTTCAGGCGGACCTCGACCTCCCCCGCCGTCAGCGTCACGAAGAGCGTGTCCTCGCCGCTGGCGCGTGCGACGCGCACACCCCGACGCGACGCGACCTCATCGAGGACCTTCACGAAAGAGTCGCTGTCGGCCACGATGAACGGGTCGACGAGGGCCTCTGTGATGTCGGGCGCGAAGGGCTTGAGCCAGCCGTGGTAGGTGTCTTCCTCTGCGAGGGGGATCTCGTCGTCTTCGAGGTCGCGCAGGAACGCGACAGTATCGAACGCGAGCTCACGACGTCTGCGCTCCATCCAGCGCTCGAAGCCGGCGTAGAACTCGAGGGCCTCGCTCTCGTACTCCGTGAACGGACGCACGCCGACGATGTAGCCGGGCTGCACGACGCGCGTGACGAACGCCTCAGCGTTCGCGTGCCGCGTCAGGAAGTCGTTCCAGAAGCGCCGCATCGAGAGCGGCGCCTGAAAGACGTCGTGAAAGGCGAGCTCGTCCGTCGGGCGGCTGACCGGCGTCGCTGTGCCGTCCGGGTCCATGCGGTGGTAGTCCACGCGGAGGACCTTAGAGTCACCAAACAGGAGCTCGAGCTGCAGGTCGCGCCCCGACTCGGGGAGCACACGCCCGTAGTGCGCGACGACGGGGTAGAGCAGCTCGTCGCGTGCGTTGCAGTTCGCGCAGTTCGCGTCTTTCCAGCCGCACCGCTCTGTGCCCCACAGGCGACGCAGGTTCGTCTCGATGTGCTGCTGGCT
>CANLBD010000078.1 GCA_947488215.1 Myxococcales bacterium | reverse complement strand
ATGCCTGCTACCACGGCCCGGACGGCCTGCGGGCGATCGCGCACCGCGTCGCCAGCCTCGCGGCCACGCTCCGCGCCGGCCTCGTCGCGCTCGGTCACGACGTCACCCCGGGCCCGGTCTTAGACACCCTGCGCGTGCGACCCAAGCAGGGCGCCGCCGCGACCCTCGACGCCGCGCGCGCGCAGCGGATGAACTTGCGCGACTTCGGCGACGGGAGCGTGGGCGTGGCGCTCGACGAGACCGTGACGGCGGGTGAGCTGCAGACGCTGCTCGGCGTCTTCGGCGGCGCGCACCTGGATGTCGCCGAGCTCGCGGCGTCGGCGTCCCTCGACCTGGGTGGGCTCGCGCGCCAGACCGCCGCGCTCACGCACCCCGTGTTCCACCGCTATCGGTCCGAGACCGAGATGCTGCGCTACCTGGCGCGCCTGCAGAGCCGCGACCTGTCGCTCGTGCAGTCGATGATCCCGCTCGGGTCGTGCACGATGAAGCTCAACTCGACGACCGAGATGCGCCCGGTCACGTGGCCGGAGTTCGGCCGCATGCACCCCTTCGCGCCGGCGGACCAGACGAAGGGCTACCGACGCCTGTTCTCGGACCTTGAGCGCTGGCTGGCCGAGGTTACGGGCTTCGACGCGATCTCGCTGCAGCCGAACGCCGGCTCGCAGGGCGAGTACGCCGGCCTGCTCGTGATCCGGGCGTGGCACCTGAGCCGCGGGCACGCGCACCGCAACGTGTGCCTCATCCCGGTCTCCGCGCACGGCACGAACCCCGCGTCCGCCGTCATGGCCGGCATGGAGGTCGTGGTCGTCAAGTGCGACGCCCTCGGCAACGTGGACCTGGCCGATCTCGAGGCGCAGGCGACCCGGTACTCGGAGCGACTCGCCGCGCTGATGATCACCTACCAGTCGACGCACGGCGTCTTCGAGGAGGACGTGCGCCGCATCTGCGAGGTCGTGCACGCGCACGGCGGGCAGGTCTACATGGACGGCGCAAACATGAACGCACAGGTTGGCCTTTGCCGCCCCGGGGACATCGGCGCGGACGTGTGCCACCTGAACCTGCACAAGACGTTCTGCATCCCGCACGGCGGCGGCGGCCCCGGCATGGGCCCGATCGGCGTGCGCGCCCACCTGGCGCCGTTTCTGCCCGGTCACCCGATGGTCGAGGGCGTCGGCGGCGCGCAGGCGATTCAGCCCGTGTCCGCGGCGCCGTGGGGCAGCCCGAGCATCCTGCCGATCTCGTGGGCGTACATCGCGATGATGGGCGCCGAGGGCCTCAAGGCCGCGACGCAGGTCGCCATCCTGAGCGCGAACTACATCGCGCACCGGCTCGATCCGCACTACCCCGTGCTCTACAAGGGCGCCAACGGTCGTGTGGCGCATGAGTGCATCATCGACCTGCGCCCGCTCAAGGCGACGAGCGGCGTCGAGGTCGAGGACGTGGCCAAGCGCCTGATGGACTACGGCTTTCACGCGCCGACGATGTCGTTCCCCGTGCCCGGCACGCTCATGATCGAGCCGACCGAGAGCGAGTCGCTCGCCGAGATCGACCGCTTCTGCGAAGCGCTGATCTCGATCCGCGCCGAGATCACGGCCATCGAGGACGGCACGCTGCCGCGGGATGACAACCCGCTCAAGAACGCGCCCCACACGGCCGAGGTCGCGACGGCCGCCGAGTGGGCGCACCCCTACAGCCGCGAGGTCGCGGTGTTCCCGTCCGCGTGGACGCGCGAGGCCAAGTTCTGGCCGCCGGTTGGCCGGGTGGACAACGCCTTCGGTGACCGCAACCTCGTGTGCACGTGCCCGCCGCTGGACGCGTACACCGGCGGGGGGGCGACGGGGTGAACCCGCGTCGGCGCTCGCGCCGCGCTCAGCGGCCGCTGCGCTGGGCGCTCGCGGTGGTGGTCGCGCTCGCGCTGCACGGCGGCGCGGCGCTGTGGACGTCAGCGCGCCTGCAGGCGGAGCGCACGACGCGCGCCGCCGACGCCGCGGCGCGCATGGCCGCCGAGCGCGCGGCCGAGCGCGAGGTCCCCATCGAGGCGCCGCTCCTGACGCCTGCAGAGCTCGCGCGCTTGCTCGACGCGCCCCCCCCGCCGACCGCGCCGCCCACAGAGGCCCCGACACGCCCGCCACGCGAGCTCGACCGCCCCGCAGGCCAGGTCGTCGAGATCCTGCCGCCCGCCGTGGAGCAGGTGCCGGAGAGCGCCGAGCTGGTGTCGGATTTCAACAGCCGCGTCGAGCGCGAGCAGGTGAGCCGCGACAAGCTCTCGCCCAAGCAGCGCCTCGACAAGGGCGACACGCTGCAGCTCTCGGGCGGCGACGACCCAAACGGCGACACTTCCACGCCGTCTCCCAGCACTGTGCGACCGCCGGACGCGCGCCCCCAGAGCCGTGTGGAAGGCCCGGGCCTCGCGCAGAGTGGCGCGCCGGGTGATGGCGCGGAGCGACGGTCGGAGCGAGAGTCCGCCCGAGAGGCGCGCCCCACGCCGTTGCGCGAAGGCCTCGAGCCCGCGCCGGGCGGCGACCAGCCGACACCGCAGCAGGCGCAGGCGGCTGAGCGCGCGCGCCGCCCCGCGGGCTCACCCGAGCGTGGCGGCGGCTCCCCCGCCCCGCTGCCCTATCGGTCGCTGCTGAGCTCGCTCGGGCCGGAGCCGCAGAAAGCGTCCACAGGGTCCATCGACCACCTGCCCGACCGCGCCGAGGGCAACGAGACGCTGCTCAACACACGCGAGTACATGTACGCGTGGGCGTTCAACCGCATCAAGGAGGCCATCGCGCAGCGGTGGCGACCCGCGCAGGCCTACCGCGCGCGCGACCCCTATGGCCGCGTCTACGGCGTCAAGGACCGGCAGACGATGCTGCACCTGACCCTGCGGCCGGACGGCACGCTCTACGAGGTCTACGTGCTCAAGGAGAGCGGCGTCGGCTTCCTCGACGACGTCGCGATCGACGCCGTGCGGGACGCGCAGCCGTTCCCGAACATGCCGCAGAGGCTGGTCGAGCCCGACGGCTTCATTCACCTGAAGTTCGCGTTCCACCTCGACATTCAGTCGGGCGGCTTTCAGTTCTTCAGGCCGCAGTGAACCGGCGGCCGCGGCCGCGTGTCAGTGCGACTGGCCGCCGACGTGCGCGTCGTACGCCGCGGCGTCGAGCAGCTCGGCGAGCGCGTCCGCGCCGCTCGGGCGAATGCGGACGATCCAGCCCTGCCCGTAGCAGTCCTGGTTGACCAGCTCGGGGGTCTGCGCGAGCGCGTCGTTCACGGCCACGACCTCGCCGCCGCAGGGCGCGTACAGGTCGCTCACGGTCTTCACGGACTCGACGACGCCGAAGGTGCCCTTCGGAGCGAGCGCGCGGCCCACCTTGGGCAGGTCGACGAAGACGACGTCGCCCAGAGCGTCCTGCGCATGGTGCGTGATGCCGACCGTGATGGTGCCGTCCGCCTCGAGGCGGGCCCACTCATGGTCTTCGGTGTAGCGGAGATCGGAGGGACTGGACATTCGACTGACTCCTCTGGGTTCAGCGGACGACGAAGGGGGTCTTGACGACGACGGCCGGCTCGGCGCGGTCTCGGATCTGCACGTTCAGCGTGCTCCCGAGCTTGTCCTGACCGACCGGCACGTAGGCGAGGCCAATGTTCTTTTTCAGCGTGGGCGAGAAGCTGCCGCTCGTCACGCGCCCGATGGTCGCGCCCGCGGCGTCGACGACAGGGTAGTCGTGGCGAGCGGGCGCGCGGCCAACCATCTCGAAGCCGACGAGTCGGCGCGTCAGCCCCGCGGCCTTCTGCGCCACGAGGGCGTCGCGCCCGATGAAGTCGGCCTTGTCGAGCTTAACAACCCACCCGAGGCCCGCCTCGAGGGGCGTCGTCGTGTCGTCGATGTCGTTGCCGTACAGGGCGTACTTCATCTCGAGGCGCAGCGTGTCGCGCGCGCCTAAGCCGATGGGCTTGACCTCGGGCTCGCCGATGAGCGCGTCGAAGACGCGGGGCGCGTCCACAGGCGACAGGTAGAGTTCGAAGCCGTCCTCGCCTGTATAGCCCGTGCGGCTGAAGATGACCGACGCGCCGCAGACCTGGCCGACCGCGAAGTGGTAGCGCTTGATCGGGCTCAGGTCGATGGACGCGAACCGCTGCACGACCTCGACGGCCATCGGCCCCTGCAGGGCGAGCTGCGCGAACTCGTCGGAGCGGTCGCGCGCGGTCACGCCGCGCAGGTTCTCTTGAATCCACGCGAAGTCCTTCGCGCGGTTCGAGGCGTTGCAGCAGATGAAGATGTGGTCCTCGGCGAAGCGATAGACGACCAGGTCGTCGACGATGCCGCCGTCGGGTCGGCACAGGCAGGTGTAGAGCGCCTGCCCGTCGACAATCGCGGCGAGGTCGTTCGTGATCAGGCGGTTGACCGCCTCGAGGGCGCCCGGCCCCTTGATCTCGATCTCGCCCATGTGGCTCACGTCGAACAGACCGGCGGCGGTCCGCACGTGGTCGTGCTCCGCTTGGATGCCTTGAAACTGAACGGGCATCTCCCAGCCGCCGAAGGGCACGAAGCGCGCGCCGGCGGCCTTGACGTTCTCGAAAAGCGGGGTACGCAGCAAGGTGGACACGGTCACGCTCCAGCTCGGGACGATTGAGACGGTGGCACGTTAGCTGAGTTCGCGCTCGGCCGCACGCACCGTATTGTCGAGCAGGCACGCGATTGTCATGGGCCCGACGCCGCCGGGCACGGGCGTGATCACGCCGGCCACGCGCGCGGCGCTCTCGAAGTCGACGTCCCCGACCAAGCGACCGTCCGGCAGGCGGTTGATGCCCACGTCGAGCACCGCGGCCCCGGGCTTGAGCCAGCCCCCATGCACCAGGCCGGGGCGGCCCACGGCGGCGACCACGACGTCTGCCTCGCGCACCACGCCGGGCAGGTCCTCGGTGTGGCTGTGCGCGATCGTCACGGTCGCGTCCGCGGCCAGGAGCAGGTGCGCCATCGGCTTGCCGACGATGGCGCTCCGGCCGACCACCACCGCGCGGCGGCCGCGTAGGGGCACCTGAGCGTGCGCCAGAATCCGCATGCAGCCCGCGGGTGTGCACGGCACGAAGCCCGGCTCGCCGAGCGCGAGCAGGCCCTGGCTCACGGGCAGGAAGCCGTCGACGTCTTTCTCCGGGGCGATGGCGCGCGTGACCCGCCGGACGTGCTCCGGCGACGGGTGAGATGGCAACGGGAGCTGCACGAGCACGCCGTGCACCTGCGGATCGGCGTTCGCCGTGTGGACCGCGTCGAGCAGCGCGTCCACGGAGGCCTCGGCGGGGAGCCGAACGACCCGACTCCGCAGCCCGCAGGCCTCTGCGGCGCGCGCCTTGTTCCGCACGTAGACGGCGCTCGCAGGGTCGTCGCCCGCGAGCACAACGACCAACCCCGGAGTGATGTCGCGCGCGGCCAGTCGCGCAACGCGCGCAGCGACCTCCGCTTGGAGCGTGTTCGCGAGCGCCTTGCCGTCGACGACGCGCGCCGTCAAATCTGGGCGAGCCACGTCTGCAGGCGGCTCGGGTCGACCCGCGTGAAGCGGCAGCCGATCGTCATGCCGTCGCCGTCCGTGCGGCGCAGGTGCACGACCTCGCACACCGACTCGAGCTGCGACTTGCCGTCCGCCGCGTTCACGACGAGCTTGAACTCGCCGGGGATCAGGTTGCGCGGCGCCTCGAACCCCGTGAGGTAAGCACCGCCGAGGCTCAGGTTCTTGACCTGCACGGGCGTGGCCTCGGCCTCGAGCCCTTGCCCGATGAGCACGCCGTCGAGCTCGACCGGCTTGCGCGGGAACACGCGCAGCTCCGCCCCCTGCGCGGCGGGCGCGCTGGTCCGCGTCGCCGACGCACCACCCGGCTTGCGGCCGCGCTTCTTGACGACATGCGTCGCGTCGAACGCCGTGAGCAGGTCCTCGGCGATGCCGTGCGCGGTCATGAACGTCCGCACGCTGTCGCGGTAGATGCGGCGTTCATTCGACTCGGGGAGCCGAAAGCCCTCGAGCTTGCCGTCGTCAAACCACTTGATGACGGTGTTGATGTTGACGCTGAAGACCTGAGCCACCTGCCCCGTCGTCATGACGCGTTCAGTCATAGTCAGGCTCCATCTCCATGTACGCGCACCGTCTACAAAAGAAGTCGGGATTCGTCTTTGCACTATACGCCGCGCGCATTGCAGCGTGCGACTCATTCAGGCGTAGGAAGTTCTCCAGACTGTAGAGCGGCTCGACGCCGCGCTCCTTGCCCGTGAGCTTCCAGAAGATGGAGTAGACGGGCACGATCCCGCGCGGGATCAGGTGCTCGCCGCACGCCACGTTGCTCTCGTGCGCCTCTTCGGCCGACGTCATCGCGCCCTCGCCGTCCAGCTCGGCGCCGCCGACGAACGCGCTCATCACGTTGCCCCGGCCGAAGACATCCACGGCCTCTTCGAGGGACTGCAGCCAGCGGTCGCGACCGACCGTGCGCGCCTTGCCGGGGCAGACGCGCTCGAACTGCTTGGGGTCCCAGACCTCGAGGTTGAAGCACGCCCCGCGCACGCCCGCGTCCTTGAGCTCGAGCATATGCCGCCGCTCGATCGCGCCCGAGCCGCAGGCGATGTAGTAGCGGTCCGCGAGGCCCGCCTCGGCGAGCCGGCGCGCGATCTGGACATACCGCTCACCCTCGGCGGCCATGTCCAGCATGCTGCCGCCCACCAGGTACAGGTGGCGCGCGTGGGTCTCCGGGTGGCCGCAGGCCTCGCTCACGCGGTCGAGCGTCCGCTCCGGCACGCGGGCCTCGAAGAGCTTCTGGCCAAGCGCGTCCATCCGCTGGTCCGGCACGCCATACAGGCAGAACTGACAGCTCAGATTCTCCGTGCGCTGCGCCACGCCCGCCTTGGGGACGACGAAGTATTCGCACCCAGGCGCTACGTTCGCCACGAGCATGTCGCCGTGCTGCACCAGGCCCGTGGCGCGCATGGGCGTGCCATCGGCCGACAGCGCCTCGGCCCAGGCGTGCTTGGGCTCAAATGTGAGCGAACACACCGCCGCATCGCCCTCCGCGAGCACGAAGCTGCGGGGGCCGTCGCCCTGCCGGATCACGAACGGGCTCTCGCGCTTGACGCGAATGCGAAAGTGCGTGTCGTCGTCGAGCTGCGCGATCTGCGGGATGTAGAAACGACTCTGGCCCTTGTAGAGGGTGTCGCCGGGCTGCGCCTGATACGGCATGTGGCTCGGGAAGGCCCACTCGCCCGCGGGCCCGAGGCAGTCGTCCCAGCGCACGCCGTGGAAGAGCACGGCGGCCTTGAGTCGCGCGGCGGCGGGGCTGCGCGGGAACTGGGCTGCGAGGGCGGCCAAGAGCGGGGTGGTGTGCGCGTTCACGAGCGTCTCCATGCGAATCATTCGGTGCGAGCGAGCTGCGTCCGGGCGAGCGCCAAGAGCTCGCGGGCGGCGTCCGTCGCGCCGACCTCGACGAGCAGCCGCGCGACGTGCGCCAAAAAGCCGGGGTCACGGTGACCGAGCCCGAGCGCGCGCTCATACCACGTGAGCGCCTCCTCGCGTGCCCCCGCGTCGAGCGCGACCTCACCGACAGCGAGCGTCCACTCGACCTTGTCGTGCAGGGCCTCCACCGCGGTCCACGTCGAGACCAGATAGTCGTAGGTCGCCTGCAGGCCGCGCTGCTGCTTGAGGAGCATCGCGACCTGGAGTCCCACATGGTACTCGCTCGGCCGCAGCTTCAAGTAGGTCTGCGCCCAGTGCCCCACGCGCTCGAAGTCCTCGAGCTCGCACGCGAGCTCGACGAGCCGCGCCGCGATGGGTACCGTCTCGTCTGGGTTCTCGGGCATGCGCTCAAAGACCCCTGAGTAGCGCGCGTACGCTTCAGCGCGCTTGCCCTCTTCGAAGTCGATGTCGCCCAAGAACTTCTCGGCGCGCCACGCCTTGATCGACTTGTTGCTCATCGCGATGAGCCCGAAGCCGCTCAGGTTCGTCTCGAGGCAGCGCTCCAGGTAGCGCCGCGCGTGCACGTACTCGTGCTGCGCGATGTAGGCGAACGCCGTGTGGTACCAGAGGTCAGGGTTGTCAGCGTAGCGCGCGAGGCCGCGCTGACCGAGGTCGATGGCGCGCGCCGTTTTGCCTTGGTCCGTCAGCCCGCGCACCGCCCCCACATAGCTATAGGGCACAGGCAGGTTACGCACCACCAGGCTGTGCGCGCTTGGGTTGCGCTCGAACAGATCGACGACGCGCTCAAACGCCCGCGTCGCTGCCTCCACGCGCCCCGCCATGCCGTGCTGTGAGCCCAGGTAGAACCAGGTCAGCAGGTCGTCGGGCTTGTCGCGCAGGCGCGACTCGAGCAGCTCGATGTTGCGCTGGTCCTTCGCCTTCTCGCGCATCACGGCCGGGTCGGCGCCGTAGTGGTCGAAGCTGATGTCGAGCCGGTAGTCCGTCGAGACATCGGTCCGGTCGCCGCCGACCTCTTCGTGCACGCGCCCGTGGAAGCGCATCGTCGGCACGTTTCGGAACAGGCGGCCGCTGAAGCCGTCGTTCATGAACTTGCCGTCGCGCGTGTAGTTCAGGATGCGCACGCACACGACGCGGTGCGGATCGCCGCCCTCCTCCATGACCGCGCGAATCGACGACCGGGACTCGCGCGTGAGCCGCTCATCGGCGTCCAAGCACAGGACCCAATCGGCCGTCGCATAGGCGAGCGAGGCGTTGCGCGCCGCGGAGAAGTCCCCGACCCACGCGAAGTGCTCGACCTGAGCGCCGGCTCCCCGCGCGAGCTCGACCGTGGCGTCCGTGCTGCCCGTGTCGACGACGATGATCTCGTCCGCGAAGCCGCGCACCGAGTCGACCGCGCCGACGATGAACTCTGCCTCATTCTTGGCGATCATGCAGACCGCCAGCCGGGGGCGCGGTCGCAGCGCGGCTTCGGCGATGATGCGGTCGATGGCGGTCCGCACCTGCGCGCTCGCGGGCTTCGACTTCGACAGATGCCTTCGCGCGTTCTCGATGCTCTTCTCGAGCGGCGGATACTCAGCGTCCACCGAGCGCAGGTGCTCGAAGACCCGGAGCGCGTCCTGCGCGTGGTCGAGCTCGAAGAGCGCCACGCCGAACAGGTTGAGCAGGTGCGGATGGCGCGGGCTGTCGGGCAGCACGCGCACCAAGCGGCTCACCACTTGAGCGGGTCGACCGACGTCGAGGAGCGCGAGCGCCTCGTGCCCCAGCAGCGTGATGTTCTCGGGGTCGAGGCGGAGCGCGGACTGCCACATGGGCAGCGCCCGCTCCGGTGATTTTTCGCGCAGCGCGAGCGCCTTGACGTGCTCTGCGGACTGCGGGTCGCGGACGGTTGCGAGGGCGAAGGCCATGCCGCGACAATACGCCCGCGACGCCTCGCGTCAAATCACCGAGAGGTATTGCGCCTTGTTCATGGGCTCCGCGTCGCCGGTCGCGGCGTGCGCGGCGGCCCAGTGGCGGGCGTCCTCGCGGATGCGCGCCCACGTCTCCGGCTCGATGTCCGCAAAAGCGCGCACACACCGCGGGTCGAGCTGCGTGCCCGAGACCCGCAGGATCTCTTCACGCGCGGCCTCGTCTGACTGCGCGCGACGGTAGGGCCGGTCGCTCGTGATTGCGTCGAAGGTGTCGGCCACGGCGAAGATGCGCGCGCCGATGTAGATGTCCTGCCCGACCTTGCCGTGCGGGTAGCCCGTGCCGTCGAAGCGCTCGTGGTGGTCACCGACGACCTTGGCCGCGGTGGCCAAGAAGTCGATGCGCGAGAGCATCGAGAAGCCGATCGCCGCGTGACGCCGCATGATCGTCCACTCTTCGGGCGTCAATTTGGCAGGCTTGAGCAGGATGCGGTCGGGCACGCCAATCTTGCCGATGTCATGGAGCATCGCGCCCCACTCGATGTCGGTGAGCTCGGGCTCCGAGATGCCCATACGCACGGCGATCTCGCGCGTCATCAAGCTGACGCGCTTGCTGTGCGCCATCGTCTCTTCGTCGCGGTAGTCCAGGCAGGTGATCAGGCTCCCGATGACCTGCTCGGTGCGCCGCGCGAGCTTGCGGTCGAGCGAGGCGTTCAGGGCGATGAGCTCCTCGGCCTGCAGGGTCACGAGCCGGTTCAGGCGCTCGTTCTCCCGGGCGAGCCGCACGGACTCCACAGCCTCGGTCAACGTGCCGAGCAGGAGCTCGCGCTTCCACGGCTTGGGGATCAGACGAAAGATGCCGACCTCGAAGGCGTCGACCGCCATGTCGAAGTCGTGGTGCGCGGTGATGAGCACGCGGAGCGCGCCGGGGGCGACGCGCTTCGCGGCCGCCAGGAACTCGAGGCCGGTCATCTCGGGCATGCGGAAGTCGCTGCACACGACCTCGACCGCGTCCGGGCCGTTCACGGGTTGTGCGGTCAGCCACGCGAGCGCCTCGCCCGGCGTCGCGAAGGTGATCGGCTCGAACCCGGAGATGGAGACCATCCGCCGGAAAGCGTTCAAGACGAACGGCTCGTCATCGACGTAGACGACCCTCGGCCGACGCGACGCAGGCCCCTTGTTCTCAGACATGACAGCGCTCCTCAGAGGCCACGACCCAGCGGCCTGCCCGATAAGTACGTCCGGTTCGCCCTGATTCCAAATAGGTGAGTCACGCGAGCCTCATCAGCAAAAACCATGACATTGCGCCCGCGGAACGCTCCGGTTTAGGTTGCGTCGGGCGAGGAGTGATCGTTGCAGCAGCCTGTCCCGTTCGGCAAATACATCCTGCTCGAGCGCATCAGCGTCGGCGGCATGGCCGAGGTCTTCAAGGCGAAGACCTTTGGGGTCAAGGGCTTCGCCCGGATGGTGGCGATCAAGCGCATCCTGCCGCAGCTCGCCGAGGACGCGAACTTCGTGGACATGTTCATCTCCGAGGCCAAGACAGCCGTGGAGCTGAACCACCCCAACCTGTGCCAAGTCTTCGACCTGGGCCTCGAGGGGAACGAGCACTACATCGCCATGGAGTACATCCAGGGCAAGGACCTGCTCGCCTTGCACAATCTTTGTCGGCGCACGCGACAGCGGCTCCCCGTGCCGCTCGCCGCCTACATCGGCGCCCGCATGGCAGACGGCCTCGACTACGCCCATCGCCGACGAGGGCCAGACGGCCAGAGCCTCGGGATCGTGCACCGGGATGTGTCTCCGCAGAATGTCTTGGTGACCTACGATGGCGGCGTCAAGGTCATCGACTTCGGGATCGCGAAGGCGCGCGCGCGGGACCACAAGGAGACAGCGGCTGGCATCCTCAAGGGCAAGTTCGGGTACATGTCGCCGGAGCAGATCGACGGGGGGCGTCACATCGACCACCGGTCCGACATCTTTGCGATCGGGACGGTCGTCTACGAGCTCCTGACGGGCCGCCGCCTGTTCTTGGGCGACAGCGACTTCGCTACGCTCGAGAAGATCCGAAACGCGACGTACGAGCCCGCGCGCGCGCTGAACCCCGACGTCCCCCCTGAGCTCGACGCCCTGCTCGCGCGCGCCCTCGCGAGAGACCCGGACGCGCGCTACCCGTGGGCCTCTGAGTTCGCCGAGGACCTGCAGGCGTGGCTCCAGCGCACGGGGCGCGGCCCGCTGGGCCCGAAGCTGGGCGACTGGATGCGGACCCACTTCGCCGCCGACCTCAAGAAAGAGCTCGACCGCAACGAGCAGCACGCGCAGGTCGCACTCGCCGAAGTCGACGCCCCAGAGGCTTCGTCCGATGGCTCCGAAGAGGATACCGAGCTGTGGGAGCCGCTCGCCGACGACAGCCGCGAGTTTCTGCCGAGCGTCGCCGAGGCGCGCGTCGCGGCTCGACCCACCGTCGCGCCGCACTCTGGCGCCCTCACGCCCATCCCTGCGGCCGCCCCGGCGGCACCGATCTCAGCGCCGCCATCGCTCGGCCTCGTGATGCCGCCACTCAGCGACCGCGGCGCGCCCCGCTCACGGCGGCGCGAGGCGGTCCTTGCCGGTGTGCTCGTCCTGGTCGCGGCGGTCTCGGCGCTCGTCGCTTACCGCGTCATCGACGCGCCGCCCCCGCCGCCCACGCAGGGCACGCTCGTGGTGCGGGTGACGCCTGCGGATGAGCTCACGATCTACTTGGACAACCAGGTCGTCGGCACGGCGACGCCGCTGGTTCGCCCCGGTGTGCAGGCGGGCGCGCACGCGCTCCGCATCGAACGCGACGGCTCAGTCCCTCACCAATCGAGCGTAGAGGTGCGCGCGGGCGGTGTCGCCGAGTACACCGTCGAGCTTGAGGCGACGTCGCCGCCCGTCATGGTCGCGAGCGATCCCCCGGGCGACGTCTATGTCAACGGACAGCTCCGCGGCCGCTCGCCGCTCACAGTGAGCGACCTCGACGGCGCCCGTGAATACACTGTCCGCATCGTGCGTCCGGGCTT
>CANLBD010000077.1 GCA_947488215.1 Myxococcales bacterium | reverse complement strand
GTCACCGCGGGCCCAGACGCCGCGTGTGACGCCTTGCAAGGGTGCCTGAACGCGGCCACCACCGAGGGTGTCTGCGACCAGGTCTGCGACGCGCAGACCGCCTGCGGCGCGTCGTTCGACGGCGACCCCACCGCGTGTGTGACCGCCTGCGCCGAGGACCTCGCGACCGCAGACGGCGCCTCGAACGCCGCCTGCACGCTCAACGCCCTGCGGCGCGGCGAGGGCTGCCGCGCCGTGCTGACCTGTAACGGCCTGCCCGTCGAGTCCCCGAGCGCCGATTGCGGCGCGCTCTGCGCCGCCCAGGCGAGCTGCGACGACGCGCTCGACCCCTACCTCTGCGAGGTGCAGTGCGACGCTGACCCGGCAGGGGACGCCGTGCGCGCGGCCTGCGCGCGCCGCGTGGCCTGCGACCGCCTCGCCGTCTGCGTCGACGCCTCGGGCGAAGTCCCTGCGGCCTGTGGCGAGGGCTGCGACGCCGTGGAGCCCTGCGGCGCGTTCGGCGCGGACGGCATCGCGGCCGACGCCGCTGCCTGCGCGGCCGAGTGCGCCGCGACCGCGCTGCTCGACGGTGCCGAAGCGGGCGACGCGCTCGGCGCGTGCTTGCTCATGAGCGCCGAGGCGTGCACGCCCGAGGCCGCCGCGCGCTGCTTCAGCGCGATCAACGCCGACCCGATCTGCGTCGAAAGCTACGACGCGCTGGTGAGCTGCGGCATCGCAGACTTCGTGCAGGGTGACCGAGACCAGTACTACGCCGATTGCATGATGAACTTGGCGAACGACGACGCGGGCACGCGCATGTCCGCGCAGTGCATCATCGACACCGCCGCGGCCGCGAACGGCGACATGTTCGCGTGCTTCGGCGTCATCGCGTGCTTCCCCGGCTTGGGGATGTGAGCGCGCCGCGGGCGGCCTAGCCCTGCTGGGTCGCCCGCACGCACTCGAGCATCAGGCGCAGGCTCGCTTGCTCGAGCCCCCGCACCGCGGCCAGCGCGTCATCGTCCGCCTGAGCAGCGGCGTGCTCGTTCCGATAGCCGTCGTCCTGCTCTTCAAGCTCAGCCTCGGCCATCGCGCGCTGCAGGTCGAGCTCCTCGGCGCGCAGGGCCGCGAGCTGCTCCGTGGCGGCAAGCGCCTCGTCGCGCGCGGACTTGAGCCCGGCGGAGGCAGAGACGCGCTCAAGATAGAACGTCTCGACCGCGTGAAGCTGCAAGAGGAGGTCGCGCAGTGGCACCTGCTCGGGGAGGCGGCCCTGCGGCGCCTGTGTCGCGGCGAGGGCGTGCTCGTAGCGGTCGTCTGCGGCGTCAAGCCCCCGCGTGCGGGCCTCGACCATCGCGCCCGCCTCGCGCTGTCGCGCCCGCGCGCGCTCGAGGCCAGCGGCGATGCGGCGTGCGGTGCGCGCTTGACGCTCGCGGGCCTCGATGCGCTCTCGAGCCGAGACGTCTGCATTCTCGCGCGCCTTGTCGGCCACCGAGACGGCGTGCTCGACCTGAGCCCGGGCCGCGCTCGCGTCCGCGAGGGCGACAAGCACGCCGGGCGGGGTTGTCACGGGTGTCCACAGCCCGATGACCAGGCGCTCGATCGCATCGAGGGCCCGCAGCCAGTCGCCCTGGTGCCCCGGCGGCGGCAGCGCGGGCAGCTCGGCGGGTTCGCCGCCGTCCGCGGGCATCATGGCCAGGTCTTGCAGGCAGTCGTCGATGCGCCCGATGACCGCGGCCGCGTTCGCCGGGCGCAGCGCACGGTCCTTTTCGAGGCAGGCGTGAACGAGCAGATAGACGTCGTCGGGCAGCCCCGGCGCGAGGCGCGAGAGCGGCTCTACGGCGCCCTCGACGTGCTGAGACACAATCTGGGTCGGGTCGTCGCCCTCGAACGGCGGGCGCCCGGCGAGCATGTGAAAGAGCACGCCGCCGAGCGCGTACAGGTCGGTGCGGGCGTCCGTCGTCTCCCCGGTGGCCTGCTCCGGCGCCAAGTAGAGTGGCGTGCCCATGATGAACTGGCCGGTGGTCTCGTGGGCGCGCTCGGGGTCGTCCTCGGAGAGGGCCAGAATCCCCAGGTCGATCAGTTTGACATGGTCTGTTTGGCGCCCGTCCGCGCACAGGTAGATGTTCTCGGGCTTCACGTCGCGGTGAATCGCGCCGCGCCGATGGAGCACTTGCAGAGCCTCGCAGAGCTGGCGCGTGATGCGGAGCGCGCGACCGACCTCAAGGCGCTCACCGGGCCCAAGTGACTGGAGCAGATCCGCCCCGTTGAGCCGCTCCATCACCAAGTAGGCGCGTCCATCGGACAGCACGCCGCCGTCGAAGACCGAGACCAAGTGCGGGTGGCGCAGACCCCGGCCGACGTTCCACTCTGTCTGCATCCGCGCCACGACGAGCGGCGCCTCAGGGACATCGGGCCGGCTGATCTTGACCGCGACGACGCGCCCATCGTCGCGCCGACGCGCGTCGAAGACCTCGGACGTCGCGCCTTCGCCGATCTTGCCGAGCAGCGTGTAGCCGAGCCGCAGCAGCTCGCCGGCGACGTTCACGCGCAGCACCGGTCCATCCATGGCCGGACCGTATACCGATCCCAGTCCCCGAGTCGAACAGCATGACGTACACTCCGACGCCTGCGGGTCGTGCGCGGCCGGATAAGTCGTGAGGAGGCGTAATGCGTGGACGAAGCGGGCGAGCCGCTCTGGGGTGGACGCTGTGGATGCTCGCGCTCGTCGGCCTTGCGGCGTGTGGCGGTGAGCCGAGCGCAGCGGCCGGGGACGTGCAGGTCGACGCCTCGCCTGCGCCCGACGCCGACGCTTCAGGCGATGCGCGGCCCGCCGACGCGACCGCACCCTCGGACGGCCCGGCGCGCCTGGGCCTCACGGTCGAGCCCGTGGTCGTGGAGCTGGGCCGCATCGCTCGGGGCCAGCTCGCTGAGGCGGACTTTGTCGTGCGGAACTCGGGCGACGCCGCCCTGACCATCACCGCCTTTGACGGCCTCGCCGCGCCGTTCTCGTTGAGCCGCGAGGCGCCACTCCCCATCGGCGTCGACCAGAGCAGAACGCTCGTTGTGCAGTTTGAGCCAGACGCCGCGGGCGCCTTTGAGCAGGTCGTCACGCTCGTCACCGAGCCGGCCCTCGGGGTGCCTGTCACGCTGACCCTGCGCGGCGAAGGCGTCGCTGCGTCGGCGACGCTCGTGACGCCCAACGTCGACTTCGGCGTCGTCGCCCCAGGTGAGCCCACGAGCCGGCCGCTGCAGGTCCGCAACGACTCCGCCGACGTCACGCTGTCGATCCTGAGCCTCTCGGGCCTCGCCGCCCCATTTGAGACGGCGAACGGACAGGTCGTGCAAGACGTGGCGCCGGGTCAGACCGCGCAGATCGTCGTGCAGTTCGCCCCCGCTCAAAGTGGCGACTTTGAGCAGCAGGTCGTGGTCTCGACGACCGCCGGCGACTTCACCGCCTTGTTGCGCGGTCGCGCCATTCTGCGCGGTGACCTGCGCGTCGACGCCGTCTACCCCGCCTGGGCGCCGGTCGACCGCGCCACGGTCTTCACGATCGAGGGGGGACCTTTCGAGGCCGTGCCCCGTGCGATCCGGGTCGGTGCGGTCAACCTCGAGGGCCTAGAGCGCGTGGACGCGACGCATGTCCGAGGCACTCGGCCGGCTGGAGGCGAGGCCGCGCGCGGTATCGAGGACGTCGTGGACGTACGCGTCGAGGTGGGCGCCGCCTTCGGTGTGCTGACGGACGCCGTGACGCTGACGCCCCCTGTCGGTCAAGGCACCGTGGTCGAGCGCGTGACGACTCGCCTCGATGACCCTCCGACGCCGCTCGGTCCAGAGGGCAACCCGTGGTTGCTTCAGGTTGGCTCGGTCGGCCCGGACCAGCGCCTGACCCTCGGGCCAGGCGCGGTGTTGCTCGCGCCGCAGGGTGCCGGGCTCGCCATCGAAGGCCTGCTCGAGGCCGATGGCTCTGCGACCCAGATCGTGCTCTCCACGGCCGACGAATCAGCGTCTTGGGCGGGCATCGAACTCCTGCCCGCGGCTCGCGCGAGCGTTTTGCGCGGCGTCGTGCTCGAGCGCGCAGGGCTCGGCGGCGCAGCCATCACAACCGCGCAGGCCGCCGAGCTGACGCAGGTGCGCTTGTGGCAGTCCGCGGGTGATGGGGTGCGCGTCGAGTCGGCGGGCACCCTTGTGCTGATCAACAGCCGCATCGACGCAGCCGTAGGCGATGGCGTCGTCTTAGCCGCGCCTGATGCGACGGTGTTTCGGTTTCAGGGCACGCTGATTCAGGGCGCTCAGGCGGCCTTCGTCGGCGCGCCCCAGCAGTTCGGGCGGGCATTCGGCGCGGGCAATGTCTTGAACGCGAACGCCCAGAACGCGCTCGTCGTGCGCGGCGCCGCCGAGGGGGACGCGACCCTCGCGAACCAGCCCGCGAGCCTGCCTTACCAGCTCGGCACCCGGGATGCGGCGCTCTCCGTGCCCCGCGGTGCATCCCTGACCTTCGCCGCCGCCGTTCAGGGCGCGCTCGGTGGTCGCGTGGACATCGAAGCGCAGACGACGTTGCCCGCCGGCCTGACGCTCGGTGCACAGGCCGATGCCGCGTTGCGCGTGCGGGGGCCAGTCTCGGCGCAGGGGACGGCCGAAGCGCCCATCACGCTGGGCGGTGACGTGCCGTGGGGCGGGCTCACGCTCGACGCCGGCGGCCGGCTCGAGGGCGCGCACCTGCACATCATGGGCGGCCCCGTCAGACTCAACGCTGCGGTGGCCGCGTTCGACGGCTTGGCCGTCTCGCACCCCGGTGAAGCGCTCACCGTCACCGAGGACGCAACGCTCACCCGCCTGAGCGTGACCGTGGGGGACGTCGTCCTGCGCGGCGGCACGGGCACGCTCTCGGGTATCGTGGCGGGCGCCGTGCGCGTCGAGGCGCCGGCCTCGTGCGCGGACTGGGACCTCACCGGGCTGGTCGACGCTGTCGGCGCGCCCGTGGTGCCCGCGTGCCCGTGACTCGGGTTCACGGCGAGGTCGGCCTCGCATGGTGACCGCGGTCATCATCGTGGTCTGCTTCATCGTTGTCGGGCTGGCGCGCTCGGCCCTCCAGTGGCTCGTGGCCTGGGTGCTGGGCGCGCGCCCGCTGCACCTCATCGTCGGCATCGGTCCGGCGCTCGTTCGCCGCGACGTCGGCGGCACTCCCTTTGAGATCCGAGCAGTACCGCTCGGGGGCCATGTGCAGTGGGGCGACACCCCCTATGTCGTGCCCGCGCCGGGGCCGTGGGGGGCGCGCCTCGCGCTCGCCCTGTCTGGACCGCTCGCGACCGTTATCCTCTCGTTCTTCTTGCTCTTTGGGCTGCACGTCTCTTTTCAAGCGCGCACGGTCGATGGCCGTCCAGTCGCGACGAACGTGGTCGCGCTGCCGCTGAATACGGCCGTCGCTGCGGGGATTCGCCCCGGCGATGTGATCACGCAGATCGACGGTCAGTCGGTCGAGTTCTACGACGAGATCACCGCGCTCGTCGGACGCAGCGGCGGTCGTGCGCTCCAAGTCACCGTGCAGCGGCCGCCCCCGGGTACACAGTCTATCGACGACCACATCCGCGGCACGCTCTCCGGTCGGTCACTGCTCGGCCCGAACGTGACGGACGCCTGGAGCGAGCTCGCCCTCTCCGTGCAGCCGGACCCGACGCCGCAGGGGTACGCGCTCGGGCTCGAGCCGCGCGCCGGGCGCTTTGGCACCGACCGCTGGCTGCCGGCGCTCGAGTTCGCGGGCGCTGAGCTCGGCGCGAGCCTGGTTGAGCTCCTCGGGCCTCGGCCGGGACCGCTCACGATCATGCCGACCACCGAGGCGTGGTGGGGGCCGCTCTTTCACCTGCTCGCGCAGGTCGCGCTCATGGCGTTTATCGTGAACTTGGCCCTGCCCGCGCACGACCTGCACCGCCTCTTTTTGCTGGCGTTCGAGGCCGTGTTCCGCCGCCCGCTCAAGCCGGCGCCGGAGCTCGCGCTGGTGCGGCTCGAGGTCCTGATCGTGCTCGCGCTCATCGTCGCGTGGATCGCGCGCGACGTCGTGCGCCTGCTCAACGGCTGACGTTCGCCTTCCACTGCGCGATGACCACGCGGCCGGTCTCCGTGGGCGTGTCCTCGCCCTTGCGGGGGTCGGGTGAGCGGTCGCTCAGCGCGGTGACCTCGAGCGCGACGACCTGCGCGTCGGGTGGCAAGTGCAGGCGCTGCACGGGCCGGCGCAGCCACCGCGCGAGCTCGCCGCGGTGCGCCTTGAAGCGCTCCTGCGGCAAGCGCATCGCGTAGCTGCCCCAGAACTGGCCGTAGGGGATCGTCGCGGCGGTCTCGAGCGCGAAGTCGGGCGCCTCGCCGGTCTGCGGGTCCACGTGCGTGCCGTCAGCGAGGGTGAGGTCGATGACGAGGCGCACGTCCTCAGTGGGTACGTCGGGGGAGAACATGCTCCAGCTCTGAAAAGTCCGCGTGTACGCGATGAACGCGCGCACGAAGCGCGGTGCGTCGAAGGGCAGAAACGCGCGCACTGCGGTGTTCACAGACGCCGCCTCGACCAAGAGTACGCCGAGCACCACGGCGCAGATGACCTCGCGGGTGCGCGCACGCGACGTTCGCAGCCAAAGTGACAGGCCGCTCGGCTCGACGACTTCGGGCGCCAGCGCGGCCGCGCGCGGCAGCCCGCACGCGGGCAGGCCCAGGTAGACTGAGACCTGAACGCGGTGCTCGGCCAAGCGCGCATAGGCCGCATTCAGGCGACCGCGCGCGCCGGGCACCCACAGCAGCGCGGGCGCCACGCCGAGCCCCGGAATGGCCGCTGCCAAGCGCAGGCACGCCTCGGCGCCGCCCCACACCCTGCCTGTCGCCGTGTCCTCGACGACGATCTCGCGCGCGCGGCGCTCGGCGAAGGCCGTGGCCTCGGTCCCCGTCGGCGGGGGCGCGTCCGCGGCCATCCAGACCAGGCGTCTGCGCACGTCGAGGCGGCTCATCAACCGCGCGGTCGCGTGACAGATCCCGCAGTCGACATCGTAGAAGACCCGCAGGCGCTGGCGCTCAGGCGCGCGCGCCCAAGCGCCCAAGCGGTCGAAGTCCGCTGCGGGCAGGAGCGCGACCAGGCCGACGAGCATCGCCCACGAGAACAGCCCCACGTCCAAGAGCGCGGCGATGCCCACGTGCAGGCCGGCGCAGGTCAGCAGCGCGACGCGCCGGCACGCGACCGTTCGCCACGGGGACAGCAGGAGCAGCGGCGCTGCGCCCTCGATGGCGAGCGCGCCCCAGGTCAGCGCGTGGTCGAGCCCGAGCGGCAGGCCCACGCCCCGCAGCCACACGCCGAGGGGCGTCACGAACTTGTCCATCTCGAGCACATACGAGATCGCGACGCCGTCCGACCACGTGCTGCCGGTCTTGTGGAGGGCGTTGAAGGCGTAGACCAAGGCGAGCTGAACGAAGACCGCGACCGTCGCGACGCGGCGCACGGGGGCTGTGTCCGGGCTCGGTCGCGCGTTCAGGTCGTCGGGGCCCGCGTCGGCGCGCGCCCTCAGGTCGGCGAGCAGGGCGTCCACAGAGAAGCGCTGCCCGAGCGGGAGCGCGAGCGACCACAGCCACCAGATCTGCTGCACCACATCCCCGCCGTTCTCGAGCATCGCGTTGCGGGCGTGAACGCTGAGCATGACCACGGCGGAGAGCGCGCCGGTGAGCCGCGTCTTGTAGCCCACCAGGAATGCGATGAGCGCGAGCCCGCCGAGCACAAAGAACGCCTGGACCTCGGCGACCTTCGACATCGACCACAGCAGGCTGAAGCTCCAGCCGTTGATCGGCTCGAACAGGCCGTAGTGGTTCGGCAGCACGCCGTCGTTCGAGTAGAAGAGCGGGATGAACGGCCAGCGGCGCGCCAAGTCCACCAGCGCCAGCACCGCGAGGCCCACGCGAAAGAGCGCGAGCGCGCGGGGGTCCATGGAGAGCCACGACGAGGGGGGGCGGGGGTCTCGAGCGTCCATCGCCCGGACGCTACCCCGAAATCGAGATTGACACCACGCGGCAGAGCGGGGAGTATGCGCGTCCCGCAGGCGCAGGCCTGTGGCAAATCCTACAATGAAATCAAGGGCTTACAGCCCTACAACCCGAACGGGAGGCCTCTTTGGACACCACGATCCTCGAGCTCGACAACCACACCTTCAACGTGCAGCACGGCACCCAGCTCCACACGGTCACCGGCCGCGCCGAGGCCGTCACGCTCGCCAAGCAGCTCAGCCGCGAAGGGAACGCGCGCGTGTCCGTCGAGCGTCAGGACGGCAAGGTCCAGATGATGTTCACGGGCGGCTCGCTCGACAGCTTCAACTGCGAGACGCGCGGCTTCAAGGCCGAGTGAGCCTCGCGGGGCGCAGCGCGCGGCCCCGCTGACCCGTCGCCCTTCTCGGGTGACCCGTCAGGGCCGCGCAGCGTCCCAGATGATCTTCGGCAGGATGAACGGCGACGGCGCCGCCTCCATCTCGACCAGCGTGCGCGCGACCTTGTGCATGCGCCGGTGAAACACGAACCACGGCGGCATGGGGCGCGTGCGCAGCGGGCCGTAGATCACGGTCTTGGCGGGCTTGTCGAACATGTACGTGTTGTGGACCACGCCGATGCCGCTCTGGATGTCTTGGAGCGTGTGGCCCGGGTAGGCACCCCACGTCGTCACACCCAGCGCGTACGCCAGCGCGGGCCAGTGGTTCACCACGACCGCGCCGTACCGCATCTCGGCGATAGCGTCCTCGAACGCCTCGCCCAGCTCCGCCTGCGTCTTGGGGTGGCAGATGATCTCCGCGCTGAGCGTGCCCCACACGGACTCGTTGCAGAAGCGCACGGCCGCGCGCAAGAAGTCGCCCGCGTCCTTGCCTGGCAGCGCGGTCTGCCCCATCACGCCGCACCAGCTCTCGACCTTGAAGCAGATGTCGTCCACGTTCTTCGGATCGACGTTCGGGATGATCGTCCATGGCAGCACCCCCGGCTTGCGCGCGCCGATGGACTCGGCCTGCGGGTGCGCCGCGACGAACCGCTCGAGCCGCTCTTCGGCGCCGGGGTAGTAAGCCTTGCGCTGGGGCGCGCGCGCGAACGCCGAGCGCAGCGCGTCCATGAAGGCGCCCCGCTGCGACCACCCCTCGTGCACCACGAGCATCCGCGCCGCGTTGCAGTTGAAGCCGCCGTTGTTGCAGAGCTGTGTGGCGACGTTCTCCGCCTGAAAGACGAGCTCGGCCTTCGAGTACGGCCCGGGCACCACGATGATCGGGCTCACGTTCCCGAGCTCGCTCGTGATGCGCTTCGTCAGGCGCGGGTCGTTCTCCGCCTTGCGCTTCGCCCCCTCGGCGCCCACGCCGAAGACGATCGCGTCGTGCGTCTTGTCGCTGCCCGTGATGTGCACCTCGTCCACGCCGGGGTGCTGGCACAGGTAGTCGCCCACGTCCGCGCCGCCGTAGGCCGTGCGCACGTAGCCCGCCGCGATCAGGTCCGCGAAGACCTCCTCGACGAACGGCCCTAGGTAGTCGTTCACCGGGTTGAACTTGAGCATGCAGACCTGCCCCTCGGCGAAGAGCTTCTGCACCATGTCGAGCGGCCCGATGCTCGCCACGTTGCCCGCCCCGAGCACGAGCGCTACGGCGCCCTCGGGCGCGTGCTGCCGATAGAAGCCCGCCATGTGGTCGCGCAGGTTCGCCTCGGTCACGCCCGGCTGCATCCAGACCTCGGCGCGAAAGCCCGCGTACATCGCGCGGTCGAGGTAGTCGCCGGGGAAGACGCGCGCGATCACCTGGCCATCTTTGGCGCGCGTGCGGACCGCGCCCTCGGGGAGCTGCGGGCGGCCGTGCCGCATCACGTCCTCTAGGCTGTCGGCCAGCAGGCGGCAGATGCGCGCCTGCACCACGGGGCCGCCCAGGTACTCCTCGCCGACGAGGGGGGAGTCCGGCGGGATGCCCTTGGCCTGAATCGCCGCCTGCACCTGACGGTCGGCGACCTTGCGGGTGTTCTCGACGACCTTGCGGAGCAGCTCAATCTTGTCGGTGAGCGGCATCCGGGCCCAGCGGTCCTTTGTCTGCCGCAGGACTTCGATGGACTTGTCGAGCGCTTCGCGATTCATGGGGACTCCGAGGCTTTGGACAGCGGGGCGCAGGATAGTCGAGCGCTCCCGCGACTTCTAGCCCCGGCCGCCGCTAGACGCCCTGAGGCGAGTAGCGCTGCACGCCGAGCGACCGCGCCGCGGCGTCGAGCCGTGGGTTGAGCGTCCACAGGCTCCAGCCCTCGCGCAGGCAGAGCGCGAGCACCGCGGCGTCCGCGATGTGCACCATGTCGCCGTCGTCGGCCAAGTGCGCGGCGAGGTCGCCCGCGGCCACCCAGCTCCCGCGCGTCTCCACCACGGCGGGCACCTGCGCCGCCCAAGCCCGCAGCCGCGGCGCGAGATCCGGCGACTCGGCCTCGAGCAGGAGCTGCGCGAAGACCACGCCGGGCGAGGTCACGCCGCCCCGCGCAAGCAGGTCGCCCAAAAGCGCGTCGAAGCCACGCGCGCGGCCTTGGAGCGCCGCGCTCCAGATCGTGAGGTCGGCGACAATCACGTTTCTATCAAACCACAGACCTGGGCTCGGAGCGCAGGATTCCGCGCGCGATCCAGCCTGCGCACGCGCGCGGTTCGTGCTATGCACCCCGCGTGCAAAAAGTCGACGAGTTTCTACTCCATCGCCCGCGCCGCCTGACCGAGGACTGGCGCACGGTCGTCGGTCTCACGCTGCTGCTCGCGCTGCTCTACCTGCCCGGCTTGGGCGGCTACGGCCTCTACGATCCGTGGGAGACCCACTACGGCGAGGTCGGCCGCAACATGGTCGAGACGGGCAACTACATCGACCCGTGGTGGGGCTCGCCCTGGGACACGGCCGACGTCAAGCGTGAGAAGGAGGGCTTCTACAGCAAGCCCTTGCTCATCATGTGGATGATGGCGGCCGGCATCGAGGTCGCCGGCTACAACGAGCTCGGCGTGCGCCTGTTCTTCCCCGCGCTCGCGATCCTCGCTCTGCTGAGCACGTACCTGGCTGTGTCGAGATTCTTCAACCGGCGCGCGGGCCTCATCGCGACGCTCGTCATGGCCACCGCGCCGTTCTTCGCGTTCTTAAGCCGGCAAGCGGTGACGGACGGCCCGATGGTCAGCATCATGACCGTGGGCGTGATGTTCCTGGTGCAGGGGCTCTTCTTGCCGTGGGGCGAGCGCGACGACGAGGACCGCCGCGTCAGCCCGCTCTCTCGCGCCCTCGTGTGCGCGGTCGTGGCCTTCGCCATCGGCTGGCAGCTCTGGGCGATGTGGCCGATGGACCGCAGCCCCGACATCGTGCGCGCCTACACCGGCGAGAACCCGCTGCTCGCGGTCGGCCACTTCTTCACAGACGCCTTTACCGTGGGCCGCGGCAAGGGCTGGGCCATCGCGCTGCTGCTCGCGCCGCTCGGTGCGCTGACCCTGTGGCAGATTTGGCGCGAGGCGGACCGTCGCCTGCTCTACGTCTTCGTGTTCTACGTGTGCTGCGGCCTCGTCGTGCCCGCCAAGGGCTGGGTCGAGTGGGCGCCCGCGGGCCTGGCCATCCTGCTCTACTGCCTGATGACCCGGGGCTGGGCGATCTGGACGCAGGTCAAGGTCGGCACCGGCGTGCTCATCGTGTTCATGACCGGTCACCCGTGGGTGGTCGCCATGCTCGGCGGCCACCACCCCGGCTGGTACGACCGCTTCATCATTCACGACCACATCAACCGCATCTTCGCGGGCGTGCACAGCATCGACGACGGCGGCTTCGAGTACTTCTTTCGGTGGGTCGGCTTCGGCCTGTTCCCGTGGATTGGCCTGCTCCCGGCGGCCGTCGCGCGGTCCGTCGGCGGCCTGCGCGGCCGGCTCGACGACCTGACCCCAGCGAAGCGCTTCGAGCTCTTCATCTTCCTGTGGGGCCTGATCGCCTTCTTCATGTTCTCGCTCTCGAAGACGAAGTTTCACCACTACATCTTCCCCGCGATCCCTGCGTTCTGCGTGATGACCGCGCTTGTGGTCGAGGACGCGCTCGCAGGCCGCAACCGCGTCTTCGCGCTGCTCGCGGCGGCGGGTGTGGGCGTCACCGTGTGGGTGGGCCAAGACCTGTACCTGATGCCCAAGAACTACGGCGACTCCGCGCAGAACCTCGTGAACTTGTTCACCTACAAGTACGACCGCGAGTGGGCGCGCTTTACCTCGCCCGAGGCCCTCGAGAAGCTGAGCGGCGACGCCTTGGCCAAGGCCGTGGCCGACAACGACTTCTTGGCCGCGATGGCCGGCCCGCTGAGCTGGGTGGCGATCCTCGCGTGCGTCGGCTTGGCGTGCATGGCGTTCAGGCGGCTGTGGCTGCGTGAGTACGGCGCGATGGTGCTCGGTGTGTCGGGCGTGTGGATGGCTTGGTTCTGTCTGCATGACTACCTGCCGGCCGTGGCGGTGTCATGGAGTCAGAAGGGCATGTGGGACGCCTACTATGACCAGTGTACGAAG
>CANLBD010000076.1 GCA_947488215.1 Myxococcales bacterium | reverse complement strand
TCGCTCACCGCGTCGCCTCGGGTCAGGCTACCCGCGGCGTCGAGCGACACGCCGCCCACCATCTCCTCGGAGCGGCTCGCCACGCAGGTCACGCGCACCTCCGGCGCGCCGGCGTCGCGGCTCAGCGCGACCAAGGCCAACGTGCCGACGAGCTTGAGCGCCTGAGGGTCCGCGTCGTCGTAGGTTGCGACGAAGCTGCGGAGCGCGCCTGAGCCGGTGCTCTGCGCGACGGTCGCTGCGAAGGAAACGCCCTCGCCTGCCTCGCTCGCGCCCTCGGCCCGAGTCGCCGCTGCGCCCGTGAACGCCGACTCGACCGTGACCGTGCGCGCGGGGGAGCCATCGAGCGCGGGGACCTGAGCCGTGATGGTCAGCCGCCCCGACCAGCACCCGTCTGCGCCACAGGCGCCCGCACCCGCGGAATAGCTCACCGCGGGGCTCGTCGCGAGCGTCTCGGTCGGCTGGTCGACCCGCGCGAGCACGAGCCGAAAGCGGTCGGGACACTCGCGGGCCGAGGCGTCGCACGCGCGGACCCGAAGCGCCGAGGCGCCGTCCTCAAACCGCAGGCGGCTCGGCTCGAGGCGCGCGGCCTGCAGGGGGTCAGTGCGCACGAGCATCTCGCCATTGAACTTCACGTTCGGGTTCGCGGCGGAGGCGATGTCCACCTGGACGATCTGGTTGTCGTCGCCATCGGAGACCAGGGAGCGACGCTGCAGGCGAAACGACACGGCGAAGTCCTCGGCGGTGAGCTCGGGCGGCGGTGCGTCCCCGGGCGCCATGCACACACCGTCCTCGCAGACCCTGTCGCCGTCGCAGGCGACGCGCCCTACGCGGCACGCGCCGCCCTCTTCGCCGACGCCGGGCGGCGGCTCGCAACCGAGGGCCGCGATTCCAAGGACCACGGCCGCCCCAAACCCACGCATCCGCTCAAGCATGGGTCCATCGTACCCTGCCCGCGCAGACGCGCGCCACTTCGCCCCAGAGCATCGCCCGCAGGCGTTGCGCGGGCCCCCGCCGGCGCCTATTCTGCGCGCGTCTTCACTCACCCAGACCAGCGGGAGTCCACGTCATGGCCGAGCAGTTCATCTATCACATGCGCGACCTGCGCAAGTCGTACCCAGGCGGCAAGGAGGTCCTGAAAGGCATCTTCCTGTCGTTCTACCCCGACGCCAAGATCGGCGTGGTGGGTGGCAACGGCGCCGGCAAGTCGACGCTGCTCAAGATCATGGCGGGCATCGACCAAGACTTCACGGGCGAGGCGTGGCTCGCCAAGGGCTTCTCGGCCGGCTACCTGCCGCAGGAGCCGCAGCTCGACCCGACCAAGAACGTCCTCGACAACGTCAAGGCGGGCCTGACGCGCATCACGTCGCTCCTCGAGCGCTTCGATGAGATCAGCAACAAGCTCGGCGAAGTCTCGGACGACGACGAGATGAACAAGCTGCTCGATGAGCAGGGGCGCCTGCAGGACCAGATCGACGCGGTCGATGGTTGGAACCTCGACAGCCACCTCGAGATCGCGATGGACGCGCTCCGCTGCCCGCCCGGCGACGCGGAGGTGAGCGTGCTCTCGGGCGGCGAGAAGCGTCGCGTGGCCCTGTGTCGCCTGCTGCTTGAGAAGCCGGACCTCCTGCTGCTCGACGAGCCGACGAACCACCTAGACGCCGAGACGGTCAACTGGCTCGAGAAGCACCTGCGCGAGTACCACGGCGCGGTGCTCATCGTGACGCATGACCGGTACTTCCTGGACAACGTGACGTCGTGGGTGCTCGAGCTCGAGAACGGCAAGGGCGTGCCCTGGAAGGCCAACTACTCCGAGTGGTTGGAGCAGAAGTCGACCAAGATGGCGCAGGAGGAGAAGCAGGAGTCTGCTCGCCAGCGCGCCCTCAAGGACGAGCTCGAGTGGGTGCGCGCCAGCCCGAAGGCCCGCCAGTCGAAGAGTAAGGCCCGCATCAAGTCTTACCAGGAGCTCGTCGACCGACAGCGCGACCAGACGGACCGCCGCCTGGAAATTCGCATTCCCGCCGCGCAGCGCCTCGGCAACCTCGTCATCGAACTCGACGACGTGTCCAAGGGCTACGGCGACCGCCTGCTCATCGACCACCTGTCCTTCGCGGTGCCCGCGGGCGGCATCGTCGGCATCATCGGCGCGAACGGCGCCGGTAAGACGACCCTCTTCCGCATGATCACAGGCCAGGAGAAGCCCGACTCGGGCACCATCCGGGTCGGCGAGACGGTGCAGTTCGCCTACGTCGACCAGGGCCGCGACGACCTGAAGGGCGACAAGACGATCTGGCAGGAGATCTCCGGCGGCGCCGAGGTCATCGAGATGGGCAACATCAAGCTCAACTCGCGGGCCTACGTCAGCGCCTTCGGCTTCCGTGGGCAGGACCACTCCAAGAAGGTCGGCGAGCTCTCGGGCGGTGAGCGCAACCGCGTGCACCTCGCCAAGCTGCTCAAGTCGGGCGGCAACGTGCTCCTCCTCGACGAGCCGACGAATGACCTGGACGTCGACACGCTCCGCGCGCTCGAGGACGCCCTGCTGGAGTACGCGGGCTGTGCGATCGTCATCAGCCACGACCGCTGGTTCCTCGACCGCGTCGCGACCCACATCCTCGCGTTCGAGGGTGACTCGCAGGTGGTCTGGTACGAGGGCAACTTCGAGGACTACATGGCCGACAAGCGCCGCCGCTTGGGCCCGGACGCGGACATGCCCAAGCGCATCCAGTACCGCAAGTTCGCGCACTGATGAGCCTGCTGCCTCCGGCGTTGGCTGCGCGGGTGCAGGCGCTCTCCGAGGGGGAGCGCGAGGCGATTGAGCCGCTCGCCGAGGACATCGCGACGTGGCTCGATGGCAAGCCTGTCGACGCGCTGCGAGCGCTGCTCGACGAGCTCCGCGACGAGGGACTCTACCCGCTGTCGCTGCGCTTGCTGGCAACAGCATGGTCGGAGCACCTGTCCGACGCCATGGCGGGTGAGATTGCCGAGGACTGGATCGGCACACTCCTGCATGGCTTGGGCGACCGCGAGGCCGCCGTGGACATCGCCCGTCACATCACGCCGGACGCCCTCAAGCGCGGCGCGGCGTTCGCGGGCGACTTAGGCGACCTGCTCTTGGAGTGGCAGCTCTTCGAGGTCGCGACGCCGCTCGTTGAGCTCGCCGCGACGCGCAATCCCGGTGACGCCGCCGCCCAGTTCAACCTGGGCGTGGTCCGCAAGTGGGCGGGCCGCTTCGAGGAGTCTGCGGCCGCGTTTCGAGTCGTGCTCGCCTCGCGCGACGACAAGGCCACCCAGTGGAACTTGGGCATCGCCGCCACGGCGCAGCGCGACTTCCGCGCGGCCCGCGAAGCGTGGACGCGCCTCGGGCTCCGCATCCCCGAGTCCGACGGCGACTTCGCCGCGCCGGGGGAGCGTATTCCTGTGCGCCTGCCCGCCGCGCCCGACGCGCCCGTTGTCTACGAGATTGTCTGGGCCGACCGGATGTGCCCTGCGCGTGCGCGCCTGACGGGCATCCCACGATATGACGGGCCGTGCACCCTGCACGACGTTGTCCTGATCGACGGCGTCTCCGTCGGGCAGGTCCAGACGGACAAGGCGGGCGCGCCGTTGGAGATCCTGCCCTACCTCGCGGTTTTCTCGCGCGCGGGCGGGCGGCTCTTTCGACTCCGCCCGGTCGAGGGCGCCTCGCTCACAGCCGAAGCCCTCAGCCCGCTCGTCGCGGCGCTTCGTGCTCGCGGCTTCGCCGCCATTGACTGGACCGGCATTGGCCCGTCTGCCGCCGCAATCGGCATCATCCTCCCGGACGATACGGACGCGGCGAAGCTGCACGCCGTCGTCGAGACGGAGCGCGGCGCGCTGCCCTTGTACTGCCCTGAGCTCGACGAGGCCGCGGGTGCGCCGCAGCGCTTGCCCGAGCGCCCCTTGTCGCGCTGGTAAGGCTCCCCGATGACGCGCTCTACCTTCATTCAAGTCTGCGTCTACCTCACGTTCGCGCTCGCCGTGGGCGCGGCTGGCTATCGCCTGATGCACACCAACGCGGCGCGCATGGCGAGCGCGCAGATCTTTCCGCTGCTTGCGCCTGTCTTCTTCGCGCTCGCCGCCAAGAACGGCGCTCGACTCGGACGCGCCGCGGTCTTCGTGGCGCTCTTGGGCGTCCTCATCGCGGGCGCGGGGTTCTTCGCCGTCGTGACCGCCCCGAGCGACGCGCACGCGGCGGGCGCGGCGCAGCGCCCATGATCCGCGCGCTGCCTTTTCAAGCCATCGCGCGCCCTCTGATCGAGCGTTACGGCCTGCCCCGCTCGATCTTCAACGACTTCAACTTCTGGCTTGCCGAGGCCACGGGTGAGGTCTGGATGGCGCCCGCGCTCTCGTCACCGCCCACGGACCTCGAGACGGTCAGGGGCCAGGGCTGGCGCGTCCTCACGGACGCGAGCCCGAGCGGCCGGCCCACGCGCGACCTGCTCCGCATCATCGGCGCAGACGCTACGCGCGGCGTCGTTCAGGTCAGTGAGGCCGACGCCGCAGCGCTCGAACGAGGCGAGCGACTCCGGCTTGAGTCGTCGACAGACGAGACGATGTGCGTCGTGCGCGTCGGTCACCGCGCAGTCGGCGGCGTCGATACGACGACGGGCTTCGCGCTCCCCTGACGCGCGCCGCGCTCAGCGGTTCGCGTTGATCCACTTCGCGTTCTTGAAGCGCGAAGTGCCTGCGTCGAGCGTGTCGACCGACGGGAAGGTCTGGTCGGGGTGCAGCTCGATAGCGCGCTGCAGGAGCTGAGCCTCGGTCTCGCGCACGCTCGGGTTCGGCACGCAGCACTCCACGGGGCACACCGACTGGCACGCCTCGTCGCCGTGGAACCCGACGCACTCGGTGCACAGCTTGGGGTCGATGACGTAGGTGTCATCGCCCTCGCTGATCGCGCCGTTGGGGCACTCGGGCTCGCAAGCGCCGCAGTTGATGCATTCATCGGTGATCATCGTGGCCACGGCCGAACTCCTCCTCAGGTGTTTTCTGGTTTCGAGGGCGACCGCGCGAACTCGGAGACGAGCTGCGCGAGCGCCTGCGGTTGATGATGTTGGACCATATGACCCGCGTCCGGCAAGAGCGTGTGCCTCAGGTCGCGCAGCGCGGCCAACACGGCGTCGTCGCGCAGCGGCAAGAGCGTGCTCGCGGCGCCATCGACCCAGTGAACCGGCACGTCCACGCGCCGTGCAAATGCCGTAATGACGCGCGGCAAGAGCGCCGTGGGTGACCGCGCTCGGTTGAGCGGGTCGTACCGCCACCGCAGGGCCCCATCGGGCCCGAGGACCGTGCCCTTCTCCGCCAGGTAGAGCGCCTGCTCGGGGGTGAGCAGCGGGTCGAGTCGCCGCACGCGCCGCGCCGCGTGCTCGACGCTCTCCATGGGTCGCTCGAAGCGCTCCGGCGAGAACGGCGTCGTCTGCGAGATCCACTCGCCCACACGGTCCACGAGGTCCTCGGGGCCGCTCGGCTTCGGTCCGCCCGCCTCGATGAGGACCGCGCGCTCGGCGATGCCGGCGCACGCGCCGAGCCACATCAAGGCCACGCCCCCACCCATCGAGTGCGCGACCAAGACGAGTCGCTCGCGGCGCACGGCGTTCGCCACGGCGTTCAGGTCTCGGACCAGATCGACGAAGTGGTAGAAGCCGCCCGCGCCGACGCGGTCGCTGCGACCGTGGCCCCGCCACGAGAAGGCCACGACGTGGGCGTCGGGCCACAGCGGCTCAAGCGCGTCCGCGAAGTAGCCCCACGACCACGCGCTGTCGAGGTAGCCGTGGACGAGCAGAACGGTCGTCGGCCCCCCGCCGTCCCACGTCAACACCTCGTGGTCGAGCTCATGGACGGTCAGGTGCGCCTCCGTGGGCGTGCGAAGAGGGCGAGTGAGGGGTGCGTCCGTCAAGGGCTACGCTCGTGGACCACGTCGATGCGGGTCGTCACAAAGCCCACGTGCGTGTACAGCGCGCACGCCACGACGTTCGCAGCGTCCACGTGCACCTGCACCTGCGCGAACCCTTGCTGGGCGAGCGCGTGCAGCGCGGCCTCGGCCAGCACGCGCCCCACCCCCGCCCCTTGGACCTCGGGCGCGACCTGCAACAGGTTGAGCACCCCGAGCGCCTCGCGCGTCGGCAGCGTGCTCACGAACCCCACGGGCCTTCGGTCACGCTCGACGACCAGCACGCGCGCGCCCGGCGGACGCAGCAGCGCCTCGAGGTCCGCCGCCTCCATCGGCCCGAAGCCGAACGCCGCGCGGTGCGCCGATGCGACCAGCGACAGCAATGCCGGGGTGTCCGCGGGCAGCGCGGCGTCCCGCAGGCGCATCCCTTCGGGCAGAGGCGAGACGACGGGCGGCACGCCTCGCCGCGTCATCACCCACACACTCTGCGCGGGCGAGAAGCCCCGCGCCGCGAGGGTCTGCGTGAGCTCGCCGCCCGGGTCTTGGACTCGGCGAAACACGCGGTCGGGGTCGAGCGCGAGCGCAGCGTCGAGCAGCGCCGACCGCGCAGCCTCGCCCGCGTCGCCCGGCGGCGCGAAGAGCCGGACCTCGCGCACCGGCAGTGGCCGCTCCGCGAGCGTGTAGCGCGCAGCAAAGAGCGCGCCGACGAGCTCGCCTGACGCCTCGGCGACCCGAAAATCCCGCCCGCCCGCGTGCGCTGGCCGCGCGAGCAGCTCGGTCAGGTGGCTCGGCTCGAGCGGCTCAACAGGCAGACGCGCGCCGCCCAATCGCCGAAGCAAGTCGCAGACTGCGGCGATGTCGTCTGTCGAGAATCCGCGCACCCGCACGCCCTGACTCACGCCGCGTCTCCCCCCAAAGACGGCGAGAGCATACCACGGCGGCAGCGCGCGGGCCAAAGGCGCCGCATGAGGGCGTGTCAGGGGCAGGTCTGCGCAACGCCGGGCGACGGCGCTTGCCGCGCGAAGTCGGCCAAGTTGTCGTTCGTGTCCGCGCGGTTCAGGCACCGCGCGAGCGACTCCGGCATCGGGCCGCCGCTGTCACCGTCCATCGGCGCGCCCTCGCCCGTCATCGGCATCGGGCCCTCGTAGGCCAGCCCGTCGACGCGGCGACCGTTGGGTCCGATCAGGCGCACCCCGTCGGGGGTGCCGTTCTGGATCGCCGCGCCGCCTAGGTCGACGCGCAGCACGCCCCCGGGCAGCGCGCTCAACACACCCGCCGCGCCGACCACCAGGACACCGCCGGGGGCCAGCGACGCGCCGCCCGAAGACAGCGCGAACGTCGCGTAGACGACCTCACCGCCGTTTGCGCCGTTGACGAGCTCGAGCGTGTAAGGATCGAGCGCGACCGCGGCGTTCGACGCGTTGTAGACCTCGACGAACTCCGCGGTGTCGCTGCTGTCTTGGTCGTAGTCGATCTCGCTGATGACGAGGCCGGGCTCTCCGACCGGACCCGGCATGGTGCCGGGGTCCGACGACGGCGGCGGGGGCGGCGGAGGCGGCGGGACGACCGCGCCGCGCTCGATGTCGCCCGCGTCCCGAGGCTCGAGCTTCATCACACCGTTCGCGAGCCGCAGCACGCCGTCTACGCGCGGCAAGGTCTCGCCCGCTGCGGGCAGCGGCTCGAGGCGGTAGAAGAAGTCATCGACACGGAGCCCGCCCGCGATCTCGACCTCGTAGGTCGGCGCGCGGTCACCGGCGCCGGGCTCCGGCGCGGCGTTCGTCACGTCAGCGTTCGTCACCCGCACGAGCGCGCCCTCGAGCCCCGCGGCCTGAGCGCCGCCGAGCGCGACGGCGGCCGCGTCGACCACGAGCGGCATCGGCGTCGCGGCGGCGCCGTTCAAGCCCACCGCGCCGACCTTGGCGAGCTGGCGCTGGCCGAAGAAGTCCGACGTCTCGCCCGTCAGCGTCACGCGCAGCCCCGGCTCCAGCGCGCCGACAATATCGGCCGGCGCCGTGGTGTCTCCCATGAACACCCACAGGCCGCTGTCGGCGGGGCCGGCGAACTCCGCTTGGTCGGCGCCGACCTGGACGACGATGTTTCGCACCGCGCCGGCGTCGTTGCGGCGAATGGCCGTGACCACGCCCTGAACGCTGACCACGATGCCGAGCCCGATCTCGCGCCGGGCCTCGTAGATCGTCGCGGGGCAGCCTCCGTTGGCGTCTGGCGCCCGCTGCGCGCAGGGCCCCGGGTCGCCGCCTGCGGAGCCACCGACCGGCGTCGCGCCCCCTGCGCCGGGCGTGCCACCCAGCGCGGGTGTACCGCCCTGACTCGGGTCACCGCCAAAGGCCGGCTGCCCGCCGGGCGCAGGCTGGCCGCCAAGCGAGGGCTGTCCGCCGGACGAGGGCTGGCCCCCGACGCTCCCCGCGGGCTCGCCGGGGCTCCCCCCGATGACCTGGGCGTCCCGCGTCGGCGGGCCCACAAAGGCGTTCTCGTTCGAGTCGTTCTCGCGGGTGGAGCAGGCGCCAACCAGCGTGGCGAGCGCGGCAGCGGCGAGGCCGCGCATCGCGCGGTGAGCGGAGAGGTTCATTCGCAGTCCCCTGAGTGGTTTGAACTTGAGCGCGCGCAGGATAGAGGCCGCGCGTGACACGTGCGTGACAATCAGGCCGATGTCAGCGTGACGAGCGCCGCACCGGCGTCCACGCGGGCGCCCGGCTCGACGTGCACCGCCGTCACCTCGCCGTCCGCGGGCGCCGAGAGCGTCTGCTCCATCTTCATCGCCTCGAGCACCACGAGGGCGTCCCCGCGTTGAACGCGCTGACCGACCGCGACCAGCACAGCGACCACGCGCCCGGGCATCGGCGCCTCGCAGCCGCCGCTCGCCGCGTGGCCCTCGACCTCGGGGAAGCGCGGCCGCGCCTCGAGCACAACGACGGCGCCGCGCCCGCGCGTGCGCACGCCCACGACCTGGGGCACGTCGTCCGAAGCGATGTCGCGCTCTGAGGCGAACGGCGTCAAGGTGTGGTGGCTCATGCGGCCGTCGAGGGTCAGCGACGCGCCGCCTCCGGCCTCGACCGTCAGTCGAGCAACCCGCCATGCGCCTGCGCCTGCGCGCACCGACCACTCGCCGTCCCGGCGAGCCGTGTACTCGACCTCGACCGCCGCCTCGCCCCCGCGCACATCGAACATGACGCGCTGACCCGAGAAGGCGCTGTTACGCCAGCCCGGTCGAACAGACGGCACGAGCGCCGCGTGCGCGTGCCGACGCGCCGCCGCTGCGAGCGCGCACACCACCGCCGCCCGCTCAACCTCGTCTGCGCTCGGCGTGACCCGCCGCGCCTCGACCGGCAAGTGGTCCGCGATGAAGTGCGTGTGCGTCGCCCCCGCGACGAACGCGGGGTGCGCGAGCGCCTGCAGCAGAAACTCTCGGTTCGTCGTCACGCCCTGAACACCCAGTCGCGTGAGCGCCCCGCGCAGTCGAGAGATCGCCTCAAGCCGCGTCGGGCCGTGCGCGACGATCTTGGCGAGCAAGGAGTCGTAGTGAATGTCGACGCGCGTGCCCGCTTGAACGCCCGCGTCCACACGCACGCCTGGGCCCTCGGGTGGGGTCCACTCGACGAGCGTCCCCGTCGCCGGCACGAAGTCGCGTGACGGGTCCTCGGCGCACAGCCGCACCTCGATGGCGTGCCCGCTGCGCTCGACGCGCGGCGCGAGCTCGGTGAGCGCCCCACCCATCGCCACCAGGAGCTGCAGCCGCACCAAGTCGAGGCCAGTCACCAGCTCAGTCACGGGGTGCTCGACCTGCAGCCGCGTGTTGACCTCGAGAAAGTAGAACCCGCCGTCGGCGTCGAGCAGGAACTCGACCGTGCCTGCCCCTTCGTAGCCGAGCGCACGCGCCGCCTTCACGCCCGCCTCGCACAGCCGCTCGCGAATCGCCGCGCTCAGCTGGGGCGCGGGCGAGGGCGACTCCTCGATGACCTTCTGAAAGCGCCGCTGGACGCTGCACTCCCGCTCGAACAGGTGCATCGCGTGCCCGTGCCGGTCACCGAAGACTTGCACTTCAACATGACGCGGCGCCTCGACGTAGCGCTCGAGCAGCAGCGTGTCGTCGCCGAACGCCGCCAGGGCCGTCCGCCGCGCGCTCGCGAGCGCCGCAGGCAGCGCGTCGAGCGACCGCACAATCGACATGCCCTTACCGCCGCCGCCGGCGCTCGACTTGATCAGCACCGGCAGCCCAATCGCGGCCACGGCGGCGGCCATCGACGCGTCGTCTTGCGCGCCCGAGTACCCCGGCACGACGGGCACGCCGTGGCTCGCCATGAGCGCGCGCGCCCCCGCCTTACTTCCCATCTGCCGAATCGTCTCCGGCTTCGGCCCGATGAAGACACACCCTGCGTCGGCTACAGCCTGAGCGAAGTCCGCGTTCTCACTCAGGAATCCGTACCCCGGGTGGATCGCCTCGGCCCCTGTGACCCGCGCAGCCTCCAGGATGCGGTCGACCCGCAGATAGCTCTCCGATGCGGGGGACTCGCCGAGCCGCACCGCCTCATCCGCCAGCGCGACATGCGGCGCGTCCGCGTCCGCGTCGCTGTAAACCGCGATGGTCCGCAGCCCCATCTCGCGACAGGTCTTCAGGATTCGGCACGCGATCTCGCCACGGTTGGCGACGAGGACGCTCGAGAATGGCGTGAGTTGCACGGGCTCTCCTCAGTGCCTGAAGACGCCGTAGGCCATCGTCCCCTCGACCGGCGCGGTGTGCGCGGCCGACAAGCACAGGCCCACCACGTCCCGCGTGTCCCGCGGGTCAATGATGCCGTCGTCCCACAGCCGCGCCGTGGCGTAGTAGGCGCTCGACTCCGTGTCGATCTGCTGCGTCAGCATCATCTTCATCATCTGCAGCTCCATCTCGTCGACCGGCTGGCCGGTCTTGGCCGCGGCGTCGCGCTTGACGATCTCAAGCACGCCCGAGAGCTGCTCGCCGCCCATGACGGCGATGCGGTGGTTCGGCCACGAGAACAGAAACCTCGGCCCATAAGCCCGGCCACACATCCCGTAGTTCCCCGCGCCGAAGCTCGCGCCCATCATGATCGTGATCGCCGGCACCGTACTGTTGCTCACCGCGTTGATGAGCTTCGCGCCGTGCTTGATGATCCCTCGCCGCTCATACTGCGTGCCGACCATGAAGCCCGTGATGTTCTGCAGGAACAGGATCGGCACGTCCTTCTGGTTGCACAGCTGAATGAACTGCGCGCCCTTCTCCGCGGCCTCGCTGAAGAGCACGCCCTGGTTCGCGAGGATGCCGACGGGGAACCCATGGACGCTCGCCCACCCCGTGACGAGCGTTGTCCCGTACTCGGGCTTGAACTCGTGAAAGCGCGAGCCGTCGACCACCCGCGCGATGACCTCGCGCGCATCAAACGGCACCTTGATATCGGGCGACACCACGCCGAGGAGCTCCTCGACGTCGTACAGCGGCGGCGCCGCGTCGAACCGCGCGCCCGGCCCCGCCTTGCGCAGATTGAGCTGCGACACGATCTCGCGCCCCATCCGGATCGCCTCGCGCTCGTCGCGCGCCAGATAGTCGCTCACGCCGCTCACGCGACTGTGCATGGCCGCGCCGCCGAGCGACTCTTCGTCCGTGTCCTCGTCCGTGGCCATCTTGACCAGCGGCGGCCCCGCCAAGAACACCCGCGCCGCTTGGTCGACCATCACGACGTAGTCGCTCATGCCCGGGATGTAGGCGCCCCCCGCCGTCGAACTACCGAACACCAGGCACACGTTCGGCACGCGTGCCTTCGACGCCCGCGTGATGTCTCGAAACGCCTGGCCGCCGGGCACGAAGATCTTGCTCTGGTTCGGCAAGTCCGCGCCCGCGCTCTCGACCAAGTGAATCGCGGGCAAGTGGTTCTCGGCGCTGATCTCCGCGAGCCGGCGCGACTTGGCGACCGAGTACTCGTTCATCGCGCCGCCCTTGACCGTGCTCTCGGTGCACGCGACCAGGCACTCCACGCCGCTGACGACGCCCACGCCGCCCACGATGCTCGCGCCGCTCTTGACGCCCGCCCCGATCCCGAAACCTGCGAGCGCCGCGATCTCCAAAAACGGCGCGTCTCGGTCGAGCAGCAGCTCGATGCGCTCTCGGGGCAAGAGCTTGCCGCGCTCTTTGTGCCGCTGCACGTAGCGCTCGCCGCCGCCCGCGCGGGCGTCCGCCAGCGCCTTCTCGAGCGCCGCGAGCGACGCCAAGTTCGCCTCGCGGTTCTGCACGAAGCGCGCGCTGCTCCGCGCGGCGGCGTCGATCCGTGTCCCCATCGGCCGAATCGCAGCGCTCTGACCGCGGCTCACGTCGACGCCTCCAGCCCCAGCAGCTCCCGCGCCCGCGCTGGTCCGACCGGCGCTCGACCCGCCTCGCGCGCGACCCGCACGAGCGCCTCAATCAGCGGCCCGTTGCCGGTCGTCTTCTCTCCGCTCGGCAAGTAAAAGGTGTCCTCGACCCCTGTCCGCAGGTGCCCGCCCAGCTCGGCCGAGCGCCGATGCACCGCCCAGACCTCCTCGCGCCCGATCACGATCGTCTGCCACGCCGTCCCCGGCCGCAGCTCCTCGACGAGCAGCGGCAGCCAGCTCGGCTTGGCGGGCATGCCGCTCGCGACCCCCATCACCAGCGACACGTGCGCGGGCGACGGCAGCAGGCCGCTCTGCTCGAACATCGCCACGCTCCGCACGATGCCGGTGTCGAAGCACTCGCACTCCGGGACCACGCCGAGCGGCAGCATGACGTCCAAGAACGCCTTGATCTTGTCGACGCTATTGT
>CANLBD010000075.1 GCA_947488215.1 Myxococcales bacterium | reverse complement strand
GATCGCCCAGCACCGAAACGCCCCACATGAGGACAACAACCTCATCGGTCAGACGCGCGCAATCGACGCTCTGCGCCTCGGGCTCACGCTCGAGAGCCCGGGCGCGAACGTGTTCGTGTGCGGGCCGTCCGGCACCGGCAAGATGTCGACCGTGCGGGCCATGCTCAAGCAGCGGCCGCAGCGTCAGAAGCCGCTTTGGGACTACGCCTACGTCCACAACTTCGCGGATCCCGACCGGCCGCGCCTGCTGCGCACGCCCGCGGGGACAGCGCGCGCCCTCCGCAAGGAGTTCGAGGCGATCGTCGTCGACTTGCCTGAGACGATCTCGCGCGTGCTGGACGCGGAGCACGTCGAGCGCCGCCGCGAGAAGCTGACCGAGAGCTTCAAGGACATGGAGCGCGGCCTGCTGAGCAACTTCGACCGCGCATGCGCCGAAGCGGGCTTTCAGCTCGCGCAGGTGCAGGTGGGCGAGGCCTCGCATCTCGAGATCTACGTCATTCACCGCAAGAAGCCGATTGACATCGACGAGCTGCGGGAGCTCGTGGCGACTGGCAAGGCCCGCGTGCCGAACATGGACGCGCTCGAGGCGAAGCATGAGTCGCTGCGCGCGGACCTGCGCGCTACGTTGGCGCAGCTCCGGCGTGAGGCGCGCCGCATGCAGCAAGAGGTCAACGAGTTCGAGGTCAGCGCCGTCCGCGAGTCGCTCGAGGACGTCTTCGGCGACTTTCAGGTTCAGTTCCCCTACGACGGCGTCGAGCCGTGGCTCGGCGAGGTCACCGCCGCGCTGCTGGACCACCTCGACCTCTTCGGAGAGTCGGACGAGCCCGGAGCGCCGGAGAATGCGGCCTCGCGTGAGCAGCAAGAGCAGCTCATCGAGCTCATTCGGCGTCTCCGCATCAACATCGTGCTCGACAACGACGGCATCAAGGGCACGCCGGTCGTCTTCGAGAATTTTCCGACGTTCACGAACCTGCTCGGCACCGTTGAGCGGCCGTCCGAGGACAGCCGCGGCAACGTCGACTACACGCACATCAAGGCCGGCTCGCTGCTCCGCGCAGACGGCGGCTACCTGATCGTCAACGCAACGGACGCCGTGACCGAGGCGGGCGTGTGGCGCGGCCTGACGCGCGTGCTCAAGACCCGCGAGCTCGAGATTCAGTCGCCCGAGCAGTTCATGACGCCCGGCGGCACGAACGCGCTCAAGCCGGAGTCGATCCGCGTCGACGTCAAGGTCATCGCGGTCGGCGACGACGACCTGTACCGCATGCTCTACACGGGCACAGACGAGTTCCGCCGCGTGTTCAAGATCAAGGCGGACTTCGACGACGAGATGCCGCGCGACGAGCGCCACATCGGCCTGTATTGCCACCATGCGTGGCGCGTGGCCGAAGAGGAGAAGATGCGCCCCATCAGCGATCCGGCGCTCGCCGCGCTCGTGGAGTACGGCGTGCGCCTCGCGGACCGCCGCGACCGGCTGTCGGCGCGCTTCAGCGACGTGACGGACGTGCTCCGTGAGGCCGCGCACTACGCACAAGCGGCTGATCGGGACGCTGTCGAGGTCGAGGACGTGCAGCGCACGATGGTCGAGCGTAAGCGACGCCATGGCCTCGCCGAGGAGCGTTTGCATGGCTTGATCCACTGCGGCCTCGTGGACGTGTCCACCGCGGGCAAGGCCGTCGGCGCGATCAACGCGCTGACTGTGCTCGACCTGGCCGACCACGCCTTCGGTCAGCCCTGCCGCATCTCGGCGTCGGTCTCGCCAGGTCACGACGGCCTGATCAGCATCGAGCGTGAGGTTGAGCTGAGCGGCCGCCTGCATGACAAGGGCACGCTGATCCTCACCGCCTACTTGCGCACGCACTACCTGCCCTCGCAGCCGCTGTCGCTCTCGGCCACGCTCACCTTTGAGCAGCTCCATGAGGAGCTCGACGGCGACAGCGCCTCGGCCGCCGAAGCCCTCGCCCTGCTGAGCGCGCTCGCCGAGGTGCCCATCCCGCAGGGCCTCGCGATCACGGGCGCCATCGACCAGCGGGGACGCATCCTCGCGATCGGCGGCGTGAACGAGAAGATCGAGGGCTTCTTCCGCCTGTGCGAGCAGCGCGGCCTCGACGGCACACAGGGCGTGATGATCCCGTCGGACAACCGCTTGAACCTGCAGCTCGACCCCGACGTCGTCCGCGCGGTCGAGCACGGGCGGTTTCACATCTGGGCCGTGCGCCACCTCGACGAGGCCATTGACCTGCTCACCGGCGAGGTCGCCGGCGCGCTTGACCCGCGTGGCCGATTCCCCGCCGGCTCGTTCAACAGCCTGGTCCGCCAGCGGCTCATCGACCTGGCGCGCTTGGGCGGTCAAGGCAAGCCGGGCCGCCCCGCTCGGCGACCCGTCAGTCGCCGCCGCGACTTTGATGGCGGCGACGGCGGCTGAATCTTTTCGAGGCTGTTAACTTCCTGACGTTTCTGCGGCATATTTCTTGCCACGCCTGCGTGCGTTCTCGGCAGAGGGGGTCCCTAAATGCTCGTTTCGCTTCGCCCGCTCGTGGGCACTTCGCTCTTGGTGCTCGCCGCGCCGCTCTTCGCGCACGCGGCAGAGGCCGACAAGCCGGCCGCCACGGACGCCACCAAGTCTGCTGAGCCCAACATCGGGCAGGCCAAGGAGCAGCCTTGGCCCCTGTCAGGCAGCGTCTCGCTCGGCTACCGTTTCAACCAAGCGAACTTCGCCAACACCGAGTCGAGCCAGACCGACCTCGGCTCTCAGTCCGGCAGCATCAACGTCGGCTTGGGCTACCAGCTCAACGACCTGCTCTCGCTCGACGTCGGCGCTGGCGTCTCGAAGACGCTGTCGAAGTCTTACGGCGGCGCGGGCTCATCGCAGACCGCGAACAACGCGACCGAGATGGGCGATGTCTCTGTCGGCCTCGGCGTGGGTGAGTTCTACAAGATCCCCGGCGTCGGCATCGGCCTGAGCGGCGGCGTGGGCGCGAGCATTCCCACCAGCAAGGGCAGCCAAGCGTCGGGTGCGATCACCAGCCTGGGGTCGAGCCTGTCGGCGGGCTGGAGCGGCGGCGGCTTCAACCTGTCGCTCGGCGCAAGCTGGGACTACAGCATCTGGAAGAACCCCACCGTCCAGCTCGAGTGCGACAGCGCCCGAAACAACTGCGACATCTCGGGCGTGGACACGGGCGACCCCCTGCCCCTGCACTCCGTGAGCGGCTCGTTCTCGGTGGGCTACAAGATCATCAAGGACCTGAGCGCCAGCGCGAGCTACGGCATCAGCAACTCGTGGCTGACCACCACGGGCAAGGACGACGAGTTCACCAGCCAGTACGCCCAGACGGGGACGCAGGGCGGCCTCGGCAGCCACAACTTCGGCCTCGGCCTGTCGTATCGCCTGCTCGAGAAGACGGGCATCAGCGCCCGCATGTCGACGGGCAGCGGCCTCTACAACGCGCGCGGCAGCGACCTGACGCTCCCGCTGTACGACTTCGAGACCCGCACGGGCCAGCGCACGAGCTACAGCTTCGGGCTGAACCAGTCGTTCTGACGCGCGCACCCTCGCGGCGCACGCCTCAGCCGACATCGCAGGGCTTCGAACGACTCCGAAGCCCGAGACCGACTCAGGCCGACTTCTTGGCCGGCACGAGCTGAGGTGGCTCGTGCTTGAGCACGACGCCCTCGTGGATGACGCACTCGCGTACGTCCACCATGTCGGGCAGCTCGTACATGATGTCGAGCATAATCTCCTCGGTAATCGCGCGCAGGCCGCGGGCGCCGCTCTTGCGGGTCACGGCCTCACGCACGATGGCGCGCATCGCCTCGGGCGTGAACCGCAGGCTCACCTTCTCGAGCTCAAACAGCTTCTTGTACTGCTTGACCAGCGAGTTCTTGGGCTTCCACAGGATCTCGTACAGCGCGTCCTCGGTGAGCGACTCAAACGGTACGGTGACCGGGAGTCGGCCCATGAACTCCGGGATCAGGCCGAACTTGATGAAGTCCTCGGACGTGACGTGCGGGATCAGGCGGTTGTAGTCGGCGTCGCTCTGGCGGGGCTGAACCTCGGCGCCGAACCCGATCGACTTGCCGGCCTGACGCCGCTGAATGATCTTCTCGATGCCGACGAACGCCCCGCACAGGATGAACAGGATGTTCGTGGTGTCGACCTGGATGATCTCCTTCTGAGGCCGCGAGCGGGCACCATCAGGGTAGATGGTGACCTTGCTGCTCTCGATCATCTTCAGCAGGGCCTGCTGCACGCCCTCGCCGCCGACGTCACGCGTGCTTGAGGGGCCATCCCCCTTGCGGGCGATCTTGTCGATCTCGTCGATCACTACGATGCCGCGGCCCGCCCGCTCAACGTCTCGGTCGGCGGCGATCCACAGCGACTTGATGATGCTCTCGACGTCCTCACCGACGTAGCCTGCCTCGGTGAGGCAGGTGGCGTCGGCGACCACGAACGGCACGTCGAGCAGCCGGGCGAGCGCCTGCGCGATCGCTGTCTTGCCCGAGCCGGTCGGCCCAACCATCAGGATGTTGCCCTTGAAGAGCTGCACGTCCTCGTCGGTCGGCCCGTCGATGCGCTTGTAGTGGTTGTAGACCGCGACGGCGATGCCCTTCTTCGCGATCTCCTGCCCGATGATGTGCTCGTCGAGGTAGGCCTTGATGTCCTTCGGCTTGAGGTCACGGCGGACCGTGCCCTCGTGCACCTCGCCCCGCCCGTCCTGGGCGAGGATCTCATTGCACAGCGTCACGCACTCGTCGCAGATGTGGACCTGCGGACCCGTGATGAGCTTTCGGACCTCGATGGCCTCCTTGCCGCAGAAGGAGCACCTGAGGTGAAAGGTTCTGTTGGTCATCCCGTAGCCTGTACGTTGAGATGACGGGACCGTAGCACCCGCCATTTCTGAGTGTCAATCCGAGCGCGCCGTAAAGCGCGCCCGCGCACCCTCATCGGCGTGTGCGGTCGAAACTGTAGGCGACACGTGAGGGTGAGGCCGCGTGGCCCCACCCTCGAGGGGTGTGCCTTAGCGGTTCTTGCGGCCGAGCTTGTCGCCGAACACGTCGCCGAACGACGCCGTGCTCTTGCCCTGACGCTCGAGGTACGAGCGCGTGTCCGCGTCGTCACCGTCGCCGACGTTCTTCAGCGAGAGGCCAATCTTGCGCTCCTCGCGGTCCATCGTGATGATCTCGGCCAGGACGTCCTGGCCCTCGGTCACGACGTCTCGCGGGCTGCTGACGTGCGAAGAGGACATCTCGCTCACGTGAATCAGGCCCTCGACCCCCGCCTCGAGCTCCATGAAGGCGCCGAAGTCGTGAATCTTGGTGATCTTGCCCTTCACCACGCGACCGATCGTGTACTTCTTCGGGATCTCCTCTTCCCAGAGATCCGGCGTGAGCTGCTTGATGCCGAGGCTGAAGCGCTCGTTCTCGACGTCGATGTTGAGCACCACGGCCTCAACTTCGTCGCCCTTCTTGAAGGCCTCGGAGGGGTGCTTGACCTTCTGCGTCCACGACAGGTCGCTGATGTGGACGAGGCCGTCGATGCCCTCTTCGATGCCAATGAAGATGCCGAAGTCGGTGATGTTGCGGATCTTGCCGAGGATGCGAGTGCCCACAGGGTACCGCTCGTGGAGGAGCGTCCAGGGGTTCGGCTCGATCTGCTTCATGCCGAGGCTGATGCGCTTGTTCTTCGAGTCGATGTCCAGGACGATCGCCTCGACCACGTCGCCAATGGCGACCATCTTCGAGGGGTGCTTGACGCGCTTCGTCCAGCTCATCTCGGAGATGTGGATCAGGCCCTCGATGCCCTCTTCGAGCTCGATGAATGCGCCGTAGTCCGTCAGGCTGACCACCTTGCCGCTGACGCGGTCGCCGACCTTGTAAGCGGTCTCGGCGTGACCCCAGGGGTCGTCGCTGATCTGCTTGAGGCCCAGCGAGACGCGCTCCGTCTCGGGGTTGTACTTGAGGACCTTGACGTCGATCTCGTCCCCGACCTGAACCATCTCGGACGGGTGGTTGACCCGGCCCCAGCTCATGTCGGTGATGTGCAGCAGGCCGTCGATACCGCCGAGGTCGACGAACGCGCCGTACTCGGTGATGTTCTTGACCGTGCCGCGCAGGACGCGACCCTCTTCGAGCCGCTCGAGCGTCTTGGCCTTGAGCTCAGCCCGCTCGCGCTCGAGCAGGACGCGACGCGACAACACGATGTTGCCGCGGCGCTTGTTGAACTTGATGACCTTGAACTCGAAGTCGAGCCCAATGAACTTCTCGAGGTTGCGGATCGGGCGGATATCGACCTGGCTGCCCGGCAAGAACGCCTTGACGCCGATGTCGACGGAGAGCCCGCCCTTGACCCGAGCCACGATGCGGCCGCGCACGAGCTCGTCGCGCTCGCAAGCCTCGCTGATCTGGTCCCAGATCCGCAGCTTCTCGGCCTTCTCTTTGCTGAGCTCGACGAGGTTGTCGTCGTCCTCAGCCTGGTCGACGTACACGTCGACTTCGTCACCCGCTTGAACCGTTACTGCGCCTTCGGCGTCCCGGAACTCCCCGACGGGAATCTGACCCTCGGACTTGTAGCCGATGTCGACTACCACGAAGTCCTTGGTCACTGAGATGACGCGGCCCTTGACGATCTCGCCAACCTTGAAGTTGCGGCTGGCCTCGCTCCGCTCGAACATATGGGCGAACGAGTCATCACCACCAGCGACATGCGTCTCAGGACGGTCCTCGGGCACCTCAGTTCGGTTGCGGAGCTCTTCGATGGAAATGCTCCGGTACTCCATAAACGACAACTACCCCCTGGGCTTGAAATGCACTCCCCCGTACGGGGAAGGCCGCAGCGGACGTTGCCTGCCTGCGGAATGGTGCGGCAGACTAAGGGTGGGCGCGCTGAAAAGTAAAGGACATTCGCGAGATTTCTCGCGCACGCTTTACGCCGCGACGCCCTGCATCGGCGCGCCGTTCACGACCACGCCCACCACCCGCAGGCCGTGCAGAGCCGTCAAGGCGTGCTCGTAAGCGCCTGTCCCCAGATCGCCCGGCCGCACCACGAGCACGACCGCGTCCACCAACCCCGCCATGCGCGCCACGCTCTGCGCGTCCGCGTGCCCGGGCCCGTCCACCAGCACGATATCGGCCGCCGTCGCCGCCGCCGCGAGCACCCGCGCGCCGCTCTCGAGCGCGTCCGCCTCGGCCGCGAGCTCCGCGCTGCACAGCACCGCCAAGCGGTCACCCACCAGCCACAGGTCGAGCGGCTCACGCGCCTCGGGGTCCCATGGTCGCGGCTGGGCCAAGCCGAGTCGCCCCGCGATCGCCGCCTTGGGCGCGACCTCGACCACGGTCACACGCATCGTCTCCGAGAGCGCCGCGGCCAAGTTCAGGCAGGTCAGCGTCGCGCCCGCCCCGGGGCGGGCGCCTACAATCCATATGCGCGTCGCGCCGGCGGCCTGCACCCGCAGCGCACGCGAGAGCGCGCGGTACTCCTCGGCGGGCGCCGCGTCGGGCTGCAGCAAGAAGAACAGGCGAGCGTCCACGCTCTGCGGCGAGAGCCGCGGGCGCACGTGCCGCACCTGAATCGCCTCGCGCGGGTCGGGCGGCGCCTCGGCCGCGGCGTCTCGCGCCACCGGCAACGGCGGCAACACCACGGGCGGCGGCGCGGGCTCGGCGTTCCCGACCGCCGGCGGCGCGTCAGCCGCGGCGACATCGCGCGTGATCGCCCGCTGCCGACGCTGGTCTCGCGGCCGCACAAAGAGGTAGGTGCCGCCCTTGCGGTTGTCCGCGGCGTCATCGGTCACCGGCGTCTCCTTGTCGGGCGGGCCACGGTCACAAAATGACTTTCGCACGCAAAGCGTTCGGGGGTCTAGGTTTCCGCCGCTTTCTTGCGGCCCGAGGCGTGCCGGACGTAGATTCGCCGCGTGCCAAACTCCGAGCTGGTCATCGAGCGCTACGAGCTCAAGTATCGAATCCCGCCCGCGCTGGTGGAGCCGATTCGTGCCGCGCTGAGCCCCTATGTGCGCCCGGACTCCGCGAGCGCGCACGGCCCGTACACGATCTCGAGCCTGTACCTCGACACGGCCAACCGGTCTTTTTATGGCCAGACGATGGAGCAGGCGGCCTATCGCTTCAAGCTCCGCATCCGCCGCTACCGCACCGGGCCCTATTTCATTGAGTGCAAGGCCCGCAACAAGGACGTGATCGTCAAGACGCGCGTCGCTTTCCCCGCCGAGGCCTGGCCGGCCATCGTGCTCGCGCCGGACGGAGAGCGGCACGTCCGCTCGCCCCGCGACCTTGAGAATCTGAGGGTGTTCACTCGCAAGATGCGGGCGACGGGCGCGATGCCGAACGTGATCGTGCGCTACGAGCGCGAGGCCTTCGTGAGCACGGTGGACGACTACGGCCGCGTGACCTTTGATAAGGCGCTGTCGGCGCACGCCCCGCGTGGCTGGGACGTCCTCGTGGACGGCCCCGGCTGGCTGCCCGCCGACACGCCCGACCGCTTTGGGCTGCCCATCTCGGGCGTGGTGCTCGAGCTGAAGTGCACCACGGGCGTGCCCCTCTGGATGAGCGACATCGTGCGCCGCTTCGGCCTCGTCCGTACCGGCTTCAGCAAGTTCTGCACCTGCGCCGACCGCGTGGCCGACCCGCTCGGCCTGAGCCTGGCCGACCGTCAGCCCTCGCGCTGGCTGATGCGAGACGCACCATGAACGAGCTCGCCGCCATCTTCTCGCCCGCCGCCGGTGAGACCACGTGGGAGTCGGCGCTCCTGGTGCTGCTCTCGGCCTTCGCGCTGGGCCACCTGGTCGCGTTCACCTATGAGCGCACCTTCGAGGGCATGTCGTACTCGCGCAGCTTCGTGCAGTCGATGGTGCTCAGCTCGGTCGTCGCCGCGACGCTGATGCTCGCGATCGGCGACAACCTGGCGCGCGGTCTGGGCATGATGGGGACCATGGCCTTGGTGCGCTACCGCACGAACATCCGGGACCCGCGCGACATGGTGTTCATGTTTGCGGCGCTCGCTGTCGGCCTGGCCGTGGGCGTGCGGAGCTTTCCCGCCGCGATCTTCGGCACGATGGCCTTCTGCGCGGCCGCGGCGTCTCTCCAGTGGACGACCTTTGGCCAGCGCAAGCGCTTTGACGGCATGCTGCGCTTCTGGCTGCCCCGCGCTGCCGCCACGGGCGACGAGGTGCGCGCCGTGCTCACCGCCCACTGTGACAGCTTCGCGCTCGTCGCGTTGCGCGACCTGGCGCAGGGTGAGACTCTGGAATACGCCTACCAGGTCAAACTGAAGGGCCAACATGACCACGAACAGCTCGTCAAGGCGCTCGAGGCCTTGAAGGGTATCCAGGGCCTGAGCCTTCTGATCGAGAGCGCGCACACCGAGCTATGAGCGTCCGCCGCCCCAGCCTGGCCACCTTTATCTGGGCCGCGACAGCGGCGGGCGCGGCGTTGCTCTACATGCGCGTCTCGCCCGACCACGCCGCGATCCCCGGCCTCGTCGAGGTCCCCCGCAACGCGCTCGGCGCGCCGACCGCGGGCCGCGTGCGCGGGGTCGTGGTCACCCCCGGGCAGCGGGTGTCCGCGGGCGACGTGCTCGCCACGCTTGAGGCCGATGCGCTCGACGCCGACCTCGCGGTGGCCCGAGGCGAGCTGGCCGAGGCCGTCGCCGCCGCGGACGCCGCCGCAGCCGAGCTGAACCTGGCGCAGCGCGACCGCAAGCGGGGCATCGCCACCGAGCTGGCCCGCGCTCAGGCCGCGCTGGCCGCCGCGCGCAGCGAGCAGGCCGCCGCCACGGCCGAGTCGCGGGTGCTCGTGGAGCAGCTTGAGCGCTTCGACGCCGCCGCCCGCGCGCGGCTGGCCGAGGCGGGTCAAGTCGGCGAGCTGCGCGCCCGCGCCGAGAGCCTGGACGGCGCCCGCGCCTTTCAGCCCGAGGTCGTGCGCGCGTGGTCGAGCCTGACGACCGAGGCGACGGGCGCGCTCGCAGAGCCCGAGGACGAAGCCATCACCCGCCAGCTCGCGCCGACCCGCGCGCTCGTCGAGACGCGCACGGCGAGGCTCGCCGCGCTGCTTGAGACCCGCGACCGCATGACGCTCCGCGCCCCCGCGGACGGCGTGGTGGCGCGCGTGCTCAAGCAGGCAGGCGACCCAGTCGTGGCCGCAGAGCCGGTCGTTCAAGTCGTGGCGCGCGGCCGGGCGACCGCCGTGGCCTATGCCCCTGAGCAAGCGGCTCGGCATTTTACCGTTGGACAGACCGTAAGCGTCGTCGGCCGCGACCGCACGCTCGCGACGCAGGGCGTGGTCGAGGCGGTAGGCCCAGAGATCGCCGAGCAGCCCACCGCCCTCTGGCTCAACCCCCAGCGCCCACGCTACGGCCGGCCTGTCTACATTCGGCTGCAGGACAACGCGCCGGTGCTCTCGGCCGAGGTCGTGAGCGTGTCGCTCGAGTCCCCCGCCGGCGGCGCCGTGGCCGCGCCCGCCGCCCAGGAGCAGGGCACCCCACTCCAAGTGCCCGCCGCGCTCACGGAGCGGAGCGCCTTCGAGGTCAGCGGCGGCGTCTGGCTCGACGCCTGGCAGCGCTATGTGGTCGTGAGCGACGACACGGGCCGCGGAGACGCCGACGCGCAGCCGTGGGTGTTCACCGTGTCCGCCGACGGCGTGGTCGACCCCGCGCCGCTCCAGGTCGAAGGCCTCGGTCCGACCTCGGACCTGGAGGCCATCTCGCAAGGGCACGACGGTCGAATCTGGTTGCTTTGCTCGCAGAGCGTGTCGCGCAAGGGCAATCGACCTGAGAAGCGACAGCGGCTGGCGGTCGCCGAGGTGGCCGGGCCCATGCAGCTCCGCGTGGTCGCGCAGGCGCCCCTGTTCGACCGCGTGTCCGCGGCGCTCGGCCCCGAGGCCCGCGCCGAGCTCGGCTGGACGGACCGGCTGGACATCGAGGGGCTCGTCGCCACGACAGACGCCCTTTACCTGGCCCTGAAGGCGCCCAACGACGCCGCGGGGCGCGCTCGCGTGCTCCGACTCAAGAACGCGGACGCGGTGCTCACCCAAGGCGCCGCGCCGGTGGTCGAGGCCGCCGCGCGCTTCGCGCTGCCCACCGGCCCCGCGGGCGCGCCGGGGGGCATCTCGGACCTGGCGGTGCGCGGCGACACGCTCTACCTGACGTCGACCCTGGAGGCCGGCCCAGACGCCGGGGCACTGTGGACGCTCCCGCGCGCCGCGCTCGAAGCGGGCGCCTCGGTCCCCACGCCGACGCTGGTGCAGCGCTTCGATGGGCTCAAGCCCGAGGCGGTCGCCTTCGCGCCCGACGGCGCAGTCGTGGTGTTCTTTGACACGGGCGACCGCCCCGCCCGCTGGGCGCGCCTGCCCGCGCCGCAGCGCGCCCCTTGACGCGCGCGGTCTCTCTCGTCGGCGCCGCGCGCGGCCTGGCGCTCGGCGCGCTCCTGCCCGCGGTCGCCGGAGCGCAAACGCCCGACGCGCCGGGGACCGCGACCTGCGCGCAGGTCGTTCAGACTGCCCTGAATGCCAGCCAGGCCGTGGGCGCCGCCCGCGCCGGGGTGCCGCTCGCGCAGGCGCAGCTCGACGCCGCGACTGCTTGGGAGACGCCGGAGCTTCGGGTGCGCGACAACTTGGCCGCGCCGGGCCAAGAGCCGCGCGTGGGCCTGCGCGTGCCCCTGCCCCGCTGGGGCGTGGGCGACGCCTTGCGGGGCGCGGCGACCGCGGGCGTGGCGCTCAGCCGCGCCGAGCTGACGCTGCTCGAGGCGCAGGTCGCGCTCACCGCCCGGCTACAGGTCGCCGCCGTGCGCGCCGCCCGGCGCGACGCCGCCCTGGCTGCCCGGGGCGCCGAGATCGCGCAGACCGCCGCCGCCGACTCGGCGCGCGCCGAGAGCGCGGGCGTGGCGAACGGCGTGGCCGAGACGCTCAACCGCCTCGACACCCTGACCGCGCGCGCCGAGGCCGACGCTGCGGTGGTGCACCTGGCCGCGGCCGAGGCGACGCTCGCCCGGTACGCGGGCGGGCTGAGCGTGGACGCAGCGTCGCCCTGCGTGGGCCCCCTGCCCGACGCCGCGACGCCGCACACCGAGCGCGCCCACGCGATCGCGGGCGTGGCCCAAGCCGAGCGCGACGAGGCGGAGCGCGGCCTGTGGCCTTGGCCGACCTTTATTGAGCTGGCCTGGCAGCGCGACGAGACCGGCGGCGAGCGGAACGACCGCGCGCTCGCCGAGGTGGGCGTGGCGCTCTCCTGGCCCGGCGGCGCACCTGCTCGGGCGGCCCGCGCCGAGGCGGCGCAGGTCACCGCGCAAGGCGAGGCCGAGGCCCAAGCAGCCGAGCGCGCGCTCGCCGACGCCCGCGCCGCGCTCGACGCCGCCCGCGCCCACCTGGCGCGGCTCAACTCTCAGGCGCCCGAGCTCGAGCGGGCGGCAGCGCTGGCCGACGCTGCCGAGCGCGCCGGCGCGCCGGGGAGCGAGCTGCGCGCGCTGCGGCGCAAGGTGTTGGACTACGAGCGAGCGAGAGCCGCGGCGATGTATGCGGTGGAGGTCGCGGAGGCGGAGGTGGTCGCGGGGGGGGGGTAAGCGCGGTAGAGACCTCCCGACGCCGCATCACGATACGATTCGCTACGGAAAAGTCTTACTTGTCCTGCGCGAAGCCCGAGATTCGATTGTATCGCGGCAGAATACCGTGGCGGTTTCGATGTTCGTCCAGCCACTCAGTCTCCCATTTAGCCTGTTCATCCGAGCT
>CANLBD010000074.1 GCA_947488215.1 Myxococcales bacterium | reverse complement strand
TGACGTCGTGCCCCGGCTCCTCGAACACATGCAGCGTGCTCGTCGGCAGCCCGCATCGGCGGCAGGCCATGATGAGGATGCCGAGGTCGGTCGCCTCGGCGCCCAATTTCTGCAACGCCGGGAGACGCAGCTCCTGCTGGAACTGCGACCGCGCCCACGCGCGGAGGTTGCGGAACTTGTGCGGCTCGCTGGGGAACTGAAGAACTGCCACGGCAGGGTGCCTCCGGACAGCACATCGACCATCGCGCCAGCGACTTGAGAGGATTCGCCCACGGCGGCGCCGGGCCGGTCAGCGACCGACACGATCCTTGAACTGCTGCGTGGCCGTGTCGATACGAACGCGGTCGCCCACCTTGACGAAGAGCGGCACCTGAATCGCCAAGCCGTTCTCAGTCACGGCGGCTGTCGTCACACCGCCCGTGGCCGTATCGCCGCGCGCCCCCGGCTCCACCTCGACGACCTTCATCTCGATGTAGGGCGGTAGCTCAACGCCGACCACTCGGCCGTTGTACTCCACCGCGCGCAGCTCAAGGTTCTCGAGGAGCAGCCGGGCGTCGTCCCCGACCTCGACTTCGGAGAGTTCAAACTGGTCGAAGGTCTCGGTGTCCATGAAGGTGTAAGCGGTCGAGTCACCTTCGCGCGCAGCGTACAGGAACTGGGCCTCGCGCTTACGCAGGTCCGGCTCGTTGTACTTCTCGCCCGCCTTGAGCGACCGGTCGGACACCTGCCCGGTCAGGACGTTTCGGAGCCGGACCTTGACGAGCGTGTTTGAGGCACGACCGCTGGCCGACTGAGTGGCCACGGACTCCACGACCCACGGCGCGCCCTCAAGCTCGATGCGGACGCCCTTCTTGAGATCGTTGCTGGAGATCACGCCGACTTCTTCTTCGGCGCACGCCCTCGGATCCCCTCAAGCGTCTTGCGGATCGCGCGCTCCGCCTCTTCGATCTGCGCCTCGCTGCCGCCGAGCCACAAGCGGCCGTATTGCCCGAAGGTCACGACCTCGAGCAGCCGAACCTCGGCGGCCTTCTCGGCCTCGTTCGCCGCGATGCAGGCATAACCGGCAGGCTCGCACTCCATGATGTAGAGCGTCTGGCCCTGCGCGATCATGTCACCGTGCCGCATGCGGTTGATGAGCATGGCTTGGTGACCGTCGATCCCGGTGATGCGCTCGCTCGTGCGGACGACCGGCGCGTGGCGGTCCTCTTCGCGGAGACCGTAGTGCGACAAGATCGCCTCGCCAGCCGCGCGCACTTGGCCTTGGTCGAAGTGGTGCAGCTCCAAGACGCCGAACGAGCGCTCGACGATCTGCATGCCGGGCACAGTCGAGGTCTGCTTCAAGGCGATGTCGGTCACGGCGTTGATCGACATCCCAGGCGCGATCTCGATGAAGAGAGCGGCTTGCCCTTCGAGGGGCATGAAGCCCGTCGCGACAGTCTGAAGGAAGCCCGTCAGCTGGGGTTGAAGGATGTCGATGTAACTGAAGGTGCGAAGATCGATGGCGGCGCTCATGATCGAGGACGCTAACCTCTCCCGCGCAGAGCCGCAACCGAGTGCGGCGTTGACGAACCGAGAAATACGCGGCTACGGTCCGGCCATGCTGAGCGCCGTGCCGGACGAAATCCTGATCGAAGGCCTCGCGCTGCGCGGCAAACACGGCTGGTTCGAGCACGAGCGAGAGGTCGGGTGCAGCTTTTCGGTCGACGTCGTCCTTCGCTTCGACACGCGTGCGGCCGCGACGAGCGATCGGCTGAGTCAGACCATCGACTACGGCGCGGTCTCGGCGGAGATCAAGCGCGTGTTCGATGGCGAGAGCGTGCACCTCATCGAGCGGCTCGCGGCGCAGGTCTGTGACCGCTTACTCGAGCGTTTTCCCGCGCGGTCGATCGGACTCACGCTCAGGAAGCTCGCCCCTCCCATCGAAGGCGCGCCGCAGGCCGTAGGCGTCCGGGTCGAGCGTGCGCGGAGCGAGGTTCAGGAATGAGCGTCGAGTGGCATCGCGTCTGCACCACCGAGGAGCTCACGCTCGACGCCTTGCGGGGCGCGGTGATTGATGGTCGGGCGGTCGTCGTCGCCCGCACGGACATCGGCTTGAGCGCGTTCGATGACGCCTGCCCGCACCGAGGCGCTGCCTTCACGAGCGTCGGGCGCATCATGAACGGTAAGCTCCTGTGCGGTTGGCACTATTGGGCTTTCGACTGTGAGACGGGCGCACACACGCACATCACGGGCGTCTGCCTGAAGACGCACCCCGTGCAAGAGCGTGATGGCTGGGTCGAGGTGTCGGTCACGCCCGCCTGAACGGCCGCGCGCGGCTTCCCCCCTTCGCCCATCGTTTCGTGTATCGTGCCCCCGAATCGAGTCGGAGCGCCGAGATGCACCCACGCGTCGTTTCCCTTGTGTCGGGCCCGCAAGCCCGCGCCGCCCTATGGACCGCCTGCGCGCTCGCGCTCTCCGCCTGCGGCGGTGATGGCCCGAAGTCACGTGAGATCGTCCCGTTCGATGCTCAACCGGGCGGCGCCGATGGCAGCGGCGGCCTCGCGGATGTCGGCGGCGGAGGCGTCGAGGACGCAGGGGGCGGTTCGCCGCGTCCCGATGAGGGCGTCGACGCGACCCTCGAGGCCGACGCCGCCCCGCAGGACGCCGAGGCTGCCGACGCCGCCCCCGACGCCGCGACCCCCGACCCCGCGTGCGACAACCGCCGCGACGATGATGCGGACGGCCAAACCGACTACCCCAATGACCCAGGCTGTGGGGCGCTCACGGACGAGGACGAGGCCGACACCAACGTCGCGCCCTGCGGCAACGGCGTCGACGACGACGGTGACGGCCTCGCCGACCTCGACGATCCGGGCTGCGTCGACATGAGCGACCCGGGCGAACAGAGCGAATGCGCGCCGGGGCTCGAGTTCCGTGACGTGACCGGGCTCGCACGGGTCGAAGGGACGACCTCAGGCGTCGGGTCGCTCGACGCGACGTGTCGAACGAACGACGCGCCCGAGGCAGTGCATTTGGTCACTCTGCGGCGCCGCTATGCCGCGCTGCGCGCGAGTACTCAGGGCAGCGCCTTTGACACAGTGCTTTCAATTCGCCAAGCGTGTGACGACCTCGCGTCCGAGGTGGCATGCAATGACGACGCCCGGTCAAATGAGCGCACGAGCGTCACAGCGTATGAGGCGCCCGAGGTGGGCGACTACTTCGTGATCGTCGACGGGTTCCGTGACGCACAGGGCGCCTACATGCTCACGCTCGCGGCTGAAGTCAACGACGACGAGCCTTGCCCGCCCGACGGTGGGCTCGAGACCTGCAGGCTCGGCTCAGTGTGCGTCGAGGGCGTCTGCACGCGGGCCGCGTGCTCCAACCGGCGTGACGATGACGGGGACCGAAAGTCCGACTACCCGAACGACCCGGGCTGCGAGAGTCCGAGCGACCAAGACGAGACGAACCCACAGACGCCGCCCCAATGCAGCAATGGCCAAGACGATGACTTCAACGGCGTCGCTGACTTCCCAGACGACCCCGCGTGCGAGAGCGCTGCGGATGACTCGGAGAGCCCTGCCCCCCCCTGCCGCAACGGCCTCGATGACGACGGGGACGGTCTGATCGATCTCGAAGATCCCGGGTGCCGAAACGACCCTGAGTGGTTCTTCGAGTTCAATACGGCGCTGTGCCGTGACGGGATGGACAACGACCAAGACGGTCGCGTGGACTACCCGAACGATCCGGGCTGCGAATCGTTCGAGGACGCCCTCGAGGATGACCCGGCCGTGGCGCCCGCCTGCTCGAACGCGCTCGATGACGACGGTGATGGTCAAGTGGACTACCCCGCGGCGGGACGCGCCTGCGTCTCTGCCGCAGACATGACCGAACTCGACCCCTGCCTCGACTTCGCTCCCACGGACGTCACAGGCGTCGCCGACTACCGAGGCAATCTGCAGGGCGCGGCGGTCGTCAACGCGTTCAACCCGACGTGCGTCGTAGGCAGCGGCGTGGAGGCCGCGTTCGTGTGGCGCGTGGCTGCGGACCGGCCGCTCGACGGCCTGCAACTCTCGACCCGCGGCAGCCGAGCGGCGACGATCTTGTCGGCGCGCACGGCCTGCGACGCCGCGGCAGACCTCGACTGCGACCAACGCTCCGGTCCGAACGGCGCCTCGCTGATTGAGCTCGGCCCGCAACCCGCCGGCACCGAGATCTTCATCTTCGTCGACTCCGTGAGCGGCTCGGAGCCGGACTTGTTTCGGCTCCGCGCGGTCGCGCGGGTGGCCGTCGGTGGACGCTGTGACGGCGGTGAGCCATGGACCTGCTCGGACGGCTCCACCTGCCGGGACGGGGTGTGCGCGCCCGCCGAGTGTGCGAACGGCCTCGACGACGACGGCGACGGCCAGATCGACTGGCCGCTCGACGCCGGTTGCGCGACCGCGTCCGATGATGACGAGCTCGATCCCGCGCTGGCGCCGGCGTGCGCGAACGGCCTCGACGACGATGGTAACGGGCTGTCCGACTACCCGAACGACCCTGGCTGCGACGCGCGGGGAGACGACCGTGAGGTCGCAGCCTGCTCGGACGACGTCGACAACGACGGGGACGCGCTGAGCGACTTTGACCGCAACGGGGACGGCTTCTTGGACGCGAACGGCGACCCTGGCTGCGCTTGTGTCAACGACGCGAGCGAGGGGAACGACCCCGTGTGCTTCGATGGGTGCGACAACGACCGCGACGGGCTCGTGGACGCCGAAGACCCCGGCTGCGACGGCTCGCCCAACGACGGCAGCGAGTTCAACGTGCCGCAGTGCCAAGACGGCGTCGACAATGACCAGGACGGCGCGACGGACTTCCCGAACGACGATGGTTGCCCCGCGCCCACCTCACCTCTGGAGCGCTCCCCCGCTGTCGCGCCAGCCTGCTCGAACGACGTGGACGACGACGCGGACGGCCGCGTGGACTTCGGCGGCGCATCACCCGACGACGGCTGCAGTTCGGCTGCGGACGATGACGAGCGCGGCCCGTGCGACGTGGCCCAGCCGCCTCTGCCCGCGAACGGCGAGGCGCGCGGGACAACCGCCGCCAGCGCGAACGACCATGTGCCCGGCTGCAGTCGGGGCAGCACGGCACCCGAAGTCGTCTTTGCGGCGTTCCTGCCTTACCCAGCGACGGTCGAGATCTCGACGGCCGGCAGCGCTTTCGACACCGTGCTGTATGCGCGGTCCGCGTGCGTTCCGGCGTTGGTCTGCGCCGAGCCGCCGATGGGCGGCGCGGTGCCTCCCGCGGGCGGCGGCGAACCGCCTGTCGGGGGCGGTGACGCCAGCCTTGACGCGGCGGTCGTGGACGCTGCGCCCCCGGGAGACGCCGCACAGCCCGCAGACGATGCGGGCGTTCCGGTCTGCGTGTCGGGTCCCACTGAGCTTGCGTGCAACGACGACAACGGCGGCGTGCAGAGTCGTGTGGAGTTCGACTGGGCGGGTGGCGAGTTCTTCGTCTTCGTCGATGGCTTCGCGAACGGGAGCGGTAACTACGAGGTCGCCGTGACGGCGACATACCCCGAAGGCGGCGTGTGCGGGCCTGGCTCTCCTGCGTGGGCGAGCTGCGCGGCCGGCACCGCCTGCCGTGCCGCCGAGGACGACGCGCGCTTACTGTGCCGGCGCTGACGATGGACGGCCCGCGCAAGTACATCGCCGTCGCCGGCAACATCGGCGCAGGCAAGTCTACGCTCACCGAGTTCCTGCAGTACCGGTTCGGGCTGACCCCCTTCTACGAGCCGAACGCGGGCAACCCGTTCCTGGAGCACTTCTACGGCGACATGAAGCGCTGGGCGTTCCACAGCCAGATCTTCTTTTTGACGCACAAGTTTCGGCTCCACCAAGAGCTCACCGACCACCCCGGCACGGTGGTGCAGGACCGCACGATCTACGAGGACGCCGAGATCTTCGCGCTCAACCTGTACCGCAGCGGGCTGATGAGCGAGGCGGAGCACAAGACGTACAGGGCGTTGTACGAGGCGGTGATCCAGACGCTTCGGCCTCCCGATCTGATGATCTACCTGAGGGCCGATGTCCGGACTGTCCGCCGACGCATTCGGCTGCGCGGACGCCCCGAAGAGCAGAACATCCCGCTCACCTACATCAAGCGTCTACACACCTTGTACGAGGAGTGGTTTGAGCGGTACGACCGGTCGCCGACGCTCGTCCTCCCCATCGATCGGCTTGATTACATTCAGGATTTGGTTGACCGAATCGAGATCATCCGAACCATCGAGCGCTACCTGTAGCAAAGCATGAACAAAGATTTGAACAATCTTTGCGCCTCTCGTTGACAATCCATGAACAAAGGTAGACAACAAACCTCGCGCTGACGTGAGGTTTCATTTCCGGCCGCTCTTGGAATAGGCGGAAATTCGGCGGTGTTCCTCAGTGGCGCAGGGTGAGAAGGTCGTCGGCAGCCGCCGAAACCTTGAACAAGCCCAGGCCTTGCCATGTACGAGGAGTGCCCATGGACATCTCAACCGAGCAGGACGCCGCGCAGATCGAGGAGAACGCGTTGGTCGCTTCGGCCACCGCGGGTAACCGGGCGGCAATGCAGACGCTGCTGACACGTCACTACACGCAGATGTACCATCTGGCGCTCAAGGTCACGCGCGATCCCGTTCGCGCCGAGGACGTGACGCAGGAGGCCTGTGTTCAGGTCCTGCGCCGGATTCACCAGTTCCGGGGCGAGGCGCGCTTCGGCTCCTGGCTCTCGCGCATCGTGGTGAACACGGCGCTGCTCCGCCACCGCCGCGAGCGGCGACTCGTGCCGACACCTGAGATCTACTCACCCGCGGCGGTCGCGCCCGAGCCCATGCCGGAGCAGGCGGTCAGCGACCGGGAGCTGCTCCTGCTGACGGACGCATTCCTCGCTGAGCTGCGGGACGGTGACCGCGAGCTCTTCACGCGTCGGTTTGTCGACGGTTTGTCTCTGCAGTCGATCTCAGACGAGACCGGCCTCTCGCTTCCCGCGCTCAAGTCGCGCTTCCACCGCGCTCGGCTACGGCTCAAGGACGCGAGCGACAAGGGCGCTTGGGGCATCGAGGTCACGACCTGACCTGGTTCTAGTCGCGCGCGGACACACAGACTTGGAAGCGCGTGGTGCCCGGTACATGGATGCGCTCTCCCGGGAGCCCGTCCGGCGCGACGCAGGGCTGACCACCCACCGCAGCGGTTGGCCAGCATCGGGGCGCCTCCCCTGCGCCGCGCGCCACGCACAGATCGGTCGGTCGCGCGCATCGCGCCTGCACGCCGCAGAGGTCGCCCGGGTCGACTGACCCACGGACGCCCGAGCACACGGGCGCGTCGAACCCTTCGGGCACCCAGCAGCCCGCCGGTAGGCCGTCCTCGAGTGGCGGGCACGTCGCCGACGCTGGATCGACGCACGTTTGCACGCACGCGCCCACGCTGGGCTGCGGGGCCACGACCCCGAGACATTGAGCGCCCTCGGCCACCGCAGCGCAGGTCGCCGAACCCGCAGCCGTGTCGAGCGCGCACATTCGGGCGCAACGCGGCGCACCGTCGACCTCTAGGCACGCGAAGCCTCGAGCGCACTGTTCGGAGCTTGTACAAGGTTCAAAGTGCTGCGCGGTGCCGGGCCGCTGACACGCAGGGTCACCGGCCTCGTCGAGGGTGCAGGATTGGTCGTCTCGGCACCCCTGACCAGAGACAGGCTCGCACGCCTGCGACCGAGAGGCGGCCTCGCAGCCAACCAAGAGAGCAGCAGCGGCCGCGAGCGCGCGCAACCTGCCAGACTGAGACAAGCTCATGTGTGAAGCGTAGCAGCGGAGCGGCGTGGGGGCTATGGTGCGCGACGTGAAACCCGACGCGCCTCACATCGACCCCAGCGCGCTCCGGCAAGTGAGCGCGCGCGCCGGCCTCGAGTGGCTCGGCGTGGCGCCCGTCGAACCTATCGGCGACGGTTGGTTCGCGCCTCACGCGGCGGCGCTCACGCAGTGGCTTGATGCGGGCTACAACGGCGAGATGACCTGGCTCGCGGAGCGCGCCGAGGAGCGTCTGGTTCCGCGTCACCTGATGCCCGAGGCGCGCAGCGCGCTGTGCTTTTGGTTACCTCACCGCACGCCCACCCCAGACAAGCCCGACGGCCCCACGGGTCGCGTCGCGGCGTACGCGTGGGGCCGCGACTACCACAACATCCTGCGTAAGAGTCTGCGGAAGGTTTTGCGGTGGTTGATCGCGCAGCGGCCTTCCATCCGAACGTACATGAGCATCGACACGGGCGCTGTCTTGGAGCGCGCGTTCGCCGAGCGCGCCGGTCTCGGGTGGATCGGCAAGTCCGCGATGCTCATCCACCCGAAGATGGGGACGTTCGGCTCCCTCGCCGTGATGTTCACGGATGAGCCCTTCGCGGAGCTCACGCCGCCCGAGCGGCACCCCGACCGCTGCGGGACCTGTAGCGCGTGCCTGACGGCGTGTCCTACGGGTGCGATCGTCGCCCCCGGGGTGGTCGACGCCCGACGGTGCATCAGCTACTGGACCATTGAGCACCGCGGGGCGATCCCGGCGCACGTGCGACCTTGGCTCGGCGAGCACGTCTTCGGGTGCGACATCTGTCAGGATGTCTGCCCGTGGAACCGAGACGCGCCCCGCGCCAGCGCCGAGCGGTGGCAACCCCAGCACGCTTGGGCTGACCTGGGCGCCTGGATTCGATCGACCTCGGACGCGCTCGATGCCTCGCTCGAGGGCAGTCCCCTGCGCCGAGCAAGGGGCGAAGGCCTGCGGCGCAACGCGCTGATCGTGGCGGCAAACATCGGCGCGCACAGCCTGCGAGGCGATATCGAGCGCGTGGCCGCAAGCGACCCAGACCCGGTGCTGCGAGAAACCGCCGACTGGGCGCTCGAGCGCCTCGACGCGCGACGCGCGAGCGGGGCTTGCCCCCCGAACTCGCCTTAGGTACGAACAAAGGGCAGGCACAAGCGCCCCTCAACGACGGAAGAGAGTCTCATGCAAGCCCCCATCGCGCTGAACCTCGAGGCTGTTGGTCAGCGACTCGAGGCCCCCGAGTTCACGTACGACTGGAAGACCTGCGCCACCTACGCGCTGGGCATCGGCGCCGGCACAGACGAGCTCGCCTATGTCTGGGAAGCCGCCCCGCAGTTCCACGTCTACCCGGGATTCGCCGTACTCCCCGTCCACGGCATCGTCATGGAGGCGCTGGCGCGTGTGCGCGCTGATTTTCGCACGCTCGTCCACGGCGAGCAGACCGTTCGACTGCACAAGCCCTTCTCACGCGAAGGCACCCTGCGCAGCACCGGCGGCGTGACCGCCGTGTACGACAAGGGCAAAGCAGCCGTGGTCCTGATTGAGACAGAGACGCGGGACGCCAGCGGCGCGCTGGTCGCAGAGACTGTGTGGTCGATCTTCTGCCGCGGTCAGGGCGGATTCGGCGGAGACGCAGGTCCCTCGCAGGCGCCTGTCGTGGCCAAGGCGGGCGCCACGCCGGTGCTTGAGGCGCGGTTCGCGACCAGCCCGAGTCAGGCGCTGTTGTATCGCCTGAGCGGTGACCTCAACCCCCTGCACATCGACCCGGCGCTGGCAACGAAGGTGGGCTTCGAGGCGCCGATTCTGCATGGACTCTGCTCCTACGGGTTCGCCGCGCGCGCGCTCACGCGCCACCTGTGCGGCGGAGACCCGGCGCGCCTTCGGAGCTTCAGCGCGCGCTTCAGCGGCGTCGTCTATCCGGGCACCGCGGTCGATGTCGTCGCGTTGCCGACAGAGGCTGAGGGCCGCTTCGTCGTCGAAGCGCGCGTGGGCGACCGGCTCGTGCTGTCCCACGGCGTCGCCGAGATCGTGTGAGGGCGCGCCGGGTCATCGTCGCGCTCACGGGCGCGCTCACCCTGAACGCTTGCATCGGGGAGCTGCCCCCACCGCCGGCCGAGGGAGACGCCGCGCCCGCAGGGGGTGCCGCCCCCTCAGCGCCAGTGTCCGTCGATCCCTGCCCCGACCTCGACGGCGACGGCGTCGCGGGGTGCGCTGGGGACTGTGACGACAACGCGCCGTGGGTGTCTCCGGAGCGCGCCGAGCGCTGCAACGCGCTCGACGACGACTGTGACGGGCGCGTAGACGAGGGGTTTGAGACGGTCGGCCAGCCGTGCGAGACGGGCGTCGCTGATTGCCGCGCGGTCGGCACCCTAGGCTGCTCGTCCGACACGCTCGTGGTCGTCTGCCTCACGCCTGACGCGCCCGGTACGGACGAGGTGCGCAACGCGCAAGACGATGACTGCGACGGACGAATCGATGAAGGCATCGCGAACGCGTGCGAGGACGGCGAGGTGGTCGCCTGCGACTCACCCGGCTTGGGCGTCTGCCGGCCGGGGCAATCTACCTGCGTTGCGGGCGCGTTCTCACCATGCTCCGGCACCGCGCCGAGCGACGAGGTGTGCAACGGCGTCGATGACGACTGTGATGGCATGGTCGACGACACGCCCACGGACGTCGGGACCGCCTGCGACGAGGAGGACGCCTGCAGCGTCGGGGTCCTCCTATGTGTTGATGGCGAGAAGCGCTGCGTCCCCGAGATGCCCCGGGTCGACGAGGTCTGCGACGACGTCGATAACGACTGCGACGGTATCGTCGACGAGAACGTGCTGAACGCGTGCGGCGGCTGCGGCGAAGTGCCGTCAGAGACCTGCGACGGCGAGGACAACGACTGCGATACACGTATCGACGAGGGCACCGCGGGGCCCAGCGGGCTGGCGTGTGTGAACCGCTTGGCGCGGCTCGAGCCCAATGTGGCCAACGCGGCGCTTGGGCGCGCGGTGCTCGTTGTGCCCGATGTCGATGCCGACGGCTACGCGGATGCCCTTGTCGGGGCGCCCGGACCAGACGCGACCATCACGCCCCGCCCCGGTAATGCACCCGTGGGTGACGTTTACCTCGTGTCGGGTCGAACAGGCTCGCCCGTCTGGGTCATCGAGGGGGGCGAACGCAGCTACGAACGCGGCGCAGCCCTCGCGGTCGCGCGCCTTGGTCCGGAAGGCCGGGTCGTCTGGGTTGTTGGCACGCCAGGCTATACGGAGGGTCGAGACATCGTCGGGCGGGTCGAGATTATCGAGCCGTCCACACGAGATGTCCTCACGTCGAAGACCGGCAGCGACAAAGGCGCGCGGTTTGGAGCGGCTTTGGCGACGACGCCGGTGGACATGGAAGTGGGCGAACGCATCATCGTCGGCGCACCACTCAGCGGTGGCCACTCTGAGGGTAAGGTCTCCACTTGGGAGGTCCAATTCCCCGAAGAAGAGCCTCCCGCCTGGGAGAAGATCGATGACGTCGCGGGCCCGAATCATGACGCTCAGCTCGGGCGGCGCCTCGCTGTGGCCTTTTGGCCGGGGGCAGAGAGGCCTGTGCTCTTCTCGTCTCGCGTCGCAGTCGACGACCTGCCGGACAACTCCGTCGCGGCGATGAACCCCTTGGCGGACTTCGACGCGCTCTACGCCCTGATGCCACCGGCGGGCACCTTGACGGAGGCCACTTATGGACTCGGCTTGGCTGCGCGGGAGCGCCTCGTCGCTGTGGGTGCTTGGGCGGTTCCCGACCCAGCGGGCGGCGACGCGACAGGGCGCGCTTGGCTGTACGATGTCGAGACGCAAGCCGTCGTGAGGGAGATGGTGGGCGCACCGGGAGCGCGACTCGGCGCGGCCACGCTGGTCACCCCGCCTCTTCAAGCGGGTGACCGAGCCGGCTTCTGTGCCGGTGCACTGGGCGACACGTTCGCTCAGAATCCGAGCTTGCCCGGGTTGGTTCGTTGCGATTCGGCGAGCGGAGCGCTCGATGGGGCGTCGCGGTTGCGGCTGGTCGGTGACGTTCCAGGAGACGCCTTTGGCGACGCCCTCGATATCGGCTCATCACCCGACCCCGACGGCCGACTGTTGCTCGTCGTCGGCGCGCCGCGCACGCGAGTCAACGGGGCGTTCAATGGCGCTGTGCACATCTTCCGCGTCGCCCCGCTCCCCTGAGCGCGAGGAGGTCGACACACTTCGGCGCAGGCCGTTACACTCTCGCCGCCACTGTGGCTGAGGAGTCCGCATGACGTCGCGCCTCTGGGGACGTGCCGCGCTCGGCGCGCTCACGTTCATGACCTCGCTCGCGGTGGAGATGCCTTCAGCCGAGGCGTTCCGCACCCCCTTCGGTGACCGCGTCTACGGCTCAGTCGAGCGGGGCCTCGCGTACATTCGCGCTCAGGAGCAGGGCGGTAACTACGCGAACTGGGCGACAGGCCTCGGCGGCTTGGCCCTCATGGAGGCGCGACAGACGGCGAACTGGCAGGCGCCCGTGCGCGGCTATCGCAACGCGTCCGCGGATGACCAACAGCGGCTTGTGCGCATGGCTGCGTTCGCGATCGGCTTCGACCCCGCGCTCCGCGATGCCGGCCCGTCGTACAGTCTCGGCACCGGCTCGTTCCTGATGTTCCTGTCGCAGTTTCGACAGACCGGTGGACCGAACAACGTCGGTGCGGCCGTGACAGTCGACGTGGCTATCGCGAACGGCGCACGGCGACTCCAGCAGGCACAGATCATGGCGGGGGCCGCCTGCGCGGAGGCGCCGGGGGCATGGAGCGCGAGCGCGCCCGAGGCGGACGGCGAGACCCTGCCGACACTCTTCGCCGTCGCAGGTCTCTCGGGTGCTGCGGCGATCGTGCCCACAGCCGACGACACCCTGCCCCGGACCGTCGCGTTCTTGCGCGCCGCGCAGAACGCAGACGGCGGTTCCAACTACCGTGGGTGCAGCGCTGTCGCGTC